>NZ_JAKZHU010000001.1:1598813-1918576 GCF_022568795.1 Arsenicicoccus dermatophilus | reverse complement strand
AGCAGGTGGGTGACGTGGGACTTCACGGTCGCCACCGAGAGGTACATCGTCGCGGCGATGTCGGCGTTGGTGCGTCCTTGCGCGACCGCCAGGGCGATCTCGCGCTCGCGCGGCGTCAGGGTCCGCACCAGGTCCGTGGCGCGGGCCGCCCTCGGGTCGGTGGTCTGCTCGGCGACGGCGGCGATCAGCTGCTGGGTGACGCTGGGGGAGAGCATCGGCTCGCCAGCTCGCACCCGATGGATGGCCTGCACGATCTGGGCCGGCGGCGTGTCCTTGAGCAGGTAGCCGCCGGCGCCGGCGCGCAGGGCCCGCAGCACCAGCTCGTCGGCGTGGAAGGTCGTGAGCACGATGATCGCCGGGCGGTCCGGCTGGGTCGCCAGGTGCTCGGTGGTGACCAGACCGTCCTGGCGGGGCATGCGGATGTCCATGAGCACCACGTCGGGACGCAGGGCCCGCACCTGCTGCTCCGCGTCGACCCCGTCCCCGGCCTCACCGACGATCTCCAGGGTGGGGTCGCCGCCCAGCATGAGCCGCAGGCCGGCTCGCACGAGCGCGTCGTCGTCGACGAGCAGCAGCCGCACCGGCGGGAGCGGGGCGTTGCCGCCCGGGTCAGCAGCGGGCGCCTCGGGGGACGCAGGGTCGGGGGAGTCACGGGGCCTCCTCGGGCCAGGGGAGCGAGGCGACCAGACGATAGCCGCCCTCGGGGGTGGGGCCGTGCTCGATGGACCCGCCCACGATGTGGGCCCGCTCGGCGACCCCCACCAGGCCCAGCCCCGCGCCGGGCAGCGGGGCGCCGGGCGGGCGCCAGGCCGGGACGGCGGAGTTGACCACCTCCAGCCGCAGCTCCCTGCCGGGGGCGCCGGTGAGGTCGATGCGGGCGCGGGCACCGGGCGCGTGCTTGCGCACGTTGGTCAGGGCCTCCTGCAGGATGCGATAGGCATGGCGTCCGAGCTGCGGCGGCACCGACGCGACCCCGAGCTCGTCGCGCACCTCCACGCGGAGCCGGGCGGCGCGGGCGTCCTCGAGCAGCTCCGGAAAGTCGGCCAGGGTCGGCTGCGGCGTGTCGGTGGAGGCCTCGAGACCGGTCCCGCGCAGCACCCCCAGGATGCCCCGCAGCTCCTGCAGCGCCTCGGAGGAGGTCCGCTGGATGAGCTCGGCCTCGGCGCGGATCTCCTCGGTCGACAGGTCCTCGCGGTAGGCGAGCGCCCCGGCGTGCATCGAGACCAGGGAGATGCGGTGCGCCAGCACGTCGTGCATCTCCCTGGCGATGCGGGTCCGCTCGTCCTGCTGGGCGGCCAGGACCCGCTCGGCCTGCTCGCGCTCCGCGGTCTCCGCCCGCCACTGCCAGGTGGCGAACAGGTCGCGACGGGCCCCGATGTACATCCCCCAGCCGACGTTGATGGCCAGGATCAGTATCGCGGCGGCGGCCTCCACCCCCACGGGCAGCGGGTCGATGGAGGGGTAGAGCCCCCGGGACAGCCAGGAGGCCACGACGGCCACGACCAGGTTGACGACGAGCGGTCGCCACCGCCGCCGGGTGGCGACCGAGGCCAGGGCGACGGCCGCCGGTCCGACGGCCGACACCGAGACGGCGGTGGTCGCCTGCAGCACCACCGGGACGACCGGGTGCCGGCGGTGCAGCGGGAGCAGGAGCAGCGCGAGCACCCCTACGAGCAGGTCGCGGAGGTACACCTGCTCGCGGACCGGCAGGCTCACCGTCGGGTCGAGGGCCATCCCCAGCAGGACCACGCCGGTGCCCGCCGCCATCAGCGCACGCCAGAGGTGACCCCACGCCGTGATCGGGGGCCAACGATCCACCTGGCTGCTGCTCACCGCACCAGCCTAGGGATCCCGGTGCGCCCCGTCCTCCGTCCTTGGTCGATGTCGCCCTGGCCGATGGGCGGGCCCGGACCGGAGCTCCGCACGATGACGAGGGCCCGGAGCGGGCGCCAGGGTGGAGCCATGATCCAGATCGATCACCTGACCAAGAGATACGGGGCCTTCACCGCCCTGGACGATGTCTCCTTCTCCGCCCGGCCCGGTGTGGTCACCGGCTTCCTCGGACCGAACGGCGCCGGCAAGTCCACCGCCATGCGGATCCTGTGCGGACTCACCCCCGCCACCAGTGGCCAGGCCCGGCTCCTCGGCCGGCGGTATGCCGAGCTGCCCAACCCCGCAGCCCGTGTCGGTGCCCTGCTGGACGCCTCCGCACAGCACGGCGGCCGCAGCGGTCGGGAGATCCTCACCCTCGCCGCGATCGCCATCGGCGTCCCGCTCGGTCGCGTCGACGAGATGCTGTCCCTCGTCGGCCTGAGCCCCGACGAGTCCCGCCGTCGCCTGCGCGACTACTCGCTCGGGATGCGTCAGCGCCTCGGCATCGCCGGCGCCCTGCTCGGCGACCCGCAGGTGCTGATCCTCGACGAGCCCGCGAACGGTCTGGACCCGCAGGGGATCCACTGGATGCGCGAGCTGCTGCGGGGCTATGCCGCGCAGGGCCGCACCGTGCTGCTCTCCTCCCACCTGCTCCACGAGGTCGAGCAGACCGCCGACGAGATCATCATGATCGGCCGCGGCCGCATCGTGGCCCAGGGCAGCAAGGCCGAGCTGCTCGGCGCCCAGGGCGTGGTCGCCCGCTCCCTCGACGACGGTCGGCTGGGGGAGGCCCTGGAAAGGGCCGGGCTCACCGTGCGACGCTCCGGCGAGGACCTGCTCGTCGCGGGGACGACGGAGCAGGTCGGCCGGGTCGCCCTCGACAGCGGGGTCGTGCTCGTCGCCCTCCGGCCGGCGCAGGGGGCCGGCCTGGAGGAGCTCTTCCTGGAGCTGACGGCGGACGCGGACCGCGCCGGGCGCCCTGCGACCGGGACCGGGGCGGCGGCATGAGCACCGCTGCCCTCGCCCCGGACCGCCTCCCGCAGGACCGCACCGAGCCCTACGAGATGACCGGCGCTCCCGGCATACCGCTCGGTCGTCTGCTGCGGGTCGAGCTGCGCAAGCTGGTCGACACCCGCTCCGGCTGCTGGCTCCTCGTCGCCATCGCCCTGGTCACCCTGGCCGTGATCGCCCTCACCCTGACCTATGCCGACCGGGACAGCCTGTCCTTCGGCCTCTTCCTCGGGGCGACCACCACCCCGCAGATGCTCCTGCTCCCGGTCCTCGGGATCCTCACCGTCACCGGCGAGTTCAGCCAGCGGACCGGGCTCGTGACCTTCGTCCAAGAGCCACGCCGGGTGCGCGTGGTGCTGGCGAAGCTGATCGCCGCGAGCTTGGTGGGGCTGCTCGCCGTGGCGCTCGCGATCGTCCTCGCCGCGGTCGCCAACCTGATCGCGATCTCCGTGCGGGACGCCCCCGCCGTCTGGACCTGGTCGGGGGGCGCGGTCGGCGGAACTGCCCTGGCCGAGCTGTTGAGCGTGTGGCAGGGGGTGGCCTTCGGCCTGGTGCTGACCAGCCCCGGCGCGGCGATCGCGGCCTACTTCATCGTCCCGGTCGTCATGACCATCGCGCTGTCCACGGTCAGGTGGCTCGCCACGGTCGCCCCGTGGTTCGACCAGGCCGCGGCGTCCGCCCCGCTGCTCAAGGGCACCATGACCGGCACGGACTGGTCCCACCTGGCCGTCTCGCACGGGCTGTGGGTGCTGCTGCCCCTGCTGGTGGGGACCTGGCTGCTGCAGCGCCGCGAGATCAGGTAGCCCCGCGACGGACGTGGCTGCGCCCACCCGGGGGGCGCAGCCACGTCGTGGTGCCGGTCAGGCCGGCCGCTGCACGGTGATCGACCATCCCGCGGCGCCGTCCCGGTCGAAGGCCGTGACGGGATAGCCGTTCTCGGCGGCCCACCGGGGGAGGGCGTCGGTGGCCTGGGTGCAGTCGAAGTGGATGACCAGCTCGTCACCGGGATCGATCTGCTGGATCGCCTGCTTGGCCTCGACCAGCGGGAAGGGGCAGACCTGGCCCTCGGTCTCCAGGACGTACTTCATGTGGGCTCTCCTCGTGCTGTCGGGGATGTCGGGTGGGGGGTAGGTCGGTCAGGGCGCCGGGGTGAGCCGCAGCGGGCGCGCCGGGGCGGTGTCGTCGTCACCGGCGGGCGACCCGCCGGTGAGCGCATGGGCGTCGACGGCGGCTGCGCCGGTCAGGGCACCCTCGCGCCGGTGCGTGGTGACGAATGCGCGGGAGGCCAGGCCGACGCCGAGCACCATGGCCACCAGGGCCACCCAGCCCTGGTAGGTCAGCTGCGCGGTCTGCACCATGGCGTTGCCGATGGTGCACCCGCCGGCGAGGGAGGCGCCCACGCCCATGAGCGCCCCGCCGACGAGCGAGCGGGTCGCCTGGCGGGCGTCCGGCACCCGCACCCGGAACTCCCCGGACGCCTTGGCGGCGGCATACGACCCGACGAGGATCCCGAGCACCAGCCAGACGCCCCAGTCGATCGCGTCGGCACGGCCGGTGGCGAGGTAGCGCACCAGGTTGGCGGACGGCGTGGTGATGCCCAGACCGTCCTTGCGACCGGCGGCGAAGGACAGCGGCCAGGCCGCGATGGCGATGGCACCGATCACGAGGGCGGTGGCGAAGGCGTGCCAGGGCTTCTCGAGGAGCAGGTGGGCCAGGCCCCGGCGCGTCGGGGGAAGGGTGACCAGGGCGGGGCGACGGGCCTCCCGGGCGAGGTGCCGGGCTGCGAGCGCGCCGACGGCCGCGACGAGCACGAGGACGAGGACCCAGGGGGAGACGCCGAGGGTGGCGGGGATCGTCGTGACCGGGACGGTCCAGGACCGCACGGTGTCGTTGACCGGCTTGAGCGGGCCGTACTTCATGACGGCCGCGAGCAGGGCGTACGTGCCCAGGGCGATCCAGGAGCCCACCAGGCCCTCGCCGGCGCGGTAGTAGGTGCCGGTGGCGCACCCGCCGGCCAGGACGATGGCGACCCCGAAGACCAGGCCCCCGACGGCGGTCGCCACCAGGGGGAGGGGCTTGGCGACCAGCGTGATGACGCCGAGCGACTGGAGCGCGAGCACCCCCACGCTCTGGACCGCCACCACGATCATGAAGGCCGTGAACCAGCGGCTGTCACGGGCGACCCACAGGTCGCGGAAGGCGCCGGTGACGCAGAACCGGCCGCGTTGCAGCACGAGTCCGAGCAGGGCACCGAGCAGGAGGCCGGTGAGGGCCATGGCTTCTCCTTGGGTGAGTCTTGATGTTGGGAAAACCATAAGGCTCAATTATGTATGCCGGTGGCCCGTCCATTCCTCGGACGGCGCCCCCGCCGGCCACCTCCCAGGTCCGAGGGGAGCCGCCAGGGGGAGCGCCCGCCGGACAGGTGCTCCCTCTCGAGGTGGTCGGCCGGGCCGCCACCGGGTGAAGGTCCGGTCTCGGCGGAGCGGATAGACTGCCCCGGACAATCTCTGACCCTCGATCCGGAACGGACGGCCCTGTGGCAACGACGAACGACCTCAAGAACGGCATGGTGCTCAACCTGGAGGGCCAGCTGTGGTCCGTGGTGGAGTTCCAGCACGTCAAGCCGGGCAAGGGGCCGGCCTTCGTGCGGACCAAGCTCAAGTCGGTCCTGAGCGGCAAGGTCGTCGACAAGACCTTCAACGCGGGCACCAAGGTCGACACCGCCAACGTCGACAAGCGCACGATGCAGTACCTCTACAAGGACGGCTCGGAGTTCGTCTTCATGGACGGCAAGACCTTCGACCAGACGAATGTCTCCGAGGACGTCGTCGGGAAGGCCGCCGACTACATGCTGGAGAACCAAGAGGCCATCGTCGCCACCCACGACGGTGTCCCGCTGTACGTCGAGCTGCCCCCGTCGGTCGTCCTGGAGATCACCTACACCGAGCCTGGCCTGCAGGGCGACCGCTCCACCGGGGGCACCAAGCCCGCGACGCTGGAGACCGGCGCGCAGATCGCCGTCCCGCTGTTCCTCGAGACCGGCACCAAGGTCAAGGTCGACACCCGCGACGGCTCCTACCTCGGCCGCGTCAACTGACGTGTCCGCTCGTGCGAAGGCGCGCAAGCGCGCGCTCGACATCCTCTTCGAGGCGGAGTCCCGGCGCGTCAACGCCGCGGACCTGCTGACCGAACGGGTCGCCTCGCCCGTGCGGGCAGGGCAGGAGGACCACCCGGTGCCGGACTACACCCGCGTGCTCGTGCGCGGGGTGGTCGAGCACTGGGCCGCCATCGACGACGCCCTCGCCACCTATGCCCAGGGCTGGACGCTGGACCGGATGCCCGCGGTGGACCGTGCGATCCTGCGGCTCGGCGCGTTCGAGCTCCTGTACGGCGCGGACGTCCCCGAGGGCGTGGCCATCGCCGAGGCGGTCGGTCTGGCCACGGAGCTGTCGACGGACGAGTCGCCGGGCTTCGTCAACGGGCTGCTCGGCCGGCTGCAGCAGGTCAAGCCCAGCCTGGTCTGAGCAGGCCCGGCGCCTCCGGGCGCCTGCCCGGGGTCCGGCAGGGCATGACGAAGGGGCCACCACCCGCACGCGGGTGGTGGCCCCTTCGTCATGCCCTGGGCGGGCGGGTGAGGCTCAGCTCTCCGGGATGCCGCGGCGGGCGGCCGGGTCGAGCACGCCCCACCCGACGAGCTCGTCGGCGAGCTGCCCCGGGGAGGTGTCGTAGATGACGGCGAGGGTGCGCAGGTCCTCCTGCCGGATGGACAGCACCTTGCCGTTGTAATCGCCACGCTGGGACTGGATCGTGGCGGCGTAGCGGGCGAGGGGGCCCGCACGCTCGGCGGAGACCTGGGACAGGGCCTCCAGGTCGATGATGAGCTTGGCCGGCGCCTCGGTGGCCGGAGCGACCTCCGAGTCGGGCATCAGGGCCGAGACGGGTACGCCGTAGAAGTCGGCGAGCTCGGAGAGGCGCTGCACCGTGACGGCACGGTCCCCTCGCTCGTAGGAACCCACCACGACGGCCTTCCAGCGTCCCTGCGAGCGCTCCTCCACCGCGTGCAGGGACAGTCCCTGCTGGGTGCGGATGCTGCGCAGTCGGGCGCCGAGGGCCTTCGCGTAGTCGCTGGCCACGATTGACTCCGATCCACGTAACTGTCTGTAACACGAGAATGGTCACGCACCGTGATGCGGGCGGCAAGCATAATGGCGAATTGACCGTACGGATTCATTCGTATGGGCAAATTATTCACTCAGAGTGCGTATTTTGTCCGTGAGTGTGACGGGCCTGAGCGGCCCCACCCGCACCACCACATGGGGGACCCTAGCGCGGTCCGGGCACTGCTGAGAAACAGGCTAGGATCAGTCCGATCGGCATCCTTTAACCCCGTCCCGTGAGGCGAGAAGGAGGTCAGACGTCATGACGCCTGCCCCGGAACTTTCCCAGCCACCCACCGACCTGCCCCCCGCAGGCAGCGACGATCCCGGCACCGACGCCCGGATCGTCATGAGCGACACCGAGATCGCTCGGGCCCTGCGACGCATGGCCCACGAGGTGCTCGAGCGCAACAAGGGAGCCGAGGGCCTCGTCGTCCTCGGGATCCCCACGCGCGGAGTGCCTCTCGCCCGCCGGCTCGCGGCCATCCTGGCCGAGGTCGAGGGCGTCGACGTCCCGCTCGGGGCGATCGACATCACGATGTACCGAGACGACCTGCGCAGCCAGCCGATCCGTGCGGCAGAGCGTCTCGACATCCCCGCCGGCGGCATCGACGGCAAGACCGTCGTCCTGGTCGACGACGTGCTCTACTCCGGCCGGACGGTTCGCGCGGCTCTGGACGCGCTCACCGACCTCGGCCGCCCCCAGGCGGTGCGGCTCGCGGTCCTCGTCGACCGTGGCCACCGCGACCTGCCCATCCGTGCCGACCATGTCGGCAAGAACCTCCCCACCTCCGCCGCCGAGCGAGTCTCCGTGAAGCTCGCCGAGCGGGACGGCAGCGACGAGGTCGTCATCTCCGGAGGACACCGGTGAACAAGCACCTGCTCTCGATCGACGACCTCAGCCGCGAGGACGTCGTCCAGATCCTCGACACGGCCGTGCAGATGCACGAGGTCCAGCACCGCGACATCAAGAAGCTGCCCACGCTGCGCGGCCGCACCATCGTCAACTTCTTCTTCGAGGACTCGACCCGCACCCGCGGGTCCTTCGAGCTCGCCGAGAAGTGGTTGTCCGCGGACTCGCTCAACATGGCCGGCAAGGGCTCCTCGCTGTCCAAGGGCGAGTCGCTCAAGGACACCGTGCAGAACCTCCAGGCCATGGGCGTGGACGGCTTCGTCATCCGCCACATGGCCTCGGGCGCGCAGAAGCTCATCTCCGAGTGGGTCACGGGTGTGGTGATCAACGCCGGCGACGGCACCCACGAGCACCCCACCCAGGCGCTCCTGGACGCCTACACGATGCGGCGCGAGCTGGGCGACCTGGACGGTCGCCACGTGGTCATCTGCGGCGACCTGCGGCACAGCCGGGTCTTCCGGTCCAACGTCCTGTGCCTGAAGAAGCTCGGCGCCACGGTCACCGTCGTCGCCCCGCCCACGCTGATGCCGGACGGCATCCGCACCTGGGCCGAGCGCGACGGTTTCGGCTGGTCCTACGACTTCGACGCCGAGATCCCCCGGGCCGACGTGGTGATGATGCTGCGCGTGCAGAAGGAGCGGATGAGCGGCGGCTTCTTCCCCACCCCGCGGGAGTACACCGAGGGCTACGGCCTGACCCCGCGCCGGCTGGAACTCATGCGCGACGACGCGCTGATCTGCCACCCCGGGCCGATGAACCGCGGCCTGGAGATCTCCTCGGATGCCGCCGACGGCGCCCGGTCGGTCATCCTCGACCAGGTCTCCGGCGGCGTCGCCGTCCGCATGGCCGTGCTCTACCACCTGTTCGCCGGCGAAGGAGTCGACGCCTGATGTCCACCACCCTCATCACCGGTGCCAGCCTGCTCGGCGAGCGCTCCGCCGACGTCCTCGTCGTCGACGGCGTGATCCGCGAGATCGGCTCGATCGACACGGGCGCGGCCCAGGGCGCCGAGGTCCTCGACGCCGACGGCCTGGTCCTGCTGCCCGCCTTCGTCGACCTGCACACCCACCTGCGCGAGCCGGGCCGCGAGGACGCCGAGACGATCCGCACCGGCTCGGCCGCGGCGGCCGTCGGCGGCTACTCCGCGGTCTTCGCGATGGCCAACACCACCCCGGTCACCGACACCCCGGAGAAGGCCGTCGAGGTCTGGCGGCGCGGGCAGGAGGTCGGCCTGGTCGACGTCATGCCGGTCGGGTCCGTCACCAAGGCCCTGGCGGGCGAGGAGATCTCCGAGCTCGGCCTGATGGCGCGCTCGCAGGCGCGCGTGCGCGTCTTCTCCGACGACGGGCGCTGCGTCCACGACAGCCAGCTGATGCGCCGCGCGCTGGAGTACGTCACGGCCTTCGACGGCGTCATCTCCCAGCACAGCCAGGACCCGGCCCTCGCCGGTCCCGCGGCCTGCTGCCACGAGGGCGAGCTCTCGGGCCGCCTGGGGCTCCCTGGGTGGCCGGACGCGGCGGAGGAGGCGATCGTCGCCCGCGACGTCATGCTCGCCAAGGCCACCGGCGGCCGGGTCCACGTGGCGCACGTGTCCACGCCGGGGTCGCTGGAGGTCATCCGCTGGGCCAAGGCCAAGGGCCTGCCCGTGACGGCCGAGGTGACCCCGCACCACCTGGCGCTGACCACGGACCTGCTCGAGGGCTACGACACGGTCTACAAGGTCAACCCGCCGCTGCGCCCGAGCGAGTATGCCGAGGAGCTGCGGGCGGCCCTCGCCGACGGGACGATCGACGTCGTGGCCACCGACCACGCGCCGCACGTCTCGCACGACAAGGAGCACGCCTTCGCCGACGCGGCCTTCGGGATGCTCGGGCTGGAGACCGCCCTCGGCGTCGTCAGCGAGCTGATGGTGCAGTCGGGCCGGATGTCCTGGGCCGACGTCGCCCGCGTGATGTCCACCCGCCCGGCCGAGATCGCCCGCCTCGAGGGCCACGGCCGTCCGATCGAGGTGGGCGAGCCCGGCAACCTCGTGCTCGTCGACCCCAGCCGGTCTCTGACCGTGGACCGATCTGCGAGTCTGTCGCGATCGCGCAACAATCCGTGGCACGGGCGCACCTTCACCGGTGCGGTCCGCGCGACCCTCCTGCGGGGCCGCGTGACCGCGCGCGACGGCGTGCTCGCCTGATCTGCGGTCCGACGACGGGCCCCCGCTCCTCCGGGAGCGAGGGCCCGTCGGCATACGGCCGCAGGCCTGACCGCCAGCAGCCGACGAGCGGAGCCGCCCGTGAGCCAGTCATCTCCCAGCCAGCCGCGTCCGGTCGCCCCACCCGGCCCGCGTCGCCTCACCGACCGGCTCCCGGCCCTGCTGGTCCTGGAGGACGGTCGCACCTTCCGCGGGCGGTCCTACGGCGCGGTCGGACGCACGGTGGGGGAGGTGGTCTTCGCCACCGGCACGACCGGCTACCAGGAGACGCTGACCGACCCGTCGTACCACCGCCAGGTCGTGGTGATGACCGCACCGCACGTGGGCAACACCGGGGTCAACGGCGAGGACGACGAGTCGAGCCGGATCTGGGTGGCGGGGTTCGTGGTCCGCGACCCTGCGCCGCGGTCGTCGAGCTGGCGCGCCACGGGTGAGCTGGAGGACCGGCTGGAGCTCGAGGGCGTCGTCGGCATCTGCGACGTGGACACCCGCGCCCTGACCCGGCACCTGCGCGAGCGCGGCACCATGCGGGCGGGGATCGTCTCCGGCGCCGAGGCGGCCCGGCCCGAGGACGAGCTGCGCGCCGAGGTGGTGCGCCACCCGGCGATGGCCGGCTCCGCGCTGGCGGGCGAGGTGACCACGAGCGAGCCGTACGTCGTGCGGGCGCACGGCGATCCGATCGGCCGGGTCGCCGCGGTCGACCTGGGCATCAAGGGGACGACCCCGCGCCGTCTGGCCGAGCGGGGCCTGGAGGTGCACGTCCTGCCCGCCTCGTCGACCTTCGCGGACGTGCAGGCGGTGCGGCCCGACGCGGTGTTCCTGTCCAACGGGCCGGGCGACCCGGCGACCGCCGAGCACCAGGTGGCCCTGCTGCGCCAGGTGCTGGACGCGCGGATCCCCTTCTTCGGCATCTGCTTCGGCAACCAGATCCTCGGCCGAGCGCTGGGGCTGGGCACCTACAAGCTGCGCTACGGCCACCGGGGGATCAACCAGCCGGTGATGGACCTGAGCACCGGCAAGGTCGAGATCACCGCGCAGAACCACGGTTTCGCGGTGGACGCCCCGATCGGGGAGGAGCTGCGGACGCCCTACGGCCGGGCCCGCGTGTCCCACGTCGGGCTCAACGACCAGGTGGTCGAGGGGCTGGAGTGCCTGGACGTGCCGGCCTTCTCGGTGCAGTACCACCCCGAGGCCGCCGCCGGTCCGCACGACGCGGCCTACCTCTTCGACCGCTTCGTCGCGCTGATCCGTGACACCCAGACCGGCAAGGACGGTGCCCGCTGATGCCCCGCAACCCCGACATCACCAGCGTGCTGGTCATCGGCTCCGGGCCGATCGTCATCGGCCAGGCCTGCGAGTTCGACTACTCGGGCACCCAGGCCTGCCGGGTGCTGCGCGAGGAGGGGATCCGGGTGGTCCTGGTCAACTCCAACCCCGCGACGATCATGACCGACCCGGAGTTCGCGGACGCGACCTACGTCGAGCCGATCACCCCCGAGGTCGTCGAGGCGATCATCGCCAAGGAGCGACCCGACGCGATGCTCGCCACCCTCGGCGGGCAGACGGCGCTCACCTGCGCGATGGCCCTGCACGACCGCGGCGTCCTGGAGCGCTACGGCTGCCCGCTGATCGGCGCCGACGTCGAGGCGATCCGGCTGGGGGAGGACCGGGAGCGGTTCAAGGGCGTGGTGGCGCGCTGCGGCGCCGAGTCGGCACGCTCCACGATCTGCGGCTCGATGGACGAGTGTCTCGCCGCGGCAGCCGATCTCGGCTATCCGGTCGTGGTCCGCCCGTCGTTCACCATGGGCGGTCTCGGGTCCGGCTTCGCGTACGACGAGCAGGACCTGCGCCGCATCGCCGGGGCCGGGCTGTTCGCCTCGCCCACCAGCGAGGTGCTCCTGGAGGAGTCGATCCTGGGGTGGAAGGAGTACGAGCTGGAGGTGATGCGCGACCACGCCGACAACGTCGTGGTGGTCTGCTCGATCGAGAACCTCGACCCGATGGGCGTGCACACGGGCGACTCGATCACCGTGGCGCCGGCGCAGACGCTGACCGACCGGGAGTACCAGCGGCTGCGGGACATCGGCATCGCCGTCATCCGCGAGGTCGGCGTGGACACCGGCGGGTGCAACATCCAGTTCGCCGTCAACCCGCAGGACGGTCGGGTCATCGTCGTCGAGATGAATCCGCGCGTCTCGCGCTCCTCCGCCCTGGCGTCCAAGGCCACCGGCTTCCCGATCGCCAAGATCGCCGCCCGGATGGCGATCGGCTACACCCTGGACGAGGTGCCCAACGACATCACCCAGGTGACGCCGGCCGCCTTCGAACCGACCCTGGACTACGTCGTGGTCAAGGTGCCGCGCTTCGCCTTCGAGAAGTTCCCCGCGGCCGACCCGACCCTCACCACGACGATGAAGTCGGTGGGGGAGACCATGGCCATCGGCCGGTGCTTCACCGAGGCCCTGCAGAAGGCCCTGCGCTCCCTGGAGCGGGCCGACGCGGCCTTCCACTGGCGCGGGGAGCGGCCCGGGCGCGCCGAGGGCGCGGCCTGGCTGGAGCAGGCCCGGACGCCCACGGACGGGCGGATCCTGCTGGTCCAGCAGGCGATCCGTGCGGGCATGACGGTCGAGGAGGTGCATGAGGCGACCCGGATCGACCCGTGGTTCCTGGACCAGGTCGCCCTGATCGACGAGGTCGCGCGGGCGGTTGAGGGGGCGCAGACCCTCACCCCGGAGCTGTTGCGCCTGGCCAAGCGGCACGGCTTCGGCGACGCCCAGCTGGCGCAGCTCACGGGGATGAGCGAGCCCGTCGTGCGGGGGGTCCGGCAGGCCCTCGGGGTGCGGCCGGTCTACAAGACCGTGGACACCTGCGCCGCGGAGTTCGCGGCGAGCACGCCCTACTACTACTCGTCCTACGACGAGGAGACCGAGGTGCTCCCGCGCGAGCGTCCGGCGGTGCTCATCCTGGGCTCGGGGCCCAACCGGATCGGTCAGGGCGTGGAGTTCGACTACTCCTGCGTCCACGCGAGCTTCGCGCTGCGCGACCAGGGCTTCGACACGGTGATGGTCAACTGCAACCCGGAGACGGTCTCCACGGACTACGACACCAGCAGCCGGCTCTACGTCGAGCCGCTGACCCTCGAGGACGTGCTGGAGGTGTATGCCGCGGAGCGGGCGGCCGGTCCGGTCGCGGGTGTGGTGGTGCAGCTCGGCGGGCAGACGCCGCTCGGCCTGGCGCAGTCGCTCAAGGACGAGGGTCTCCCGGTGGTCGGCACCTCCCCCGAGGCGATCCACCTGGCCGAGGACCGCGGCGCCTTCGGGCGGGTGCTGCACGAGGCGGGGCTGCCGGCCCCGCGGTTCGGGACGGCCTGCTCCGCGCAGGAGGCGCTCGACGTCGCCCGCGAGATCGGCTACCCGGTGCTGGTCCGTCCGTCGTACGTGCTCGGCGGCCGGGGCATGCAGATCGTCTACGACGACCGGACCCTGACGGACTACGTCACCCAGGCCGCGCTCGCGGGACCGGACCGTCCGATCCTGGTGGACCGCTTCCTCGACGACGCCGTCGAGATCGACGTGGACGTGCTCCACGACGGCCAGGAGATGTACGTCGGCGCGATCATGGAGCACATCGAGGAGGCCGGCATCCACTCCGGGGACTCCGCGTGCGTGCTGCCGCCGATGACCCTGGGCCGCGCCGAGATCGACCGGGTCCGCGAGTCCACCCGTCGCCTGGCCGAGGGGATCGGGGTGCGGGGCTTGATGAACGTGCAGTTCGCGCTGGCCCAGGACATCCTCTACGTCCTGGAGGCCAACCCGCGGGCGTCCCGCACGGTGCCCTTCGTCGCCAAGGCGACGGGCGTCCCGATCGCCAAGGCCGCGGCGCGGATCATGCTGGGCGCCACCATCGCCGAGCTGCGGGCCGAGGGGCTGCTGCCGCGCGAGGGCGACGGGGCGACGCTGCCGATAGAGGCCGGCACCGCGGTCAAGGAGGCGGTGCTGCCGTTCAAGCGCTTCGTCACCCGCGAGGGGGAGTTCGTGGACACCATCCTCGGGCCGGAGATGCGCTCCACGGGTGAGGTCATGGGCCTGGCGGACGACTTCGGGACGGCCTTCGCCAAGGCCCAGCTGGGAGCCTTCGGCGGGCTGCCGGACTCCGGGACGGTGTTCGTCTCCGTCGCCGACCGGCACAAGCGGGCGATGATCTTCCCCTGCAAGCGGCTGTCGGACCTGGGATTCCGGATCCTCGCGACCGAGGGCACGGCGGACGTGCTGCGACGCAACGGGGTCCGGGCAGAGGCGGTGCGCAAGCACTCCGCGGGACCGGGGTCGCAGGGCGAGCCGACGGTCGTCGACCTGATCCTCGCCGGGCAGGTCGACATGGTCGTCAACACCCCCTCCGGCCAGAAGGCCCGGGCCGACGGCTACGCCATCCGCACCGCCACGACGGGGATGGACAAGCCGATCATCACCACGGTGCAGCAGCTGGCCGCGGCGGTCCAGGGCATCGAGTCGCTGCGGGCGGCCCCGCTCGCGGTGCTGTCGCTGCAGGAGCATGCGGCCCGGCTCGCCGAGCACGAGGCGCACGCGGCAGACTGAGCCGCCGCCTCGGACGGCATACCGCCGCCCGATCCCCACCCGCATCCCAGGAGACCTGATGACCGCGACCTTCGGAGCCCGGCTGCGCGCCGCCATGGACGAGCACGGACCCCTGTGCGTGGGCATCGACCCGCACCGGGCCCTGGTCGAGTCCTGGGGCCTGACCTACGACCTCGCCGGGGTCGAGCGCTTCGCGCTGACCTGCGTCGAGGCCTTCGGCGGGCAGGTCGCGGCGGTCAAGCCGCAGTCGGCCTTCTTCGAGGTCTTCGGCTCGCGCGGGGTGGCCCTGCTCGAGCGGGTGTGCGCCGGGCTGCGGGAGGCGGGCACCCTGACGGTGCTGGACGTCAAGCGTGGAGACATCGGCTCGACGATGACGGCGTACGCCGAGGCCTTCCTCGGCTCCGACGCGCCCGAGGCGGTCGACGCGATCACCGTGTCGCCCTACCTCGGCTACGGCTCGCTGCGACCGGTGCTGGACCTGGCCGCCCGGACCCGGCGCGGGGTCTTCGTCCTCGCGCTCACCTCCAACCCCGAGGGCGCCTCGGTCCAGCACGCCCGCACGACGGGAGCCGGCTCGGTGGCGGGGGAGATGGTGGCCGGGGCCGCGGCCGACAACGCCGAGGCTCGCGCCTGCGGCGAGCTCGGCTCCGTGGGGCTGGTCGTCGGCGCCACGGTGGGTTCGGCGGTGACCGACCTCGGTCTGGACCTGGCGGCCACGGGCGGTCCGTTGCTCGCCCCGGGGGTGGGCGCTCAGGGCGGCACAGCGCAGTCCCTGCGGGAGGTCTTCGGCCCCGCGCTGGGCCAGGTGCTGCCCTCGAGCTCGCGCGAGGTGCTGGCCTGTGGGCCGGACGCGGGAGCGCTGCGGCGCACGGTGACGATGACTGGTTCTCGTATGCGGGAGCTGCTGAGCAAGGATCACTGAACGTCGATGGCTATGCCCCGTACGGCGGTGATGACTAGTCTGTTATGACCCAATTCGTCCCAAGTGGAACCTTCAACGCACTAGGGTCGTCTGGACGCCCGGAGGGTGGCGGATCACCCGTTGCCCCCCGGTCGCGTCCCGTAGATACGTTGTCCGCACGCCTAGCCAGTCCGGCGCCCCCTCCTGGGTGCCGGCACTACCTCAAGGAGACCCCCGTGGCTCTGCCTACCCTCACCCCCGAGCAGCGAGCCGAGGCCCTGGAGAAGGCCGCCGTCGCACGCCGTGAGCGTGCCGCGGTCAAGAACCAGCTGAAGTACGGCCAGGGATCCCTGCGCTCCGTGCTCGACCAGGGCAAGACCAACGACGTGATCGGGAAGATGAAGGTCTACGTGCTCCTGGAGTCGCTGCCGGGAGTGGGTCAGGTCCGCGCCCGGCAGATCATGGAGGATGTGGGTATCTCGCGCACCCGCCGCGTCCGTGGTCTGGGCGCCAATCAGATCGCCGCGCTCCTCGCGCGCTTCGAGGGCTGATCGACATGGCGCAGGACACCAGCGCGGGCGTCGCCGGGCACCCTGCCGGACCGACGTCGCGGCTGGTGGTCCTCGCCGGGCCCACCGCGGTGGGCAAGGGCACGGTCGCGGCCTACGTTCGGGAGCACCACCCCGAGGTGTGGCTCTCGGTGTCGGCCACGACTCGCCCGCCCCGCCCGGGCGAGATCGACGGGGTGCACTACCACTTCATCACGCGCGAGGACTTCCTGCGACGCCGTGAGGCGGGGGACTTCCTGGAGTGGGCCACGGTGCACGGCACCAACGACTACGCCACCCCCGGGGTCCGGTGGAGCAGGTGCTGGCCGAGGGCCGTCCGGCGCTGCTGGAGATCGACCTGCAGGGCGCGCGGCAGGTGCGTCGGACCATGCCCGAGGCGCTGTTCGTCTTCCTGGCCCCACCCAGCTGGGAGGAGCTGGTCCGCCGGCTCGTCGGCAGGGGGACCGAGGACGAGGCCGAGCGGGCCCGACGCCTGACCACGGCCCGGGCCGAGCTGGCGGCGCAGGAGGAGTTCGACGTGACCATCGTCAACGACGATGTTCGCCGCGCGGCGGAGGAACTCGTATCATTGATGAGATCTGACCTCCAACCGAAGCGAGACTGACTGTGCCTGGCACCGTTGCTGCCCCCATCGGGATCACCAACCCCCCGATCGACGACCTCCTGGAGATCGCCGACTCGAAGTACGCGCTGGTCATCTACTCGGCCAAGCGCGCCCGGCAGATCAACGCCTACTACTCGCAGCTGTCCGAGGGCCTCCTGGAGTACGTTGGGCCCCTGGTCGAGACGCAGGTCCACGAGAAGCCCCTGTCGATCGCGCTCCGCGAGATCAACGAGGGTCTGCTGACCTCCGAGCCCACCGAGGGCTGATCCCCCGTGGCCCCCCAGGCCTCGCACCGCCCCCGTCACGTCGTCATCGGCGTCGGCGGGGGCATCGCTGCGTTCAAGGCCGCGTCCCTGGTGCGCCGGTTCACCGAGAGCGGGGACGACGTCACGGTGGTGCCGACCGAGGCAGCCCTGCGGTTCGTGGGCGAGCCGACCTGGTCGGCCCTGTCCGGCAAGCCGGTCACCGCCGAGGTCTTCGACGGGGTCGAGCAGGTCCGCCACGTCGCTCTCGGGCAGGGGGCCGACCTCGTCGTCGTCGCCCCGTGCACCGCCGACCTCCTGGCCAGGGCCGCGTGCGGGCTCGCCGACGACCTGCTCACCAACGTCCTGCTCACCGCCCGCTGCCCGGTCGTGCTCGCCCCCGCCATGCACACCGAGATGTGGCAGCACCCGGCCACCGTCGCCAACGTCGCCACCCTCCGGTCGCGCGGCGTCCACGTGATCGACCCCGCGTCCGGACGCCTGACCGGCAAGGACACCGGGCCGGGCCGGCTGCCCGAGCCCGAGCAGATCCACGCCGCGTGCCTGGAGGTGCTGACGTCCGCCCAGGGCGAGGCCCGCGCGGCTCGCCACGACCTCGCCGGCGTCCGCGTGCTCGTGACCGCGGGCGGCACCCGGGAGGCGCTCGACCCCGTGCGCTACCTCGGCAACCGGTCCAGCGGCAAGCAGGGCGTCGCCCTGGCCCGCGCCGCGGCCGACCGCGGGGCCCGGGTGACCCTCGTCGTCGGTGCCGTGGAGACGCCGCTGCCCGACGACCCGGCGATCGTCCTGCACCGCATCGAGTCCGCCCGCGAGCTGCAGGAGCGGGTCGACGTGCTCGCCGCGGAGGTGGACGTGGTGATCATGGCCGCCGCGGTCGCGGACTTCCGTCCGGCGAGCGTGGCGGACCACAAGATCAAGAAGTCGCACACCACCGCGGACGACGACACCGCCCCCACGATCGAGCTGGTGCGCAACCCCGACATCCTGCGCGGACTCGTGGAGGGACGCGACGCCGCCGGACGCACGCGACCGCTGCTGGTGGGCTTCGCCGCCGAGACCGGCGACGCCGAGCACGGCGTCCTGGAGCTCGGGCAGGACAAGCTGCGCCGCAAGGGCTGCGACCTGCTCGTCGTCAACCAGGTGGGGGTCGGCGTGACCTTCGGGCAGGACCACAACACCGTCACCGTCCTGCGTCGCGACGGCGGCGAGCCGCGCACCACCGGGCCGGCCGACAAGGGGATCGTCTCGCACGCCGTCCTGGACGCCGTGGTCGAGGCGCTGGCGATAGACTGAGCAACCCTGCCCGGGCCTCGGCTCGCAGGTCACTCGAGCCATCACCACAGCACAGGAGCACAGCCGTGTCGCGTCTGTTCACGTCCGAGTCCGTGACCGAGGGTCACCCCGACAAGATCTGCGACCAGATCTCCGACTCGATCCTGGACGCGATGCTCGCGCAGGACGCCCACTCCCGCGTGGCCGTGGAGACGATGGTCACGACCGGTCTGGTGCACGTCGCGGGCGAGGTGACGACCAGCGGCTACGTCGACATCCCGCACATCGTGCGCGAGACGGTGCTGGGGATCGGTTACGACAGCTCCACCAAGGGCTTCGACGGCGCGTCCTGCGGTGTGGAGATCTCCATCGGGCAGCAGAGCCCGGACATCGCGCAGGGCGTGGACACCGCCGTCGAGTCGCGCACCGGTGCCGTCGACGCGATGGACAAGCAGGGCGCCGGCGACCAGGGACTGATGTTCGGCTACGCCTGCGAGGACACCCCCGACCTGATGCCGCTGCCGATCCACCTGGCCCACCGCCTCGCCGAGCGGCTGACCGCGGTCCGCAAGGACGGGACGCTGCCCTACCTGCGTCCCGACGGCAAGACCCAGGTGACCATCGGCTACGACGGGGACCGGGCGGTCCGCCTGGACACCGTGGTCGTCTCCAGCCAGCACGCGGGCGACGTCTCCCTGAGCGGGTTGCTGGAGCCCGACGTGGTCGCCCACGTGATCACCCCCGTCCTCGCCGAGCACGCGCCGACGCTGGACTCGACGGACTTCCGGGTGCTGGTCAACCCCACCGGTCGCTTCGAGATCGGCGGGCCCATGGGCGACGCCGGCCTGACCGGCCGCAAGATCATCGTGGACACCTACGGCGGGATGGCCCGCCACGGCGGAGGCGCCTTCTCCGGCAAGGACCCCTCCAAGGTCGACCGGTCGGCGGCCTACGCCACCCGCTGGGTCGCCAAGAACCTCGTGGCCGCCGGTCTGGCCGGACGGTGCGAGATCCAGGTCGCCTATGCCATCGGCAAGGCCCAGCCGGTCGGGCTCTACCTCGAGACCTTCGGCACCGAGAAGGCCCCGCTGGACGTGCTGCAGCGTGCCATCGACGAGACCTTCGACCTGCGCCCGGCCGCGATCATCGAGGAGCTCGACCTGCTCCGTCCGATCTACGCCACCACCGCGGCCTACGGCCACTTCGGTCGCTCGGGTGCCGAGGGCACCTTCCCCTGGGAGCGCACCGACCGCGTGGAGCAGCTGCAGCGCGCGGCGCACCGCTGAGGGGCCGCTGCCCACGAGGCGGTATGCCGGTCGGCGCCCGGGGTCACCCCCGGGCGCCGACCGGCATACCGGGGCCGCTCAGGAGGGCTGACGCAGCATGCACCGGGCGTGCAGGTCGCCGTCGTGCAGATGCCCGACGACCTCGAAGCCGTGCCGGGCGTAGAACCGCACGTTCTCCTCGCGATGGGTCTCCAGGTAGCCGGGCGTGCTCGTCGCGTCGAGGCGGCCCAGACCGTCCCGGAGCAGGGCCGAGCCGACGCCCTGGCCCTGGACGCGAGGGAGGACCCCGAGGGCGTGCAGGTGGACGTGCCGCGCCGGCGCGAGCTCCTCGTGCAGCCGCTCGTGCCGGGCGTTCAGCCGGTGCAGCCGCACGATCGCGGGCAGCCCCACGGTCGGGACCAGCGGCGCCATGCCGGACCGGACCGCCAGCGGCACGGTGATCCGGTGGTGCGGCGCGGGCACCCAGGTCGCGATCCCCAGCAGCTCGCCCGTGCCGGGGTGCTGCGCGACCCGCACGGTGCCGTGGCGCCGGCCGTTGGCCAGGACCGTGGCGAAGACGTGGGGCAGACCTCGCAGGCGGCGCGCGCGGTGCCGCAGGGGATGGGCGAGGGAGGGATCGTCGGCGAAGGCCTCGGCGAGCAGCTGCCGCGCCGAAAGGGCTTGCGGGGTTTGCAGATCGGTGATGAGCACGTCCACGGACACCCAGTGTGCCAGGCGCGTCACCAGGGGTGTGTCGGGTGCCTGCGGTAGGAATGGGCCCCATGGAGGCGCAGGACGGGCAGGTCCCGGTGCAGGGCTCGGCGGCGGCGAGCACCGGTGAGCAGCTGTCCCTGCTGCGCGCCCACGTGCGGGGGGAGCGGACCCTGCCCGCGCGCGATGCCTCGCTGGCGCTGACGGACCCGGTGGCCGAGGTGCTCGTCGACGTGCCGCTGGCGCACCTGGACCGCCCGTTCGAGTACTCCGTGCCGGTCGAGATGGCCGACGCAGCGGTGCCGGGTGCGCGGGTGCGGGTGCGCTTCGCCGGGCAGGACGTCGACGGCTATGTCATCGCGCGCAAGGACCGGGCCGAGCACGCCGGGCGGCTGGCGTCGCTGCGGCGCGTCGTCAGCCCGGAGCCGGTGCTGACCCACGCGGTGCTGGCGACCTGCCGGGACGTGGCCCGGCGGTATGCCGGGACGGTGTCGGACGTCCTGCGGCTGGCGGTGCCCCCGCGGCACGCCGCCGCCGAGAAGGCCCTGACGGCCGCGCACCCGCAGGGGGCGGAGCCGGTGCGACCGCCCCGGCCCGAGCCCGGTGGGTGGGGCGCGCTGCGGGCGGGCGAGGCGCTGCTGCGGCACCTGGCCGAGGGAGGCACGCCCTTCGCCTGCTGGACGGCCACCCCGGCGGCGGCCGACCCGCTGCAGGACTGGCCGACGCTGCTCGCCGTCGCCGCCACCACCACCCTGTCGGCGGGGCGCGGGGTGATCCTCGTCGTCCCCGACCACCGGGACGTCGACCGGGTGGACGCGGCGCTGACGGCGGCGCTGGGCACGGGATCCCACGTCCGGCTGACCGCGGCCCAGGGTCCCCAGGCGAGGTACACGGCGTGGCTGAAGGTGCTGCGCGGGCACGTGCGCTGCGTGGTGGGGACGCGGGCGGCGATGTTCGCGCCCGTCCAGGACCTGGGGCTCGTGGCCTGGTGGGACGACGGCGACGACCTGCTCGTCGAGCCCCGAGCCCCCTACCCGCACGTGCGGGAGGTGCTGCTCGGGCGCGCGCGCCGGGAGGGGGCCGCCCTGGTCGCCGGGGCCTACGCCCGCTCCGCGGAGGTGCAGCAGCTCGTCGAGGACGGGGTCGTGGCGGTCGTGGCCGGGGACGGGCCGGCGCTGCGGCGGGCGGCGCCGCGGGTGCTCGTGGCCGGCGAGGGACCCGAGCCCGAGCGGGACCAGGCCGCCGCCGCGGCCCGGCTGCCGTCCGTGGCCTGGCGCACCGCCAAGACCGCGCTGGCCACCGGGCCGGTGCTGGTGCAGGTGCCGCGGCGCGGCTACGCGCCCTCGCTGGCCTGCCAGACCTGCCGGGCCCCCGCGCGCTGCCCGTCCTGCCACGGGCCCCTCGCCCTGGGGGGCCGGGACACCCCACCGCGGTGCCGCTGGTGCGGGACCGCGGTGACGGCCTTCGAGTGCCCCCGCTGCGAGGGGACCCGGCTGCGCGCGTCGGTGATCGGCGACCGGCGCACCGCCGACGAGCTGGGCCGGGCCTTCCCCGGGACGCGGGTGATCACGTCCGGGGCCGGCGAGGTGGTCGCGCGGGTCGAGGGTGGTCCGGCCCTGGTCGTCGCCACGCCCGGCGCCGAGCCGGTCGCCGAGGGCGGGTATGCCGCGGCACTGCTCCTCGACGCCTGGGCCAGCCTGGACCGCCCCGACCTGGACGCCCCGCTGGAGGCGCTGCGCCGGTGGCTCGGGGCGGCCGCCCTCGTGCGGGGGGCCGCTGCCGGTGGCGCCGTCGTCCTGTGCGGGGCGCCCACCGACGCGCCCCTCCCGCCCGTCGAGGCCCTGGTGCGCTGGGACCCCGGCTGGCTCGCCGCCCGCGAGCTGGCCGAGCGCCGGGAGCTGGCCCTGCCGCCCACCACCGTCATGGCCCGGGTCGACGCCGAGCGCCACGCTCTCGCCGACGCGATGACCGCGATCGGGCTGGGCGACGTGGTCGAGCGGCTCGGCCCGCTGCCTGCCCCGCCGCCGCCCGCCCGCGGGCCCCGCGCGCAGGAGCCGGCGCCACGGCACCGGATGCTGCTGCGCACCACCCCGGACCACGTGCTGGAGCTCACCGACGCGCTGCGGGCGATGCGCGCCACCCGGGCCGCGCGCAAGGAGCCCGAGCCGGTCCACGTCGTGGTCGACCCGCGCGACGGTCTCGTGTGAGAGCCCCGGACCGGCATACGGTGCAGGGGTGGACGAGCAGGTGAGGCGCAGGCGCACGAACGCGATGGTCTTCGACCTCGGGCAGGTCCTGGTGGCGCGGGACCCGCTGCCGGCGATCGCCGCCGGGGTGGGGGAGGAGCGCGCCCGGGCCTTCCTGGCCGACGGCGAGGTCTTCGCGACCTACCACCGCGACCTCGACCTGGGCGTGCCCGTCGAGCAGGCGCAGCAGCGCGCGATCAGCGCCCACCCGGGGTATGCCGACGAGATCCGTTCCTACGTCACGCACGTCGACCGGTCCCTGACCCACCAGATCGACGGCACGGTGCAGCTGCTGCGCGAGCTCTACGACGCGCGGGTGCCGCTGTTCGCCCTGACCAACTGGTCGGCCGAGCTGTTCGAGGCCCACGCCCGGCCCCGATTCCCCTTCCTGGCGGGCTTCCTCGACATCGTGGTGTCGGGCGCGGAGGGGGTCGTGAAGCCCGACCCCGCGATCTTCAGCGTGCTGGAGCAGCGGATGGGGATCCCGCTGACCGAGTGCTGCTACACCGACGACAGCCCGCGCAACGTCCTGGCCGGGCGGGCCTGCGGCCTGGACGCCATCACCTTCACCACGCCGGAGCGGCTGCGCGTCGATCTCGGCAGCCGCGGGGCGCCCGTCCGGCCCGCGTAGACTGACCCGAGCCAGCACCACCCCCCACCTCGAGGTCCCGCGCATCGTGTCAGTCATGGACATCCGCCTGTTCGGCGACCCGGTCCTGCGCACGCCCGCAGCCCCGGTCACCGACTTCGACGCCGAGCTGCGCGGTCTGGTCCAGGACCTGACCGACACCATGCTCGATGCCCCGGGCGCCGGGCTGGCCGCGCCCCAGCTGGGCGTGGGCCTGCGGGTGTTCACGTACGTCGTCGACGGGGTCGTCGGTCACCTCGTCAACCCCAGCCTGGACCTGTCCGAGGAGCAGCAGGAGGGCCCCGAGGGCTGCCTGTCGCTGCCCGGGCTGCAGCTTCCCACCCGCCGGGCGCTGCGCGTCGTCGACCGGGCAGGACATGCACGGGGAGCCGGTGCGGCTCGAGGGCAGCGAGCTGCTCGCGCGCATCGTCCAGCACGAGACCGACCACCTCGACGGCGTGCTCTTCATCGACCGGCTCGACCCCGAGCAGCGGCGTCTGGCGATGCGGGCGATCCGCGAGGCCGAGTGGTCCGGCCTCGCCACGCCCACCGTCAAGGTCAGCCCCCACCAGCAGCCCTCGCCGACCTCGCGGACCACCGCGGGCTCGGCCTTCGGACTCTAGGAGAGTCACCATGCGCGTCGTCTTCGCCGGCACCCCGGCCGTCGCCGTCCCGAGCCTGGAGGCGCTGCTGGGCTCGTCGCACGACGTGGTGGCCGTCCTCACCCGCCCCGACGCGCGGGCCGGACGCGGCCGCACGCTCGTGTCGTCCCCGGTGCGGCAGGCCGCCGAGGCGGCAGGCGTGCCCGTCCTCACGCCCACCTCGCTGCGCGCCCCCGAGGTCCAGCAGGCGCTGCGGGACCTCGCCCCCGACTGCTGCCCGGTCGTGGCCTACGGCACCCTCGTGCCACCCGAGGCGCTCGGCATACCGACCGCAGGGTGGGTCAACCTGCACTTCTCGCTGCTGCCCGCCTGGCGCGGCGCCGCCCCCGTGCAGCGCGCCGTCATGGCCGGCGACGAGATCACCGGCGCCACGACCTTCCTGCTCGAGGCGGGGCTGGACACCGGGCCCGTGCTCGGCCGGATGACCGAGGCCGTGCGCCCCGACGACACGAGCGGGGCGTTGCTGGAGAGGTTGGCCGTCGCCGGCTCCGGGCTGCTCGTGGAGACCCTCGACGCCATCGAGGCGCGCACCATCACGGCGGTGCCGCAGACCGAGGACGGCGTCTCCCACGCCCCCAAGATCACCGTCGACGACGCACGCGTGGACTGGGCACGACCGGCCTTCGCCGTGGACCGGCGGGTCCGCGGCTGCACGCCCGCGCCCGGCGCCTGGACGACCTTCCGCGGGGAGCGTCTCGGCCTCGGTGTCGTCTCCGTCGACCAGCGACCCGACCTGCGCGCCGGGGAGATCGAGGCCGGCAAGCGTGAGGTGTGGGTCGGCACCGCCACCGCCGCGGTGCGCCTGTCCACCGTGCGTCCCCAGGGCAAGAAGGAGATGGCCGCCGCCGACTGGGCACGGGGTGTGCGCATCACCGTCGAGGACGTGATGGGTCGATGAGCGGCGCACGTGACGACCGGGGCGGGCAGCGACCGCCGGAGCGAGGCGCGGACCGCCCGCGCGGGCCCCGAGGCCCACGGGCCCGCAGCGGCCAGCGCCCGGCGGAGCGCACCCGCACGGGCGACCCCGCACGGTTCACGGCATACACCGTCCTGCGCTCGGTCGACGAGGGCGGCTATGCCAACCTCGAGCTCCCGAGGCTGCTACGCGGCAGCGGCCTCCGGGGGCGCGACGCGGCCTTCGCCACGGAGCTGACGTATGGCGCGCTGCGCTGGCGCGGGCTCTACGACGCGATCGTCGTCGACGCCTCCGGTCGAGGCGTCGACGCGATCGACGCGCCCGTCCTGGACACCCTCCGCCTCGGAGCCCACCAGCTCCTCGGCATGCGGGTGCCCTCGCACGCCGCGGTGGGGGAGACCGTCGGCCTCGCCCGCGAGGTCAACGGTGCGGGCGCGGCGGGTTTCGTCAACGCCGTGCTGCGGCGGATCAGCGAGCGGACCCGTGAGGAGTGGCTCGCCCGGGTCGTGCCCCCGGGGGACGGACCGGACGCGCTGGCCGTGGCGCACTCGCACCCCGAGTGGGTCGTCCGCGGGCTGCGCAGCGCCCTCGTGGGTCACGGCGTCTGCGGGCCGGAGGACGTGGCCGGCGAGCTCGCCGCCCTGCTGCGCGCCGACAACGACCCGCCCGAGGTCACCCTCGTCGCCCGGCCGGGGCTCGTGTCGGTGGCCGATCTCGTCGACCTGGGCGCCCGCCCGGCTCCCGTCTCGCCCGTCGGGGCGGTGCTCCCCGCGGGCGACCCGGGCTCGTGGCACCGGTCCGGGACGGCCGGGCCGCGGTGCAGGACGAGGGATCCCAGCTGCTGGCGCTCGCCCTGGCGGCGGTGCCGGTGGACGGCGACGAGTACGACGAGGAGTGGCTCGACCTGTGCGCCGGCCCCGGCGGCAAGGCCGGGCTGCTGGCGGCGCTGTCGGTCGACCGAGCCTTCCTCACCGCCAACGAGATCAGTCCCCACCGCGCCGACCTGGTGGACCAGGCGCTGCGGGCTGCGCGGTCCGCCGGTGCCCGGGTCGAGGTGCGCGTCGGCGACGGGCGGGACGTGGGCGAGGACGAGCCGGGCCGCTACGACCGGGTCCTGGTCGACGCCCCGTGCACCGGCCTGGGGGCGCTGCGGCGGCGGCCGGACGCGCGCTGGCGACGCACCCCCGGCGACCTGGCCGACCTGGCCACCCTGCAGCGGCAGCTGCTCACGTCCGCGCTCGACGCCGCTCGACCGGGCGGGGTCGTCGGCTATGCGACCTGCAGCCCTCACGTCAACGAGACGGTGTATGCCGTGGCCGACGTCCTCAAGGGTCGCGACGACGTCGAGGTCCTCGACGCGCGCGACGCGGTCCAGGAGGTCGCGCCCGGCATCGAGCTGGCGGGGGAGGGGCCGCACGTGCAGCTGTGGCCGCACCGCAACGGCACCGACGGCATGTTCCTGGCCCTGCTGAGGCGACGCCCCTGAGGCCACCGGGCGGGGGTCTGGCTGCCGGGGCGGAAATTGACCCCCAACCAATCGCTAGGCATGCGGCGTCTCAGGGGTATGACAGCAGTTAGCCTCGCCCCCGAGTGCCGAACGTGGATGGGGGGTAGGACCGTGACGCTCCGCGGCGCCAGCGCGGCCGAGGTCGCGGTGCACGATGCCTACCGGGCGCACTACGGGATGCTCGCCGGCTGGGCGGCGCGGCTGGTGGACGATCCGGACCTGGGGCACGACCTCGCGACCGAGGCCTTCGTGCGGCTGCTGCACCACATCGACTCGGTGTCCGAGCCCCGGGCCTGGCTGTACACCACCACCGGCAACCTGGTCCGTGACCACTGGCGCAAGCGTGGCCGGGAGGCCGAGGCCTACGAGAAGATCCACCACGCCCCCGGGGCTCCGCAGCCGGACGGTGCCTGCGTGCTCACCGTCCGGGACGCCGTCCTGTCGCTGCCCGACCGCCTGCGCATGGTGGTCCTGCTGCACTACTTCGCCGACCTGCCCGTGGCCGTCGTCGCCCAGCAGCTCGGGAAGTCCACCGGTGCCGTCAAGCGTGATCTCTACGACGCCCGCGGCCGCCTGGCCCCTCTCCTGGACGGTGTGCGATGACGCGTGAGCCTGCCGGAAGCACCCCCGACCCCCGCTGCGACGACCCGATCGCGGCGTTCTTCCGCGAGGAGCGCGAGCAGGTTGCCCCGCTGCCGGGCGACGACCTGCGGTGGCGGCGGATCCTGGACGCCGGTCGCCGGGCCCGCCTCGGCCGGTGGAGCCCCTGGGCGGTCGCCGCGTCCACCGCGGCGGCCGTGGCGGTCGCGGTGACCGGCGGCGGGTTCCTGCACCGCGAGCCCCTGGAGACCGCTCGAACCGTCGCGGTCGCAGACCAGGCCCGGGTCGGGCAGCGACCACCCACCGACTTCGTCGTCACCTCGGTGAGCCGTCCTTCGGAGGGCACGACCTATGCCCTCGGTCATGCCGTGTGCTCGGACTCCGGTGCCCGTTGCCCCGTCGTGGCCGTGGGGTCCGAGGGCGGGTCGTGGCAGGTGCGGGCGGTCCTCGCCGGCCGTCCTGCGCCCTCGGCGGCGACGAGTGCCGACCGGTCCGCCGTCACCACCATCACCTTCGCCGACCCCCAGCACGGCTGGGTCTTCGGCGGCGATCTCCTCGGCACCACCGACGGGGGCAGGACGTGGCGATCGCTGGAGCATCCCGACGGGGTGGTGACGGATCTGTCGGTGACGCCCTCGGCGCCCGACCCGCTGGTCGTGGCCTCCCTGGACACCTCCGACGGCTCCGCGTCGCCGGTCGTCCGGCTGCGCCGGAGCGGCCTGGACGGTGCCCGCAGGACCTCCGACGTGGTGGTGCCCCTGGCCGCGAACGGCTCGCCCCTGACCTGGGCGCGGATCGTCCGGCGCGGCGACGAGGTCGTCGTGCTGCCCACTCCGGCAGCGAGCACCTCCGGCGTGGGTGGGGGTGTGATCGACGCCCAGGGACGCTATCGCTCCATCGCCCCCTCGGAGCAGGCCACGGGGTGCGGGCGCCCCACCGTCTGGGCGGCCTCGCCGACCGGGCAGCGGGTGTACGCCCGCTGCGGCCTGCCCGCCGGCGCCCGGCCCAGCGACCAGGTGGCGCTGATGGTCAGTGCCGACGGCGGTCGCACCTGGGACTTCAGTGGGATCCCCACCCCGCCCGCCGGTTCGGTCGCAGGCGAGCGCCGCCAGCTCATGGCTGCTCTCGACGACGGTCTGGTCCTCGTCGCGGCGAGCTCCTCCGGCCGCCTGCAGGTCCTGCGCCAGGCCCCGTCCGGGGTCACCGAGGTGCCCGGGGCGCCACGTTCGGCGAGCGGGTGGCAGGCGCTGCGCGCCGAGGGGTCTGTCCTGACCGCCGTCCCCGCGGACTCCGGAACCTTCCACCTGAGCACCGATCGTGGGCGCACCTGGCACGCGGTCACGGTGGCCGGGAGCAGCCCCTCACGCCCGCGGTCCTGATCGGCCCGCCTCCATCCTGTCCTATCCCTTCGCACAGCAAGGATCGTCCGAACACATGAGCTCCACACCTTCCCTCTCTCCGGCACGCACCCGCCGTCCTGGGCGCGCCATGGCCGTATCGGGCGTCGTGCTCGTCAGCCTCGGGCTGCTCCCGGGCGCCGTGGCCGCGCCTGCGCCCACGGCCGCGCCCACGGACGCACCTGCGGCTCCCTCCCCGCTCGCCAAGGGCCTGCCCTCGCTCTGGCCCGAGGCCGGTGCTCCGATCCCGGCAGTGCCGACCATCTCGTGGAAGCCGTGCGAGGAGGCCAGCCAGCAGAAGCTGGGGCTGCAGTGCGCCACGGCCAAGGTTCCCCTGGACTACGCCCACCCGAGCAAGGCCAGCATCCTGCTCAACCTGGTCCGGCACAAGGCCACGGCCCCGAAGTCCAAGGGTGCGGTCTTCGTCAACCCCGGTGGCCCGGGCAACGCCGCGACCGACAGCATGGGACGGTTCCTGGAGGTGCTGGGCAAGCCGGTCACCTCGCAGTACGACGTGATCGGGATGGATCCCCGCGGCATCGGGGTCGACAGCCTCGCCGCGTGCTGGAGCAGCAAGGAGGCACCGGACAAGCCTGCGGGCTTCCCCGTCACGCAGGCCGAGGCCAAGCAGCAGATCGCGCGCGACACCTTCGAGCGCAAGGCCTGCGACAAGGTCGGGCACCCCATCATCGACCACATGACCACCGGGGACGTCGCGCGGGACATGGACCTGGTGCGACAGGCCGTGGGGGACTCCAAGATGTCCTACTACGGCGTGTCGTACGGCACCGTCCTGGGGGCCACCTACGCAGCGATGTTCCCCACGAAGGTCCGTGGCCTGGTGCTGGACGGCGTGGTCAACCCGGTGGACTGGACCACCGGTCAGGGCGACCAGGGGACGCGGATCCCCAGCAGCATGCGCACCGGGTCCGGGGTCGGGGCGGACGAGTCCTTGAAGGCGGCCTTCGCGGCCTGTGCCGCGGCGGGCAAGTCCCGGTGCCGTCACGGGGCGACCATCGCCAAGGAGTGGGACCAGCTGATCGCCACGCTGTCGAAGGGGCCGGTGACCTCCGGGGGGGCGACATACACCAAGGCCGACACGATCACCTCGGTGATGCCGAGCCTGTATGACGCGGCCGCCATCCCGGCCCTGCTGGACTGGATCCACGACGAGTACCTCGCCGTGGTCAAGAAGTCGGCGCGCAAGGTCAACAAGCCGCGCGTCGAGGGCCTGGTGCCGCCGGGGCTGGGCACCCCGAAGCCGGGGCCCGCGAAGCCGGGGCCGGTGGTCAGCCCGACCACGGGCAACAGCGACGACTCGGTATGGCGGGATACCTTCAAGCAGGCCGGGGTGATCTGCTCCGACGCCGTCAACCCCAAGGACCCGATGGTCTGGCACCAGACGGCGACGGCCGCCGCCAAGACGTCGTGGTTCGCCCCCCTGTGGGTCTGGCAGAGCTCCCTGTGCGCGGGGTGGCCGGGATCGCACGCGGACGCCTACTGGGGTCCCTTCGACGTGAAGCCGGCTCACCCGCTCCTCGTGGTGGGCAACATCCACGACCCCGCCACGCCCTATGCCAACGCCAAGGCGGTAGCGGCGATGTCGCCCGGGGCGCGCCTGCTGACCGTCGACACCTTCGGCCACGCCGCAGGGGACCAGAGCCCGTGCGCGACCAAGGCGATGCAGGACTACCTGCTCACCGGAGCGCTGCCGGCGCCGGGGACGGTCTGCAAGCCCGCCAAGCCGTTGTTCTGATCCCGTCCTCGATCCATCGGTCGGGCCTGAGGTCCTCAGGCCCGAGACCCCTTCGACAGGAGCCTCTTCCATGGTCCGACCCCGTCCTGCAGCACTTCTCGCGGCTGTGGCCCTCTCCCTCGGCGTCGCGGGCATCGCCGGGTGCGACGTGCCGTCCAGGGCGAGCGCTCCTGCCCGGACCACCACGGGCCCGGCGGTGCGCACGACCGTGGCCAGGGGCCCAGGGTCCGCGGACGCGGTGGGGGTCCTCGCCACCACGGCCGGCTGGGAGAGCGGGCCCCGCATCCCCGCGCTCGCGGTTCCGGGGGTCGTATACCACCAGGACTCCAGCGAGAGCACGGACCACCCCTATGCCATGCGGTGGCCGCAGGTCCCGTCGGCGACCGCTCTCAACCAGGCAGTCCAGGCGCGGGTGGACGCGCTGCGCAAGGAGCACCTGGACCTGGAGGACGGTGAGGCGGAGCTGCACGTCAACGGCGCTGTCGTCGCCTGGTCCGCCCAGGTCGTCGCGGTGCGGCTGACCGCCCTGGTCCCGCAGGGGGCCAAGGCGGCGGTCACGCACACGACGACCTATGGCGACCGTGGCGGCTCGTGGGTGGCGTCCTCCCAGGACCTGATCGCCCCGTCGCAGCGCGACACCCTGCTGTCCGTCGTGCGGCGGCAGCTCGCGCTGACCGACGAGCTGAAGGACACCACGGCGCAGGACGCGCTCACCGACATCACCGTGACCCCTCAGGGCGGACTGCGGGTGGTCCTGGACGAGGGAGCCGTGGCCTCGCTGGACCGCGGGATCCTCACGACCGAGATCCCTGCGGCGCAGGCGGCCCCGATGCTGTCCGACCGGGGCCGGGAGGTCGTCGCCGCCGTGCGGACCGCCCCCGCGCCGGTGACGACCACCGCGGCGGACACCACCACCTCGGCACCGGAGCAGCCCTCGAGCCCGGTCGTCCCGGCGCCCGCTGCGAGCGCGGTCGACTGTCGGCAGCTCTCCTGCGTGGCGCTGACCTTCGACGACGGTCCGGGACCGTACACCGCCCAGCTGCTGGACGAGCTGTCGGCCGCGGGGGTCCGAGCCACCTTCTTCGCCCTCGGCCAGAACGTGCAGGCCCAACCCGACGTCGTCCGCCGGGCCGTGTCGATGGGGATGGTTGTCGGCAACCACACGTGGGACCACCGGGACATGCGTCGCCTCGGCGAGCCCCAGCAGAGGCGGGAGATCGAGGACACCGACCGGGTGCTGGGTGCGATCACGGGGGCGCCCGGTCCCACCCTGGTCCGTCCGCCCTACGGCTCCTTCGACGCCACCACCAAGGCCCTCGGTCATCCCCTCGTCCTGTGGGACGTGGACACGGAGGACTGGAAGAACCGGGACGTGGCCGAGACGACGCGGCGGGCGGTCGAGGGCGCTCGGGCAGGGTCGATCGTGCTGATGCACGACATCCATCCCAGCACCGTCAAGGCCGTCCCGGGCATCGTGAAGGCGCTCAAGGAGAAGGGGCTGACCCTCGTCACCGTCCCTGAGCTGATGGGTCCCATGGCTCCCGGTTCCGTGATCTTCCGTCAGGCACGGGGGCACTGACCGGTGGCGGGCATCCCTGTCGGCGTACGGGGCTCGTCGGCCGCACCTCGGTAGGCTGAGGAGGTGCAGATCTCGCCCAGCATCCTGTCCGCCGACTTCGCCAACCTGCAGACCGAGCTCGACCGCATCAGCAGCGCGGACTGGGCACACGTCGATGTGATGGACGGCCACTTCGTGCCCAACCTCACCCTCGGGCTCCCGGTCGTGGAGGCGATCTGCCGGGTCAGCCCGGTGCCCGTCGACTGCCACCTGATGATCGAGGACCCCGACCGCTGGGCCCCCCGCTACGTCGAGGCGGGGGCGCGGTCGGCCACCTTCCACGTGGAGGCGGCGCGCGACCCGCGGGCCCTGGCCCGGGCGCTGCGGGCCGCGGGCGGGCGCGCCGGGATGGCGCTCAAGCCGGCCACCCCGTGGGCGCCCTACGCCGAGCTGCTGCCCGAGCTGGACATGGTGCTCGTGATGACCGTCGAGCCGGGCTTCGGGGGGCAGGCCTTCATGGCCGACCAGCTGCCCAAGGTGCGCCAGGTGCGCGAGGCGGTCCGGCGTCACGGCGGCGAGGTCTGGGTGCAGGTCGACGGCGGGGTTTCGGCCCGCACCATCGAGGAGTGCGCCGAGGCGGGGGCGGACGTCTTCGTGGCGGGTTCCGCGGTCTACGGCGCCGAGGACGCCGCGGCGGCGGTGGGGGAGCTGCGCGATCTCGTGGCGCAGCACCGGCACTGACCGCTGGACCGACCCCACCGATCTGTCACCCTGTGCGGTGGTATGCCTACTGTTGGTTGATATAGGCTTGACGTCCGGATCGTGCCGACCGACGAGGGGGCTCTGTGGGCAAGCGCGAGGAGGACCTGCGCCGCCTGCCGGTGCCGGTGCGCATCCCGAGGCCGGGCGAGGGACGCATCCCGCTGGTCCCGCCTCTCGGACGACGCCGCAACCGCGTGACGGTGAGCCGTAGGGTGTAGCGGATGAAGACCTTCGACCAGCTGTACGCCGAGCTCCTCGACAAGGCGGCCACCCGCCCGGAGGGCTCCGGGACGGTCGCGGAGCTGGACCGCGGGGTCCACTTCATCGGCAAGAAGATCGTCGAGGAGGCCGCCGAGGTGTGGATGGCCGCCGAGCACGAGGGCGACGCCCGGGCCGCCGAGGAGATCAGCCAGCTGCTCTACCACCTACAGGTGCTGATGGTGGCCAAGGGCATCACCCTCGACGACGTCTACGCCCACCTCTGATCCGGAGTCCTGATGCTGCGCGTTGCCATCCCCAACAAGGGGTCCCTGTCCGAGTCCGCGTCCACGATGATGCGCGAGGCCGGCTATGCCCAGCGGCGGGACACCAAGGAGCTCGTGCTCACCGACGCCGACAACGGCGTCGAGTTCTTCTACCTGCGTCCCCGCGACGTCGCCGTGTACGTCGGGGAGGGCACCGTCGACCTGGGCATCACCGGCCGCGACCTGCTCCGGGACTCCGGCTCCACGGCCGAGGAGGTGCTGCAGCTCGGCTTCGGGGGGTCGACCTTCCGGTTCGCCGCACCGGCGGGGACCATGACCTCGGTGCAGGACGTCGCGGGCCGGCGCGTCGCGACGTCGTACGCCGGGCTGGTGCAGTCCCACCTGAGCGAGCTGGGGGTCCAGGCCTCGGTCGTCCGGCTGGACGGTGCCGTCGAGACCGCTGTGACCCTCGGCGTCGCCGACCTGATCGCCGACGTCGTGGAGACCGGGACCACGCTGCGCAACGCCGGGCTCGAGGTCTTCGGCGAGCCGATCCTGCGCTCCGAGGCCGTGCTCGTGCGCCGCTGCCAGGGCGGCACCGCGGACCCCGGCGCCGTCGAGACGATGATTCGTCGGCTGCAGGGGGTCCTGGTGGCGCGGCAGTACGTGCTCGTGGACTACGACTGCCCCGCCGACCTCGTCGACGCCGCCACGGCGATCACCCCCGGCCTGGAGTCGCCCACCGTCTCCCCGCTGCGCGACCCTGCCTGGGTGGCCGTGCGGTCGATGGTCCCGCGCAGGCGCACCAACGCCGTCATGGACGAGCTCTATCGCATCGGCGCGCGCGCCATCCTGGTGACCGACATCGCCGCCTGTCGGCTCTGAACCCGACGGGCCGTGTGCGGCCCCAGGACCGCTGCGCCGCGTGGCGGCCCTAGGATCGAGGGGTGCCGAGCCTCGAGGACCCCGCCCCCTCGCCATACGATCCCTTCGTCCCGCGTGCGGGACGACTGATGGCCCTCGCGGCCGGTGCCGCCGGGCTGCTGCTGTTCTGCGTGCTCGCCGCGCTGGTGCCTGGCGGCCCCCGAGGCTTCGGCGTCATGGACCGGCTGCTGCTCGTCGCGTGCGGCCTGGGCATCGCGCTGCTCCTGGCGCGGTATGCCGCGATCCGCGCCGATCCGAGCGAGGAGGGGCTGCGGGTCCGCAACCTCTTCGCGGCCCGGGACATCCCCTGGAGCGACATCGAGCAGGTGCGCTTCGGGCACGGGGACCCCTGGGTGCGGGTGCTGCTGCACGACACCGAGGAGGTCGCGGTGATGGCCATCCAGCGCGCCGACGGCCTCGGATCCCGGTCCGAGGCAGCGCGACTCGCCGCCCTGGTCCAGGCCCACCAGGGTCGCGGCGACACCCTCTGAACGCCGTTCGCACCTTGGTCAAGTCGCCTCGCGCGCCTCGCGCTCGTGGATAGGGTGACCGCGTGGATCGTCTCGAAGCAGTAGTCCAGCCCTACGACTGGGGCTCCCGCTACGTCATCGCCGAGCTGCAGGGTCGCCAGACCCCCTCCCCGGGCCCCGAGGCGGAGCTCTGGGTGGGCGCGCATCCGGCCGCACCGGCGCTGCTGGAGCGGGAGGAGGGACTCACCACCCTCCACCGGGTGATCACGGCCGACGCACCCGGTGAGCTCGGCCCGCGCTGCCAGGAGCGGTTCGGCGACCGGCTGCCCTTCCTGCTCAAGATCCTCGCCGTCGAGAAGGCCCTGTCCATCCAGGTGCACCCCACCCGCGAGCAGGCCGCCGAGGGCTACGCCCGCGAGGAGGCCGCCGGGATCGCCCTCCGCGACGCCACCCGCAACTACAAGGACGACTGGCCCAAGCCGGAGATCCTGATGGCGCTCACCGCGTTCGAGGCGCTGGCGGGCTTCCGCCCTGCTCAGGAGAGCGCCCGGCTGCTGGCGCTCCTGGAGGTGCCCGAGCTCGACGAGGTCGTGCAGTTGCTGCGCGACGGCGGGCAGGACGGACGGGACGGCCGGTTGGAAGCCCTGACCCGACTCCTCCACTGGCCCGACGCCCAGCGCCAGCAGCTGACCGCCGACGTCGAGTGGCGGTGCGGCGAGCTCGTCGACGGCGAGGGCCTGGACGCCGAGGACCACGCCACCTTCGCCGCCGGGGTCCGGATCGCCCGGCAGTATCCCCGGGACATGGGGCTGGTCTGCGCGCTTCTCCTGCAGCACGTCACCCTGCAGCCGGGTGAAGCGGTCTACCTCGCGGCGGGCGGGCTGCACTGCTACCTGCAGGGGACCGGGGTCGAGCTGCTCGCCAACTCCGACAACGTCGTGCGCGCCGGCCTGACCAGCAAGCACATCGACGTCGACGAGCTGCTGCGCCTCCTCGACCCGGCCGTCGAGGTGCCGCGGCTGCAGCCGGTGCCGGTGGCCCCTGGCGTGATGCGCTACGAGACGCCGGCGCCGGAGTTCGAGCTCGACCGCTGCCTGGTCGACGGCGAGTGCGTGGTCCCCGGCGACGGCGGCCCGCGGCTGCTGCTGTGCCTGGCCGGCGACCTGGTCCTCGTCGACGACGACGGCGAGGAGCTGCACCTGTCCCGCGGGGACACGGCGTATGCCGGCGCGGCCGACGGCGGCTTGCGGCTGTGCGGCCGCGGCGACGTGGTCGTCGGCTCCATGGGCGCCTGACTCCCGGCATACCTGCTGCTCGTCGTCTCGGGGACCCGCTGCACCTGTGGACGGGCGCCGGGGTGGTGGTCCTGGCGTCGCTAGGATGACTCGGGCCGGAGGGACTGGCCGGCGAGGAGCATGCTGATGGCGCTGTGGACGCTGCACAACGACGGGGTTCTGGAGCCAGGGGCGGTGGTCGCTCCGCACGAGCGGCTCAGCTGGGGCAAGACCATCGGTCTGGGCGCCCAGCACGTCGTGGCGATGTTCGGCGCGACCTTCGTCTTCCCGATCCTGATGGGGCTCAACCCGCAGCTCGCGGTGATGATGAGTGGTGTCGCCACCCTGATCTTCCTGGCCGTGGTGCGCGGGCGGGTGCCGAGCTATCTCGGGTCGTCGGCTTCCTTCGTGGGGGTCGCGACCGCGATCTACGCCGCGGGCGGGTCGCCGGCGCACGTGTCCGGCGCGATGCTGTGGTGCGGCGTCGCCCTGCTCGTCGTGGGCCTGATCATCCACCTGGCCGGCGCCTCGGCGATCCACCGCACGCTGCCGCCCGCGGTGACCGGCGCGGTGGTCATGCTGATCGGCTTCAACCTCGCGCCCGTCGTCGCCCGGACCTACTGGCCGCAGGACCAGTGGGTGGCGCTCGTCGTCATGCTCGTGGTGGTGCTGCTCGACGTGGGTGTGCGGGGCTTCCTGTCGCGGATCGCGATCTTCCTGTCGCTCCTGGTCGGCTACCTGCTGTCGTGGGTGCTGGACCGGGTGAGCGGGCCGATCACGAGCTTCCAGCCCGGGGCCGTCTCGCCCAGGAGCCCGACCGGTGTCGTCGAGCACCTGCGCGTCGACTGGTCGGCGGTGTCGGCGGCGCCGTGGTTCGGCTTCCCGCCGCCCACGTCCGGCACGGTCGTCGGCTGGCACCTGCCCCAGCTGTCCTGGACCTACGCGCTGCTCGCGCTGCCCGTGGTCATCGCCCTCGTCGCCGAGAACACCGGGCACGTCAAGGCGGTCGCCGAGATGACCGGTGCCCCGCTCGACCGGGAGATGGGCCGCGCGATCATGGCCGACGGCCTGGGCTCCGTGCTCGCCACGGGGGTCGGCGCCGGTCCCACCACGACCTATGCCGAGAACATCGGTGTCATGGCCGCGACGCGTGTCTACTCCACCGCGGCGTACGTCGTGGCCGCGCTGGTGGCCATCGGGTTCGGCTTCTCCCCGAAGTTCGGCGCCGTCGTCTCCGCGACGCCCGGCGGGGTGCTCGGCGGGATCTGCGTCGTGCTCTACGGCATGATCGGCCTGCTGGGCGCCAAGATCTGGAAGGAGAACGGCGTCGACTTCGGCAACCCGGTCAACCTCGTGCCGGTCGCCGCGGGCATCATCATCGGCATCGGAGACACCTCGCTGCGGATCACCTCGGACTTCACCCTCGGCGGCATCGCCCTGGGCACCGTCGTCACCGTGGTCCTCTACCACCTCGCCCGCGCCGTCGCGCCGAGCGCGCTGCGGGAGCAGGCGGACCGGGCAGGCGGCACCAACCTGGTCCTGGACACCCCCGGCATGTATGTCGACGAGGACTACGTCGACGGCGCCGCGTCCGCCCGGGCCACCGGGGCCCCGCCACGGTCGTCCGCGGCAGGAGCCGACGACGCACGCTGACCGTCCGCGACCTCACTGCGGCAGCGGCGGCGCGGCGTCGTCGCCGAGATCGGTGACGAGCACCTGTCGGATGTGGTGCTGGGCGTCGTCGAAGCTCAGCCCCAGCACCTGCAGCAGGTCCACCACGATGGACCGCAGCTGGGCACGGATCACCTCGGCCGACAGGGTCGCGTCCGGGTCGGGCGTGCGGGTGAGCCGGCCGATCTCGAGCAGCTCGGGCTCCAGGGTGTCCGAGAGGCGGCCGGCGCTGAGGGCGTCGGCCATGTGGTCCACGGCGTCCGCGAGCCGGTCGATGGCGTCCACGTAGGGGTCGGGGACGTGCTCGCCGTTCTGCAGGGCGACGGTGGCCCGGCGGATCAGCACCCGCGCGTTGCGGATGGCCCGGTCCATGGGCTCCATGAGGTTGGCGACCTCCGCGACGGCCGGGCGGTGCTGCCGGTGGAAGGGCGTCACCCGCATCACCTCGAGGCTGTCCGCGGAGAAGCCGCGCAGGGCGGTGAGGTCCTTCTCCGTGGAGCGGGCAGCCCCGAGGGCGTCCTCGCAGGCCTCCAGGTCGTCGTCGCGCAGCGCGGTGGAGGTCTCGTGCAGCAGGTCGCCGAGCGCGTCGAGGATCTTGCTGGCCTGGCTGCGGGGACGTATCAACGAGGAGCTGGGCACGAACGACGCGAACACCAGCGCGACCACGGATCCGAGCAGCGCCTCGAACCACCGTCCGAAGGCCCCGCCGGGTGCCGCCGCGAGCAGGGCGACGATCATGCCCTGGATGCCGGCCTGGTTGGCCATGAGCTGCCCCGCCCCGAGCAGGGTGGCCGTCATCATCCCGACCGCCACGATCAGGAAGACCTGCAGCGGTCCGATGCCGAAGAGGTGCACGAAGCTCTCGCCGACGAAGGCCCCCACCGCCACGCCGATGGTGATCTCCACCGCGCGCCGCAGCCGCTGGCCGTAGGTCATGCCGAGGGCGACGATGGCGGCGACGGGGGCGAACAGCGGCGACCTGATGTGGAAGACGTAGTGCGCCAGGGAGTATGCCGTGGCGGCGCCCACGGAGCACTGGGCGATGAAGAACAGCCGCTGGCGCAGCCGCCGCCCGCTGCGCAGCAGGCCGTGGCGGGTCACGCGGGCGGAGGAGCGACCCACCCGGACGGCGCGGTCACCCCAGTCGGGTCTCAGGTCGCGCTGCATGGTCAGATCTGCTCCTGGGCGGTGCGCACGAGGGTCGCGAGGGTGTCGATCTGCCCGACGGGGGTGCCGGTCGCCCGGCCCGGCACCTGGAGGTCCGGGCCCTGGTCGGTCATGTCCTTCGGTTCGTCGCCCACCTGCTCAGTCTCGCGTATCCACCTGGACGTCGGCGTGATCGTGGACCGGGTCGCCGGCCAGCAGCGCGTCCTCCTGCCGGGCCCACCGCTCCCAGTGCGGGGCATAGCTCTCGCCGTCGCGGTCCAGACCTCGGCGTCGGCGCACCGGCGTGGGGGCCTCGAGCCACGCGAGCGCGCTCAGCCAGGGCCGGATCGGACGGGTGCCCGCACCCACCCCCTCGAGGACGAGCCAGGCCGTGTCGCGGGGGATCTCGACCAGGCCGCCCGGGCGGTCCGCGATCCAGTCCCACCGTCGGTAGCATCCGGCGCGGCCCCGACCGAGCGGCCGCAGCAGGCTCTCGGCGAGCGCCGGTGGGGTCTGGGACAGACCGTCCCAGCCCGGGTAGGCGTCGTCGAGGTGGAGGACGACCGGGTCCGTCCCGTCCGCCCGCAGCCGGTCCGTGACCACGGCGGCGAGGGTCGTCTTGCCGGACCCGCTACGGCCGTCGACGGCGAGGACGGTCACGGCGCCGCACCGGGGCCCGCGCGCACGGGCGAGGGCGAGCAGAGCGGTGACCGCCTCGGTGACGGGCTCGGCAGTCATGGTCGTCAGGCTAGTCGCGCCTCCTGGTCCGTGCCGGTCAGCAGCGCCTGCACGGGGTCCGCCCCCGCGCGGCGCCCACCTGGACGTACGACGTGCGAACGCGTCCTGCGAGCACCTGCCCCACGAAGCTCCCCTGTCCCACGACGGTCCGCCGTCGCCGGGGGCGACCCGCGACGACGCTGGGCGTGACCGGCGCCGCCGGAGGGTGTTCCCGAGACGGTGCCGAGGTCCGGTCGTCGACGACCTAGCATCGGACCATGAGCGTCGCGACCCGTGTCATCCCCTGCCTCGACGTCGACGCCGGCCGCGTCGTCAAGGGGATCAACTTCGACGACCTGCGGGACGCGGGCGACCCGGTCGAGCTCGCTCGCACCTATGACGCGCAGGGGGCGGACGAGCTGACCTTCCTCGACGTGACCGCGAGCAGCGGGGACCGGGCGACGACCTACGACATGGTCAGTCGCTGCGCCGAGCAGGTCTTCATCCCGCTGACCGTCGGCGGGGAGTGCGGACCGTCGACGACGTGGACCGGCTGCTGCGGGCGGGCGCGGACAAGGTGGGCATCAACACCGCCGCCATCGCCCGGCCCGAGGTGATCGCGCAGATCGCCGACCGTTTCGGCGACCAGGTGCTCGTCCTGTCGGCCGACGTCCGGCGGCGGCGCGACGAGCAGGACCGCGCGACGGGCGGGTTCGAGGTGACCACCCACGGCGGGCGGCGGGGCACCGGCCTCGACGCGGTCGAGTGGTGCGCGCGCGCCGCGGACCTGGGAGCCGGGGAGATCCTGCTCAACTCCATGGACGCCGACGGCACCAAGGACGGCTTCGACCTGGAGCTGGTGCGGCTGGTCCGCGAGGCGGTCACGGTCCCCCTGATCGCCAGCGGTGGGGCAGGCCGGCTGGGGCACTTCGCGCCGGCGGTGGACGCCGGGGCCGACGCGGTGCTGGCGGCCAGCGTCTTCCACTACGGCGAGCTGACGATCGGTCAGGTCAAGGCGGCGCTGCGCGAGGCGGGTCACCAGGTCCGCTGAGCGCCCGCGCGGGTGGTGCGACGAGCGGGTATGGCGCAGAAGGGCATCTGGCATACCCGCTCGTCGGCTCAGGTCACAGCCCGAGGGAGGTGGCGCGGTAGGCCGCGTCGGCGGCCGGTGGACCGGTGACCGCCACGTCGGCAGCCTCGCCCCGCCCGGACAGGTGGAGCAGCAGGTCGCCGGGGCGGCCGGTGAGGGTCACCGTGCCCGCGTCGGTGGGGGCGTGCAGCAGCTCCTCGCCGAAGCCCTCGCAGGCCAGCCGCACGCCGACCTTGGCCCGCATCAGGAGCAGCCGACCCATCACGGGCAGCAGCGCCCACAGTGCCCGCTCCAGCTCGGGGGTGACCGGCACCGACGACGCCGGGGTCTGGGCGCGCAGGACGTCCTCGTGGTGGATGTAGTACTCCGCCAGGTCGACCCGCTCGCCGACCGCGGGGATCCGGGTCACGGCATAGGCCGGCGGCCCGAACCGCACCAGGTCCACCAGCTCGGGCCAGGGGCGCGCGGCGTACTCCGCCTGCACCTTGCGGGTCCAGGAGGCGAGCAGGGGCAGGCCGATGCCGGGGACGGCGTCGGGGCGGCGGTCGCGGGTGGCGAGGTGGGCCGCCAGGTCGCGCGTCGTCCACCCCTCGTCGAGGGTGGGCGCGTCGGGCCCGAGCCGGTCGAAGGCGTCGCAGAGGGCCTGGCGCTGGGCGTGGGCGAGTCTCGTCATGCGTCCACTCTCGCACCGCGGGGACCACCCCGGCACGGTGAGCGATCGCGAGCGTCCCCGGGCACCCCCAGGGTCGGGCGTGATCCCCGTGAGCCACGACCACGAGGCGGCGACGGCACGAGACGATCACCGGCCCGGGGCGGGCGACTTGGCACAATGACGTTCGTGCACCCCGACCCGCAGCCCTCCGGCACACGTCCTGACGTCCTCCCGGCCGACCTCGCCGCCCGCCTCAGGCGTGACGACCACGGCCTGGTCGCCGCCGTCGTCCAGCAGCACGACACCGGCGAGGTGCTGATGCTCGGGTGGATGGACGACGAGGCGCTGCGCCGGACCCTGAGCGAGGGACGGGTGACCTTCTGGAGCCGCAGCCGCCAGGAGTACTGGCGCAAGGGCGACACCTCCGGGCACTCCCAGTGGGTGCGCAGCGTGGCCGTGGACTGCGACGGGGACGCGCTGCTGGTCCGCGTCGACCAGGTCGGCGCGGCCTGCCACACCGGGGACCGGACCTGCTTCTTCACCGACCTGGGCGCGGTCCAGGGCACCCGACCGGAGGCCACCGCATGAGCGCACCCACCCCCGACCTGTCCTTCGGCGTCACCTGGCCGGACCTGGCGACCTTCCGCGAGCTCGCCCGGGACCGCCGGGTCGTCCCGGTCGTGCGCCGGCTGCTCGCCGACGCCGAGACCCCGCTGTCGGTCTACCGCAAGCTCGCCCAGGACCGCCCCGGCTCCTTCCTGCTCGAGTCGGCCGAGCACGGCGGCGTGTGGAGCAGGTACTCCATCGTCGGCGCCCGCGCCCTCGCGACCTTGACCGAGCGCGCCGGCGAGGCCCGGTGGCTGGGGGACGTGCCCGCGGGGCTGCCCACCGAGGGGATCCCGGTCGAGGTGCTGCGCGACACCCTCGCCCTCCTCGGCACCGAGCCGCTGGCCGGGCTGCCGCCGCTCACCGGTGGGCTGGTCGGGTTCATCGGCTACGACGCCGTCCGCCGCTGGGAGCGCGTGCCCGACCGGGCGCCCGACGAGCTGCACCTGCCCGAGCTGGCCATGATGCTCGCGACCGACCTGGCGGTCCTCGACCACAGCGACGGCTCGATCCTGCTGGTGGCCGACGCGATCAACGTCGACGGCACCGACGAGCGGGTCGACGAGGCCCACGCCGGGGCCGTCGCCCGCCTGGACCAGATGGCCCGCGACCTGGCGCAGCCCGCGCCCTCCACGGTCGCCGTCGTCGAGCCGGTCCGGCCCGAGGCGACCAGCAACGTCGCCGAGGCGGACTTCCTGGCCATGGTCGAGGCCGGCCAGGAGGCGATCCGCGCCGGGGAGGTCTTCCAGGTCGTCCTGTCCCAGCGGTTCACCGTGCCCTGCCCGGCCGACGCCCTGGACGTCTACCGCGTGCTGCGCGCCTCCAACCCCAGCCCCTACATGTACCTCCTGCGCTGCCCCGACCCCGACGGCGGCAGCTACGACGTGGTCGGCTCCAGCCCCGAGGCGCTGGTCAAGGTCACCGGCCGCCGGGTCATCACCCACCCCATCGCCGGCTCCCGCCCCCGCGGCGCCACCCCGGAGGAGGACGTCCAGCACGAGCAGGACCTGCTCGCCGACCCCAAGGAGCGCTCCGAGCACGTCATGCTCGTCGACCTGTCCCGCAACGACCTCCAACGGGTCTGCGACGCGGGATCCGTCGACACGGTCGAGTTCATGCAGGTGCGCCGCTACAGCCACATCATGCACATCGAGTCCACCGTCGTCGGGACGCTCCGGGACGGGCTCGGGGCGTACGACGCGCTCGCCGCGACCTTCCCCGCCGGCACCCTGTCCGGGGCGCCGAAGCCGCGGGCGCTCGCCCTCATCGACGAGCTCGAGCCCAGCCGGCGCGGGCTGTACGGCGGCGTCGTCGGCTACCTCGACCTGCACGGCGACCTGGACATGGCGATCGCGATCCGCACCGCCCTCGTCCGCGACGGGGTCGCCCACGTCCAGGCCGGCGCCGGGATCGTCGCCGACTCGGTGCCCGAGACCGAGCGCCGCGAGACGGTGACCAAGGCCGCGGCAGCGCTGCGCGCGGTGGCGGCCGCGACCGGGCTGCGGGCACCGTGAGCGACCCGCAGCCCTCCACCCGGCCTGGCGGCCCGGGGCCCCGCGACGACGGCCCCGGGACCGCTTCTCCCGGCGCAGCCGGGCGGCATACGACCCGCTCAGTCCTGCTCCTCACCACCCTCGGCGCGGGCCTGGTGCTCGCGCTGATCACCCAGACCTGGGCCACCGGCAGCTCCCGCGAGGCCCTGGTGGCCGGGTCGGCGGTCAGCGCCACGGGCTCCGCGCTCGTCCCGCTGGCCGGGGCCCTCGGGCTCGCCGCCGCGGCCGCCGCGGTGGTCGCCGTCACCGCCGGCCCGGTCGTGCGCCGCCTCGCCGCCGCCCTCCTGCTGCTCGCCGGGCTCGGCTGCGCCGTCGCGCTGGGGTGGTTCCTGCGCGACCCGGCCGCCCCTCTGGCCGCCGACCTCGCCGCCCGCACCGGCCGCACCTCCCCGCCCCAGGTGAGCGCCCACCCGACCTGGGCGGCCTGGACCGCGCTCGCCGCCACCGCGCCGCTGCTCCTCGCGGGCGTCCTCGCCCTGACGCGGGCGGACCGGACCCGCGGGCTCTCCCGGCGCTACGACGCCCCCACCGCACGGGCGGTGAGCGACGCCACGGGCGCCGCGGCGGCCCGGGAGCTGTCGCTGTGGGATCGTGTGACCCAGGAGCACGACGACGAGCCACCCCCGCACGCGACCTGACACAATGACCCTCGGCGACGGCGACCGCGGAGGCGACGGCGGCCCGTCCGAGCAGCCCGCACCACCCAGCCCGCACCAGAACGCACGAGCAGGAGCCACGATGCCCGACCGTCCCGATTCCGTCCCGTCCGTCAACGAGCGGGTCACCCACGACAACCACGGTCAGTCGATGGCGTCCTGGGCGGCCGTCGGGGTCCTCCTGCTCGGCGCCGTGATCCTGGCGATCGCCGTGGTGCTGCTCAATTTCTGGCTGATGGGTCTGGGCGTGGTGCTGCTGGCCCTGGGCCCGGTCGTCGGCATCGCCATGGCCAAGGCGGGCTACGGCGCCGGCGGCGCCAAGGACTCCTTCACCAACAGCCCGCACCACCACTGACCGCGCCGCCCCGATCCTGGCAGGTATCCCCCCAGGTCGTGGGCCGGTCCGTGGAACGATTGGGTGTCCACCCGAGCGCGTGGCTAGCCTGACCCCGTGGCCTCCGTACTCGATGACATCATCGCCGGCGTCCGTGCCGACCTCGCCGGGCGGCGCGAGCGGATCCCGCTCGACGCCCTCCAGGAGCGCGTGGCCGGGCAGCCGTGCGCCAAGGACGCCCGGGCCGCGCTCGCGGTCGGCCGCACCGAGGGCGTGCGGGTCATCGCCGAGGTCAAGCGGTCCAGCCCGAGCAAGGGTGCGCTGGCGCTGATCGCGGACCCGGCCGGGCTCGCGGCGGACTACGAGGCCGGCGGCGCCACCGTGATCTCGGTGCTGACCGAGGAGCGCCGTTTCGGGGGCAGCCTGGCCGACCTGGACGCCGTCCGCGCCCGGGTCGACGTGCCGCTGCTGCGCAAGGACTTCATGGTCGACCCCTACCAGGTGTGGGAGGCGCGGGCCCACGGCGCCGACGTCGTCCTGCTCATCGTCGCCGCGCTCGACCAGGACGTGCTGGTCTCGCTGCGCGAGCGCGCCGAGTCGCTCGGCATGACGGTGCTGGTCGAGGTGCACGACGAGGAGGAGGCCCGCCGGGCCCTCGACGCCGGGGCCTCGGTCATCGGCGTCAACAACCGCAACCTGAAGACCCTGCAGGTCGAGCGGTCGACCTTCGGCCGGGTCGCACGCCTGCTGCCCGACACCGTCGTCCGGGTCGCCGAGTCCGGCGTCCGCGGCCCTCACGACGTGATGGACTTCGCGCGAGCGGGCGCCGACGCCGTCCTGGTGGGCGAGTCGCTCGTCACCGGCGGTCAGCCTCGCGAGGCCGTCGCCAACCTGCTGGCGGCCGGGGCCCATCCCGCGCTGCGTCACTGAGCCGGCGAGGAGGACCCCGCATGCCGCGCACCCACCGCTCCCCGAGCGACGCCGACCCCGGCGAGCCGATCGGCCGCTTCGACGAGTTCGGCGGACGCTATGTCCCCGAGGCGCTGATCGCCGCCCTGGAAGAGCTCGACGAGGAGCGCCGCAAGGCCTGGGCCGACCCCGAGTTCGTGGCCGAGCTGCAGCACCTGCAGCGCACCTACACCGGCCGCCCCAGCATCATCACCGAGGTGCCGCGCTTCGCCGAGCACTGCGGGGGAGCGCGCGTCCTCCTCAAGCGCGAGGACCTCAACCACACCGGCTCCCACAAGATCAACAACGTCCTCGGACAGGCCCTGCTCACCCGCCGGATGGGCAAGACCCGCGTCATCGCCGAGACGGGCGCCGGCCAGCACGGCGTCGCCACCGCCACGGCGGCCGCGCTCATGGGGCTCGAGTGCGTGGTCTACATGGGCGAGCGGGACACCGAGCGCCAGGCGCTCAACGTCGCCCGGATGAAGCTGCTCGGCGCGACCGTCATACCCGTCAAGCACGGCTCGCGCACCCTCAAGGACGCCGTCAACGAGGCCTTCCGCGACTGGGTCGCCCACGTCGACAGCACCCACTACGTCCTGGGCACCGTCACCGGGCCGCACCCCTTCCCCGAGATGGTGCGCGACTTCCACACGGTCATCGGCCAGGAGGCCCGCGCCCAGGTGCTCGAGCTCACCGGACGCCTGCCCGACGTGGTCTGCGCCTGCGTCGGCGGTGGGTCCAACGCCATGGGCATCTTCCACGCCTTCGTCCCCGACGAGGGGGTCCGGCTCGTCGGCCTGGAGGGCGGGGGAGAAGGCGTCGAGTCCGGCCGCCACGCCTCACGGTTCGCGACCGGCACCCCAGGCGTCCTGCACGGCGCGTTCACCTACCTGCTGCAGGACGACGAGGGGCAGACCATCGAGTCCCACTCGGTGTCCGCGGGCCTGGACTACCCCAGCGTCGGCCCGGAGCACGCGGCCCTGCACGCCTGCGGCCGGGCGACCTACCTGCCCGTGACCGACGAGGAGGCGATGGAGGCGTTCTCGCTGCTCGCGCGCACCGAGGGCATCCTGCCCGCCATCGAGTCCAGCCACGCCCTCGCCGGGGCGATGCGCCTGGGTCGCGAGCTCGGCCCCGAGGGGATCGTCCTGGTCAACCTGTCCGGACGCGGCGACAAGGACGTGGACAGCGCCGCGCGCTGGTTCGGGCTGATGGACGGCGACGACTTCGCCCGGGCCGAGGAGATCAAGGCCGCCGAGCCCGTCACCGACAACGAAGGGGTGGGCCAGTGACCAGTCACCTGAGCCAGGTCCTGCGGTCCTGCCGCGACGAGGGCCGCGCCGCGCTCGTCGGCTACTTGCCCGTCGGCTTTCCCGACGTGGAGCGTTCGATCGAGGCCATGGTGGCGCTCGTCGAGTCCGGCTGCGACGTGGTCGAGGTCGGCATCCCCTACAGCGACCCGGTCATGGACGGGCCCGTCATCCAGGATGCGGCCGTGACAGCGCTCGCCGGAGGCGTGCGACTCGCCGACGCCTTCCGCGCCGTGCGGGCGGTGCACGAGGCCGGGGCCGCCGCCGTCGCCATGACCTACTACAACCCCGTGCTGCGGTATGGCGTCGACCGCTTCGCGGCCGAGCTCGCCCAGGCGGGCGGATCCGGCCTGATCACTCCCGACCTGATCCCCGACGAGGCCGGCGACTGGCTGCGGGCGGCCGACGTCCACGGCCTGGACCCGATCTTCCTGGTCGCCCCCTCCACCACGCCCGCGCGGCTGACGAGCACCACGGCCGCCTGCCGCGGCTTCGTCTACGTCACCGCGGTCATGGGCGTCACCGGCGCCCGCGCCGCGGTGGGTCCGCAGGCCGCCGCCCTGATCGAGCGCACCCGTGCGGTGACCGACACGCCCCTGTGCGTGGGCCTCGGGGTGTCCACCCGGGCGCAGGCCGCCCAGGTCGCAGGCTACGCCGACGGCGTCATCGTCGGCTCGGCCCTGGTCCGCGCGCTCGGCGAGGGCCTGCCCCAGCTGTGCGAGCTCGTCGGCGAGCTCGCCCGAGGAGTACGAGAAGGACGGCGATGAGCACGATCTCCACCACCACCGACGCCGGCACGAGCGAGGACCCGGAGCCGCACCGGTCCTGGCAGTCCTGGGCGAGCCTCGTGGCCCGACTGGTCCTCGGCGGGGTCCTGGTGTGGTCCGGCCTGAGCAAGATCACCGCGCTGGAGACCTCCGCCGAGGCTGTCCGGGCCTACCAGATCCTGCCGTACGACGTCGCCAACGTCGTCGGCTACGTGCTGCCCGTCCTCGAGCTCGCCCTCGGCCTGCTCCTGCTGCTCGGCCTGTTCACCCGGCTGTCGGGGCTGGCCGGCGCGGTGCTGATGCTCGTCTTCGTCGGCGGCATCGCCAGCGTCTGGGCCCGCGGCATCTCCATCGACTGCGGCTGCTTCGGCGGCGGGGGGACCATCGACCCGGGCGCGGCCACCGCGAAGTACCCCTGGGAGATCGCCCGCGACCTGGCCCTCGCCGCCTGCGGCGTGTGGCTCGGGCTGCGCCCGGACAGCCCTGTCAGCATGGACCGGTGGCTGCACGGCGGCCCGCGCCGCTGATCGGTCCGACCTGCTTCATCCCCCCATCCCCACCGACGAGGAGCCCCAACGATGAGCACGAGCTACGAGGACCGCCGGGCCCAGGCCCAGGCAGCCGCCCCGAAGGACGGCAAGGGCAAGGTCGTCCTCGCCGCCTCCCTGGTCGCCCTGCTGGTCCTGGCCGCGGTCGCCTGGGCGGTGCTGTCCCAGCGCTCGCACCAGAGCGCCACCCAGGCCACGATCGCCGGCGCGACCAACCCGCCCCACGCCAACAAGGACGGATCCGGCATCGTCGTCAACCCGGGCAAGGCCAAGCCGGGCGCGCCGACCCTGGTGGTCTACCAGGACTTCCAGTGCCCGATCTGCAAGCACGTCGAGGACGTGGTCGGCCCCACCATCAACGAGATGGCCGACAAGGGTGAGATCTCGCTGGAGTACCGCATCCGCAGCTTCCTGGACGGCAACCTGGAGCGCGGTGGCCAGGTCCCCAACCCCAAGTCCTCGCTGCGCTCCGCCGCCGCCGCGAGCTGCGCGGACGCCGCGGGTGTCTTCGTGGCCTACCACGACCAGGTCTTCAAGGCGCAGCCCGCCAAGGAGGGCGACGGCTACACCGACCAGCAGCTGACCGAGACCTTCGCCAAGGGCGCCGGCCTGTCCGGCGACCAGCTCGCCGGCTTCCAGGCCTGCGTCAAGGAGAAGAAGATGGAGGGCTTCGCCACCAAGATGGAGGAGGCGGGGACCAAGGCCGGCAACACCGGGACCCCGCAGTTCCTCGTCAACGGCAAGGACCTCAAGGACACCCTGCTCATGCCGGCCATCCAGGCCGCCCAGGCCGACGGGAAGATGGACCCGGCCGTGATCCGCAAGGCGATCCTCGGCACGTGAGCCTCGTGACGATGCCCGCCAGGGTGATCGCCACCATCCCCAGCCCCGAGCAGGGGGTCTGGCACCTGGGCCCCTTCCCGCTGCGGGCCTACGCCCTGTGCATCCTGGCGGGCATCCTCACGGCGGTCTGGCTGACCCAGCGCCGGCTGGCCGCCCGCGGCGGCGACCCGGAGGCGGTCGTCGACGTCGCCATGTGGGCGGTCCCCTTCGGCATCGTCGGGGGCCGGCTCTACCACGTGGCGACCTCGTGGCAGCCGTACTTCGGGCCCGGCGGCAACCCCGCCAACGCCGTCAAGATCTGGGAGGGCGGGCTCGGCATCTGGGGAGCCGTGGCCCTCGGCGCCGTCGGGGTCTGGATCGGCTGCCGCCGCTGCGGCGTGAGCTTCCTGGACATGGGCGACGCGATCGCCCCCGGCCTGGCGCTGGCCCAGGCGATGGGTCGGTGGGGCAACTGGTTCAACAACGAGCTGTACGGCGGGCCGACGGACCTGCCCTGGGCCCTGGAGATCCACCGCTGGGACGCCGCCCAGGGCGCAGCGGTCCGGGACGCGGGCGGGCACGCGGTGGTGGCCGGGACCTATCACCCGACCTTCCTCTACGAGTCGCTGTGGTGCGTCGGGCTGGCGCTGCTGCTCATGGTGGTCGACCGCCGGGTGGTGCTCCGCCGGGGGCAGGTGTTCGCGCTCTACGTCGTGGGCTACACCGTCGGTCGCCTCTGGATCGAGCTGATGCGCATCGACACCGCCAACACCATCATGGGGCTGCGCCTCAACGTGTGGACCTCGATGATCGTCATGGCCTTCGGGGCCGGGTGGTTCCTGCTCGCCCGCCACGAGCGGTCCCGTCCGCGACCCCGAGACGTGCAATCTCATCCTGCGGACTGAATAGGTCTGCACTCTGACCCGTCCGCCACTCTGGACGCACGCACGCTGCAGGGCCACCGTCGTCCCCGCAGCGTGGCGACCCGACCGGACGGCGACCGTCGTCCGGCCAGCGTGCGAAGGACGGTGCCAGATGACAGCGATGCCCGACCCCACGGCGGTGATCCCGCCCACCTTTGCCCGGTTCGGGGCCCAGCCCGCCGACCAGGGCCTGTACCGCGGGGACCAGGAGCACGACGCGTGCGGCGTGGCCATGGTGGCCACCCTGCGCGGGCACGCCGGCCACGACATCGTCGACCAGGCCCTGCTCGCCCTCACCAACCTCGAGCACCGTGGTGCCACCGGTGCCGACCCGCTGGTCGGTGACGGTGCGGGCATCCTCACCCAGGTCCCGGACGAGTTCCTGCGGGCCGTGGCCGGGTTCGAGCTCCCGGCGGTGGGTCGGTATGCCGTCGGTACGGCATACCTCCCGATGGACCAGGACCAGCGCGCCGAGGCCGTCCGCACCATCGAGCGGATCGCCGCGGAGGAGCACCTGGAGGTGCTGGGGTGGCGCGAGGTGCCCGTGGAGCCGGGCTGCGTCGGCCAGGTCGCTCGCGACTGCATGCCCTCCTTCGCGCAGCTCTTCGTCGCCGATGCGGCGGGGGAGCGGTCGGGGATCGAGCTCGACCGGGTGGCCTTCTGCCTGCGCAAGCGGGCCGAGCACGAGGCGCACGTGTACTTCCCGTCGCTGAGCTCGCGGACGCTGGTCTACAAGGGGATGCTGACGACCGCGCAGGTCGAGCAGTTCTACCCCGACCTGTCCGACGAGCGCTTCGCCACCGAGCTGGCCGTCGTGCACTCGCGGTTCTCCACCAACACCTTCCCCAGCTGGCCCAAGTCGCACCCCTACCGCTACATCGCGCACAACGGGGAGATCAACACCGTCAAGGGCAACCGCAACTGGATGCGCACCCGCGAGTCCATGCTGGCCAGCGACCTGGTCCCCGGTGACCTCTCCCGGCTCTTCCCGATCTGCACCGAGGACGGCTCGGACTCGGCGTCCTTCGACGAGGTGCTCGAGCTGCTGCACCTGGCGGGGCGGTCGCTGCCGCACGCGGTGCTGATGATGATCCCCGAGGCGTGGGAGAACCACGCCGAGATGGACCCGGCCCGGCGCGCGTTCTACGAGTTCCACTCGATGTTCATGGAGCCGTGGGACGGCCCGGCCTGCGTGACCTTCACCGACGGCACGCTCGTCGGCGCGGTGCTCGACCGCAACGGCCTGCGCCCTGGGCGCTACTGGGTGACCGACGACGGGCTGGTCGTCCTGGCGTCGGAGTCGGGCGTGCTGCCGATCCCCGACGAGCGGGTCGTGCGTCGCGGGCGGCTGCAGCCGGGGCGGATGTTCCTCGTGGACACCGCAGCCGGTCGTCTGGTCGAGGACGAGGAGGTCAAGGGGAAGCTCGCGGCCGCGCAGCCGTACGCCGAGTGGCTGCGCGCCGGCGTGATCCGCCTGGCGGACCTGCCCGATCGCGAGCACATCGTGCACACCGCGGCGTCGGTGACCCGGCGCCAGCAGACCTTCGGCTACACCTTGGAGGAGCTGCGGGTCCTGCTGACCCCGATGGCGGTCGACGGCGCCGAGGCGCTCGGCTCGATGGGTACGGACACGCCGATCGCGGTGCTGAGCAGCCGGCCACGGATGCTCTTCGACTACTTCACCCAGCTGTTCGCCCAGGTCACCAACCCGCCCCTGGACGCCATCCGCGAGGAGCTGGTGACCAGCCTCGGCACGGCGGTCGGGCCGGAGGGCAACGCCCTGGTGCCCGACCCGGCCCAGGCCCGCCAGGTCGAGCTGTCCTTCCCGGTCATCGACAACGACGAGCTCGCCAAGATCGTCCACATCAACGCCGACGGCGACCTGCCGGGCTATGCCACGCACGTGGTGCGGGGGCTCTACGCCGTCGACGAGGGCGCCGAGGGGCTGCGGGCCCGCCTGAGCGAGATCTGCGCCGAGGTCGCCGAGGCGATCCGCGGGGAGCGCGGTTCGTCGTGCTGTCCGACCGGGACTCCGACCACGAGCTGGCCCCGATCCCTTCGCTGCTGCTCACCTCGGCCGTCCACCACCACCTGATCCGCGCGAAGCTGCGCACCGAGGTGGGTCTGGTCGTCGAGGCGGGCGACGTCCGCGAGGTGCACCACGTCGCCCTGCTCATCGGGTATGGCGCGGCGGCGGTCAACCCCTACCTGGCGATGGAGTCCGTGGAGGTGCTCGTCCGGCAGGGGATCGTCACGGGGGTCACCCCGGAGCAGGCGGTCCGCAACCTCATCAAGGCCCTCGGCAAGGGCGTCCTGAAGGTCATGTCCAAGATGGGCATCTCCACCGTCGCGTCCTACCGCGGCGCCCAGGTCTTCGAGGCCATCGGGCTCGCCCAGGAGCTGGTGGACGAGTACTTCGTCGGCACGGTCAGCCAGCTCGGCGGCGTCGGGCTGGACGTGGTGGCCCGGGAGGTCGCGGCACGCCACGCCACGGCCTATCCCGTCACTGGGGTGCAGCCCGCCCACCGCACCCTGCCCGTCGGCGGGGAGTACCAGTGGCGGCGGGAGGGCGAGCCGCACCTGTTCGACCCGGAGACGGTCTTCCGGCTGCAGCACTCCACCCGGCAGCGGCGCTACGACATCTTCAAGCAGTACACCCGCCGGGTCAACGACCAGGCCGAGCGGCTGATGACGCTGCGCGGGCTCTTCGAGCTGACGCCCGACCGGCCTGCCGTCCCGCTGGACGAGGTCGAGCCGGTGAGCGAGATCGTCAAGCGCTTCTCGACCGGGGCGATGAGCTATGGCTCGATCTCCCAGGAGGCCCACGAGACGCTGGCGATCGCCATGAACAACCTCGGCGCCCGTTCCAACACCGGCGAGGGCGGCGAGGACGTCGACCGGCTGCTGGACCCGGCCCGTCGCAGCGCCATCAAGCAGGTGGCCTCGGGCCGGTTCGGGGTGACCAGCCTCTACCTCACCCAGTCCGACGACATCCAGATCAAGATGGCCCAGGGCGCCAAGCCGGGCGAGGGCGGCCAGCTGCCCGGCCACAAGGTCTATCCCTGGGTCGCGAGGACGCGACACTCCACGCCCGGCGTCGGGCTCATCTCGCCGCCGCCGCACCACGACATCTACTCCATCGAGGACCTCGCCCAGCTGATCCACGACCTGAAGAACGCCAACCCGCAGGCCCGGGTCCACGTCAAGCTGGTCTCCGAGATCGGCGTGGGCACGGTCGCGGCCGGCGTCTCCAAGGCGCACGCCGACGTGGTGCTCGTCTCCGGCCACGACGGCGGCACGGGGGCCTCGCCGCTGACCAGCCTCAAGCACGCCGGAGCACCCTGGGAGCTGGGCCTGGCCGAGACCCAGCAGACCTTGGTGCTCAACGGACTTCGCGACCGGATCGTGGTGCAGACCGACGGCCAGCTCAAGACCGGCCGCGACGTGGTCGTCGCGGCGCTGCTGGGGGCCGAGGAGTTCGGCTTCGCCACCGCTCCGCTGGTGGTCAGCGGCTGCGTCATGATGCGTGTCTGCCACCTGGACACCTGCCCGGTCGGCGTGGCCACCCAGAACCCCGAGCTGCGCGAGCGCTTCTCGGGCCGGCCCGAGTTCGTGGAGACCTTCTTCGAGTACATCGCCGAGGAGGTGCGCGAGCTGCTCGCCGAGCTGGGCTTCCGCAGCCTGGACGAGGCGATCGGTCGGTCGTCGGTCATCAACGCCCGCAAGGCGATCGAGCACTGGAAGGCGTCGGGCCTGGACCTGTCGCCCGTCCTCGCCGAGGCCGTGCCCGAGGACGGTGGCGCCCGCCGCTGCACCCAGGCCCAGGACCACGGCCTGGAGCACGCGCTCGACAACACGTTGGTCGAGCAGGCGGCCCCGGCCCTGGAGCGCGGGGAGCGGGTGACCATCGACGCCGGCATACGCAACGTCAACCGCACGGTCGGCACCATGCTGGGGCACGCGGTCACCACGGCCCACCCGCACGGGCTGTCCGACGGCACCATCACGGTCCGGCTGCACGGCTCGGCCGGCCAGTCGCTGGGCGCCTTCCTCCCGGCGGGGGTGACCCTGGAGCTCTTCGGCGACGCGAACGACTATGTCGCCAAGGGGCTCTCCGGTGGTCGGGTCGTCGTCCGGCCGAGCGAGTCGTCCACCCTGACCGCGGCGGACAACGTCATCGCCGGCAACGTCATCGGGTATGGCGCCACGACCGGCGAGGTCTTCCTGCGCGGCACCGTCGGGGAGCGCTTCTGCGTCCGCAACTCCGGCATCACCGCCGTGGTCGAGGGCGTGGGCGACCACGGGTGCGAGTACATGACCGGCGGTATGGCGATGATCCTCGGCGAGGTGGGCCGCAACTTCGCGGCCGGCATGTCCGGCGGCGTGGCCTACCTGCTCGACGCCCGCGCCGACCGGGTCAACACCGAGCTCGTCGACGTGTCGCCGCTGCGCGACGTGGACCGTCCGGTGGTCGAGGGGTTGCTGCGCGACCACCTGCGCTGGACCGACTCCGACGTCGCCCGCGAGCTGCTCGCGGACCTCGACGCCGCCTACCCCCGCTTCACCCTGGTGCTGCCGCGGGACTACCAGCGCGTGCTGGACGTCCGGGCCCAGGCCGAGACCGACGGACTGGACCTCGACGGCACCGAGGTCTGGGAGCGCATCATGGAGGCTTCTCGTGGCTGACCCTCGTGGATTTCTCAAGCATCGTGAGCGGGAGCTGCCGCAGCGCCGGCCGGTCCCGGTCCGGATCCAGGACTGGCGCGAGGTCTACGAGGCCCAGCCGGTGGACCAGCTGCAGCGCCAGGCGAGCCGCTGCATGGACTGCGGCATCCCCTTCTGCCACTCCGGCTGCCCCCTGGGCAACCTCGTCCCCGAGTGGAACACGCTGGCCTGGCGCGGGGACTGGCGCGACGCCATCGACCGGCTGCACGCGACCAACAACTTCCCGGAGTTCACCGGGCGGCTGTGCCCGGCGCCGTGCGAGACGGCGTGCGTGCTCGGGATCAACTCCGAGCCGGTGACCATCAAGCAGGTCGAGGTCACGACCGTCGAGCGGGCCTTCGACGCGCAGCGGGTCGACCCGATGCCGCCCGAGCGGCTCACCGGCAAGCGGGTCGCGGTCGTGGGCTCGGGACCGGCCGGTCTCGCCGCCGCCCAGCAGCTGACCCGCGCGGGGCACACCGTCGCGGTCTACGAGCGGGCCGACAGGCTCGGCGGACTGCTGCGCTACGGCATCCCGGAGTTCAAGATGGAGAAGTCCGTCGTCGACCGCCGGCTCAACCAGATGACCCAGGAGGGCACGATCTTCCGCACCGGCGTGGACGTCGGGCGGGACCTCACCGGCGACCAGCTGCGCGAGCGCTTCGACGCCGTGGTCCTGGCGATCGGGGCGACCGTGCCCCGGGACCTGCAGGTGCCCGGGCGCGAGCTGGGCGGCATCCACCAGGCCATGGACTTCCTGCCGCCCGCCAACCGGGTGGCCGTGGGGGAGCGGGTGGCCGACCAGGTCACCGCGACGGGCAAGGACGTCGTGGTCATCGGCGGCGGCGACACCGGCGCCGACTGCATCGGCACATCCCTGCGCCAGGGTGCCCGCTCGGTCACCAGCCTGGAGATCATGCCGCAGCCTGGCGAGCACCGGCCTCCCCACCAGCCCTGGCCGACCTACCCCATGCTCTTCCGTGTCGCGTCCGCGCACGAGGAGGGCGGCGACCGGGTGTATGCCGTGTCCACCAAGGAGTTCCTCGGCGACACGGACGGCCAGGTCGCGGGGCTGCGGATCTCCGAGGTGGCGCTGCGCGAGGGCCGCTTCGAGGAGGTGGCGGGCACCGAGCGCGTCATACCCGCTCAGCTGGTGCTCCTCGCCATGGGCTTCCTGGGTCCCCGCCGCGAGGGTCTGCTCGAGCAGCTCGGGGTGGAGCTGGACGAGCGGTCCACCGTGCGCCGCGACGCGAGCTTCATGTCCTCGGTGCCTGGCGTCTTCGTCGCCGGCGACGCCGGACGGGGACAGTCCCTGATCGTGTGGGCGATCGCGGAGGGGCGCAGCGCCGCCCACGGCGTGGACGCCTACCTGAGCCAGGCCGGCTCCCGCCTGCCCCGCCCGATCCACCCGACCGACCGGCCACTCACGGTCTGAGACCCTCGGGGACTCTGGGAAACTCCCCCGAGGGTCCCCGAGGTGTGCGTGTGGCGTGCGCCACTCCCGATAGGATGGGGGCCATGCGCCGAGCCAAGATCGTCTGCACCATCGGGCCGGCCACCTCCTCCATCGAGCAGATGCGCAAGCTGGTCTCCGCCGGCATGGACGTGGCACGCCTGAACTTCTCCCACGGTGATCACGCCGACAAGAAGGAGGTCTACGACAACGTCCGTACCGCCTCCGACGAGGTGGGTCGTGCCGTCGGTGTCCTCGTGGACCTCCAGGGTCCCAAGATCCGCACCGGCCGCTTCGCCAACGGCCCCATCCTGCTGACCAAGGGTGACCGCTTCACCATCACCACCGACGACGTCCAGGGCGACCAGGAGCGCGTCGGGACCACCTACAAGGGTCTGCCCGGCGACGTCACGCCCGGTGACAAGCTGCTGATCGACGACGGCAAGGTGACCCTGCGAGCCGTCGAGGTGACGGCCACCGACGTGGTCACCGAGGTCGTCGAGGGCGGCTTCGTCTCCAACAACAAGGGCATCAACCTGCCCGGCGTCGCCGTGAGCGTCCCGGCCCTGTCCGAGAAGGACGAGGACGACCTGCGCTTCGCCCTGCGTCTCGGCTGCGACATGGTCGCCCTGTCCTTCGTGCGCTCGGCGGCCGACGTCGAGGACGTGCACAAGATCATGGACGAGGAGAACCGCCGCGTCCCGGTCATCGCCAAGATCGAGAAGCCCCAGGCGATCGAGAACCTCGAGGAGATCGTCCAGCGCTTCGACGCCATCATGGTCGCCCGCGGTGACCTCGGGGTGGAGCTGCCCTTCGAGGACGTGCCGATCGTGCAGAAGCAGGCGATCGAGCTGTGCCGCAAGTACGCCCGGCCGGTCATCGTCGCCACCCAGGTGCTCGAGTCGATGATCGAGAACTCCCGGCCGACCCGCGCCGAGGCCTCGGACTGTGCCAACGCCATCCTCGACGGCGCCGACGCGGTCATGCTGTCCGGTGAGACGTCGGTGGGCAAGTGGCCCATCGAGACCGTCCAGGCCATGGCCCGGATCATCGAGTCCACCGAGGAGCACGGCCTGTCCCGCGTGCTGCCGACCCCGGAGCCGCGCTGGCACATCGGTGACGCCGTCACCCAGGCCGCGGTGGACATCGCCCGTCACCTGGACGTGAAGTACCTCGTCACCTTCACCCAGTCCGGCAAGTCCGCCCGCCTGCTGTCCCGGCTGCGCTGCAACATCCCGGTGCTGGCCTTCAGCCCCGAGCAGGCCACCCGCTCGCGGCTGTCCCTGTCCTGGGGCGTCGAGACCTTCCTCGTCCCCGGTGCCACGCACACCGACGAGATGGTCAACCAGGTCGACCTGGCGCTGCTCGCCGCGGGCCGTGTCGAGGAGGGCGACTACGTCGTGATCGTCGCCGGCACGCCGCCGGGCGTGTCCGGATCGACCAACTCCGTGCGGGTCCACCGCATGGGCGACATGGTCCACCACCGACTGGGACGCACCGCCGACCACACCTTCGGCTGAGTCGACGAGCCCGCCCGTGCTGCCGCTAGCATGGGCGGGCTCACCCACGCCGGGGTGGTGGAACGGCAGACACAGAGCACTCAAAATGCTCCGTCCGCAAGGGCGTGCGGGTTCGAGTCCCGCCCTCGGCACCAGCAGCACGGGCCGCGATCCCTCAGGGATCGCGGCCCGTGCCGTGCCGTCTCGCGTCCGCTCGGCGTCGCGGTCTAGGGTAGGTCGGGTGACTGACCACTCTGCACCGACCGGCCGCCGCATCCTCGTCGCCGAAGACGAGGCCCTCATCCGCCTAGACCTCGTGGAGATGCTCCGCGACGCAGGGCACGAGATCGTCGGTCAGGCCAGCAACGGTGAGCAGGCGGTGGAGCTCGCCCAGGAGCACCGGCCCGATGTCGTCATCATGGACGTGAAGATGCCGGTGCTGGACGGCATCTCGGCCGCCGAGCAGATCGGCAACGCCAAGATCTGCCCCGTCGTCATGCTCACCGCGTTCAGCCAGACCGAGCTCGTGGAGCGAGCCCGGGACGCCGGGGTCATGGCCTACATCGTCAAGCCCTTCACCGCCGCCGACCTGGCCCCCGCCATCGACATCGCGGTGTCGCGCTGGGCGGAGTACCAGGCGCTCGAGTCCGAGATCGCGGACCTGTCCGACCGGCTCGAGACCCGCAAGGCCGTCGACCGGGCCAAGGGGGTGCTGATGGCCAAGCTCAAGCTCAGCGAGGCCGACGCCTTCCGCTGGATCCAGAAGACCGCGATGGACCGTCGGATGGGCATGCGGCAGGTCGCCGACGCCGTCATCACCGGCATGGGCGACGACAAGGCCAAGAAGTAGCCCCGGCCGGCGCATCTCGGCCGTCGGCGGGAGCCGGCGTCACCGCAGGGCGACGACCACCTGGGTCAGGAGCGGGGCGACCAGCAGAGCCGGGAGCAGGTCGCCCACCGGGATGTCCCGGATCCGCAGCAGCCGCAGCGAGATACCCACCAGGAGCAGCCCGCCCGTGGCCGTGAGCGCGGCGATGTGGGCTTCGGGCAGCACGGACCCCAGCAGCACCCCCACCAGCGTCAGCAGGCCCTGCACGAGCGCGATCGACGCGGCGGACGCCAGCACCCCCACCCCGAAGGTCGACGCGAAGGCGAGCGCCGCGAAGCCGTCCAGCGTGGCCTTGAGCACCAGCTGGTCGATGCCCCGCCCCAGGCCGTCGTTGAGCGAGCCCAGGATGGTCAGCGGTCCGACGCAGAACAGCAGCGAGGCGGTCAACCAGCCCTCGATGAAGCGCTCCCGCTCGGCGCCGGTGTCCCCGGCGGCGGTATGCCGGGCCACGAGGGCCTGCACCGAGCCCGCCAGGCCCTCCAGGCGCCGCTCGATCCCCAGGGCCGAGCCGATCAGCGCCCCGCCGACCAGCGAGCCCAGCACCACCAGCATGGGGGCGCCGGTGCCGACAGCGGACTGCAGCCGGGGGTTGGACACCTCCCAGGCGGACAGCAGCGCCATGATGACCGTCGTCAGGCCCAGGCAGTCCGTGACCAGCGATCGGGTGCGCTCCGGGAGCCGGTGTCCCACGAGCATCCCGAGACCCCCTCCGACCAGGACGGTGAGCACGTTGACGAGCGTTCCGAGTCCGGGGAAGGCAGCCTGCATGGGTGCAGCCTAGGGCGCGCCGGCAGGCTGCCGTCCCGCGGGCCGGGCCGGTCGCCGACCCGCGGGGGGTGGGGCTACCCAACCGGGGCGAGAAGTGCCATATTGGGGCGCGGAGAGCTTCGGGGGAGGCTTCGCCAACGGCCGGCGACGTTCGCTGTGTGAGCACCCTGGAGGTAGTGATGGCTCGGTCCTGGACCGGGGTTCGCCCCGTCGAGAGCTGCGACATCGACGAGCTCTACTCCCTGTGGAACGACGCCCTCGCCGAGGGCGGCCCGGGCTTCGAGCTCGGTGCCCGTCCCGTGTCCCTCGAGCGTCTCGCCCAGGTGCTGGGCCGCTCCTGCGTCCACGCCTACGCCAGCCACCAGGACGGCCACCTCGTGGGCTTCATGCTCGCGACGACCAATCCCCTCAGCCCGTTGACGGACTCCACCACGGTGACCGTGGAGGCCCTCTACGTCCACCCGGACTACCGCAACCGAGGCCTGGCCCGGGCCTTGCTCGCCCGCGCCGCCACCCTGTCCGAGCAGACGGGCGCCACCCAGGTCGTCTCCAACGTCCCGAGCCAGGCGCGGGACCTCAACCGCTTCTTCGCCCGGCTGGGCTTCACCGCCACCGTGACCCGGCGGATCAGCACCCCGGCCTCGCTGCGGCGCCGGCTGGCGGGCGAGGACGTGCGTCCCTTCGACCGGGTGCTGGCCCGGCGCCGCACCCAGCGGGCCCGCACCGGCCTGACCCAGCCGCTCGAGGTGCTCCCGGCCCACACCAACGTCGGCTGACCCACCGACCTGCGGGCCGGTCGGCTCAGGCCGGCCCGGACAGGTGGTCTGCGGCGGGCTCGGCGTCGCGCAGCGCGCAGGTGAGGCGCGAGGTGCACACGCGGCGGTCGCGCTCGTCGGTGATAACGATCTCGTAGCACGCGGTGGTCCGTCCCAGGTGCACGGCGGTGGCGACGCCGGTGACGACCCCCTCGCGGGTGGCGCGGTGGTGCGTGGCGCTGATGTCCACGCCCACGGCATACCGCCCTGGTCCCGCCGCCAGCATCGCCGCGACGCTGCCCAGGGTCTCCGCGAGGACGACCGATGCCCCGCCGTGCAGCAGGCCGTAGGGCTGGGTGTTGCCCGCCACCGGCATCGTCCCGACGCAGCGCTCGGGCGCGGCCTGGAAGATCTGCAGCCCCATCCGCTCGATGAGGGTGCCGTCGGCCATGGCGCGCAGCTCCTCCGGGCCCAGGGAGGGCCCGCTCCCCGGCTCCGGGTGGGCCTGCTCGGCGGCGGACTCGTGGGCGGCGGTGCGCCGGGCGGGAGGTGTGTCAGACATACGGCCTAGGCTGCCATGCGTGACCCGACTCCTGCTCCTCGACGGACACTCCCTGGCCTACCGCGCGTTCTTCGCCCTGCCCGCCGAGAACTTCTCGACGAGCACCGGACAGACCACCAACGCCGTCTACGGCTTCACGTCCATGCTCATCAACCTCCTGCGCGACGAGCAACCGACGCACGTGGCGGTGGCCTTCGACCTGTCGCGGCAGACCTTCCGCATGGCGGAGTACGCCGAGTACAAGGCCGGGCGTTCCGCGACGCCGGACGAGTTCAAGGGGCAGGTCTCGCTGGTGCAGGAGGTCCTGGACGCCCTGAGGATCCGGCACCTGTCGGTCGAGGGCTTCGAGGCGGACGACATCATCGCCACGCTCACCACCCAGGCCCGCGAGGCCGGCATCGACGAGGTGGTCATCTGCTCCGGGGACCGTGACGCCTTCCAGCTGGTGGACGACCGCACGACCTTGCTCTACCCCGTCCGGGGGGTGTCGGAGGTATGGCGGATGGACCCCGCCGCGGTGGAGACGAAGTACCTCGTGCCGCCGTCGCGCTACAGCGACCTGGCCGCCCTGGTGGGGGAGACCTCCGACAACCTGCCCGGCGTGCCTGGCGTAGGTCCCAAGACCGCCGCCAAGTGGATCACCGCGTACGGGGACCTCGCGGGCATCGTCGAGCATGTGCACGAGATCAAGGGCAAGGCCGGCGAGTCCCTGCGCACCCACCTGGACCAGGTCCTGCGCAACCGGCGCCTCAACCAGCTGGTCCGCGACGTCGAGCTCCCGATCACGATCGACGACCTCGCCCGCGCCAACTGGGAGCGCGACGAGGTGCACCGGGTCTTCGACGGCCTGGAGTTCCGGGTGCTGCGCGACCGCCTGTTCGCGACGGTCGAGTCGGCCGCGCCCGAGGCCGAGAGCGGCTTCGCGATCGACGGGGCGACCCTCGCCCCCGGGGAGCTGGGCGGCTGGCTCGCCGAGCATGCCGCCACCGGCCGCTGCGGCCTGGTCGTCGTGGGTCGGTGGGCGAGGGGGACCCGTGACGTCGACGGTCTGGCCCTCGCCGCGCCGGACGGCTCCGGGGCCTACGCCGCCGCCCAGGACCTCACGCCCGACGACGAGACCGCCCTGGGACGGTGGCTCGCCGACCCGGCCGCCACCCTGGTGCTGCACGAGGCCAAGGGCCAGCTGCAGGCCCTGTGGGCCAGAGGATTCCCCGAGGTGGCCGGGGTGGACGTGGACACCGCCCTGGCGGCCTACCTCGTGCGCCCCGACCAGCGTTCCTACGACCTGGCCGACCTGGCGCTGCGGCACCTGCACCGCGAGCTCACCGTGGACGGCACCGGCTCTGCGCAGGGCATGCTCGACTTCTCCGCCGACCAGGACGCCGAGGCGCAGACCGCCATGGTGCGGGCCCGTGCCGTGGTCGACCTCGCCGAGGTCCTCGAGGCCGAGCTGGAGCGCACCGGCCAGCGGGCGCTGCTCACGGACGTGGAGCTGCCCCTGCTGCGGGTCCTCGCCGAGATGGAGCGTGACGGGATCGGCGTGGACCAGGAGGGGCTCGCCACGCTCGAGAGCGAGTTCGGTGACCAGGTGCGCGCCGCCCAGCAGGACGCCCACGACGCCATCGGCGACGACACCGTCAACCTGGGCTCGCCCAAGCAGCTGCAGACGGTGCTGTTCGAGACCCTGGGCATGCCGCGCACCAAGAGGACCAAGACCGGCTACACCACCGATGCCGAGGCGCTCAAGGACCTGTACGAGCGCGAGCCGCACCCCTTCCTGGAGGCGCTGCTGCGGCACCGGGACGCCGCCAAGCTGCGCTCCACCATCGAGGGCCTGCGCAAGTCGGTGGCCGAGGACGGCCGCATCCACACGACCTACCTGCAGACCGTCGCGGCGACCGGCCGGCTCAGCTCCACCGAGCCCAACCTGCAGAACGTCCCCATCCGCACCGAGGAGGGCCGCCGGATCCGGTCGGTCTTCGTGGTGGGCCGGGGACGCGAGGGCGGGGAGCACGTCGAGTTCGAGTCCCTCATGTCGGCGGACTACAGCCAGATCGAGATGCGGATCATGGCGCACCTGTCCGGCGACGCCGGCCTCGTCGAGGCCTTCCGGTCGGGGGAGGACCTGCACCGTTTCGTCGGGTCGCGGGTCTTCCAGGTCGATCCGGGCGACGTGACGCCGGCGATGCGCGCCAAGGTCAAGGCCATGAGCTACGGCCTGGCCTACGGGCTGTCCGCCTTCGGGCTGTCCAAGCAGCTGCGGATCTCCACCGGCGAGGCGCAGGGGCTCATGGACGGCTACTTCGAGCGCTTCGGCGGGGTTCGCGACTACCTGCGCGAGATCGTGGCGGAGGCGCGCACCACGGGCTACACCGCCACCATCCTCGGGCGCCGGCGCTACCTGCCGGACCTGACCAGCGACAACCGCAACCGCCGCGAGATGGCCGAGCGGATGGCGCTGAACGCGCCGATCCAGGGCTCGGCGGCCGACATCGTCAAGCTCGCCATGCTCGGCATCGACCGGGCGCTGCGCGCCGAGGGCCTGCGCTCGCGGATGCTGCTGCAGGTCCACGACGAGCTGCTGCTCGAGGTGGCACCGGGCGAGCGGGAGACCGTGGAGGCCCTGGTGCGTCGGGAGATGGGCGCCGCCGTCGAGATGGACGTCCCCCTCGACGTGCACGTCGGCGTCGGGCGGTCCTGGCAGGACGCGGAGCACTGATCCGGTGACCGGTCGCGTCGATCCCCTTCTCACCCGTCGTCCCGAGGCCATGCGCGGGGTCGAGGAGCCGCTCCTGCCCGGCCTCGCCGACCTGGCCGAGCCCGCTCCCGAGCCCGCGCCCCTGCCCGAGGAACCGCCCGGTCCTCGCCCGCTCCTCGAGCTGTCACCGCCCTCGGCGCGGGCCAACCGGGTGTGCGCCTGCGTGGTCCGGGACGGACGTCTGCTGGTGGTGGAGCGCCGAGGCGGGGGATGGACCCTGCCCGGCGGCGGGGTGCAGCGCGGCGAGAGCCGGATGCGTGCCGCCGCCCGGGAGACCTACGAGGAGGCGGGCGCCGTCGTCGAGGTCGGTTCCCGCGGGGTGACCGTCACCGGCACCACCGGCACCCGCTCGTCGTGCTTCCCGGCGATCCTCACCCGGCAGCTCGACAGTCCTGAGGGCCGCGCCGTCCAGTGGGTCGACCCGGCCGCCGAGCCGTGGTGCGACGACCCGCAGGTGGAGCAGCTGCGGGAGCGGGGGCTGCTGCCGACCCTGCTCTTCTGAGCCGCGCCGCCGGCGCCCGTGGCCCCGCCCTCCGCCTGGCCTGGCCGGGGCTGGGGCGCCCGGTTCGGCCAGGTCGGGCCCTGGCCAGGACCCCGTGGCTGGCGAGGGCCCGACCGGGCCTCGACGGGGCTCCGGACGCCTCGCGGTACTGGTCGATCCCCTGGAAGACCCGACGGACGCCGAGTGCCCAGGACCGACGGGAGATCAGGGATTGGCAGCGAGGAAGACGTAGGCCGCGAGCAGCGCCAGGTGCACGCCGCCCTGCAGGCGGGTGGCCCGCCCAGGCACCACGGTGAGGACGGCGACGACCGCCGTGACGGCCAGCAGCGCCAGGTGCAGAGCCCCGAGGCCGAGGTGCAGCGGCCCGCCGGTCCAGATGGTGACCAGGGCGATGGCCGGGATCGTCAGGCCGATGCTCGCCATGGCCGACCCGAGGGCCAGATTGAGGGCGATCTGGGTGCGTCCACGGCGCGCGGCGTTGGCGGCCGCCAAGGTCTCCGGGGCCAGGACGAGCAGAGCGATCACCACGCCGGAGAACGACGCCGGGAGCCCGGCGGAGCGGATCCCGGTCTCGAGCGCGGGGGACTCGACCTTGGCCAGGCCGACGACGGCGACCAGGGCCGCGAGCAGCAGCCCCAGCGAGGTCCAGGCCGCTCGCGTCGACGGCGGTGCCGCATGCTCCTCCTCCTGCGCCTCGCCGTCGTCGTCGACCGGCAGGAAGAAGTCGCGGTGGCCCCGGGTCTGGGTGGCCACGAAGAGCAGGTAGAGCACCAGCGACGTGATGGCGGCGAAGGCCAGCTGTGGTCCGGTGAACTCCGGGCCGGGGGTGCTGGTGAAGGTAGGCACCACCAGCGAGAGCACGGCGAGGGTGAGGACCGTGGCCAGGGCCGCCCCGGTGCCCTCCGGGTGGAAGTTCGCGATGCCGTGCCGCACCGAGGCGGTGAGGAGGGAGAGCCCCAGGATGCCGTTGGTGCAGATCATCACGGCGGCGAAGACGGTGTCGCGGGCCAGGGTGCTGGTGCCCTTGCCTCCGGACGCCATCAGGGTGACGATCAGGGCCACCTCGATCACGGTCACCGCGACGGCGAGGACGAGCGAGCCGAAGGGCTCCCCGACCCGGTGGGCCACCACCTCGGCATGGTGCACGGCCGCGAGCACGGCGGCGCCGAGCAGGACCGCCACGATCGCCACCAGGACCGGGGTCGGCTCCCGCCCCCAGACGGCGGCCAGCGCGAGCAGGCCGAGCGGGGTGTGCCGGTGGTCCAGGAGAGTCTGCAGGAGCGGGGGGCGGCCATGGGCCCAGGCTCGCACATCCGGCCGGACCCCGGAGTGCTGCGGCGGGACGCGAGGTGGGTGCTCGGCCGACGCTGCGGGTGAGCACCGGGACAGGCCGCGCGCCCGTCCGCGGGGATCCGCGGACGGGCGCGCCGTCATACCTCTCGGGCCCAGACCCGGTGACCGGTCAGAACAGGCCGACCGTGTCGCCGTTCTCGTCGATGTCGATCCGCATGGCCGCGGGCGACTTGGACAGGCCGGGCATCGTCATCATGGAGCCGCAGATGGCATAGACGTAGCCGGCGCCGGCCGCGAGGCGCACCTCGCGCACCGGGAGGGTCCAACCCGTCGGCGCACCCTTGAGAGCGGCGTCGTGGGACAGCGACATCTGGGTCTTGGCGATGAGCACCGGCAGGTGGCCGTAGCCCTGGTCGGTGTACATCGCCAGCGCCTTGGCGGCCGCAGGCTCGAGCTTGATGTCGGCGGCGCCGTAGACCTTGGTGGCGATCTTGCGGATCTTGTCCTGCAGCGAGTCCTCGAACTCGTAGGTCGGGGTGAAGTTCACCTCGTCCTCGCAGGCCTCGATCAGCGTCCTGGCGAGCTCGACGGCGCCCTCGCCGCCGTCCTTGACGTGCGTCGAGACGGCGCACCGGGCGCCCATCTCCTCGGCGACCTCACGGATGACGTCGTGCTCGGAGGCGTGGTCGGTGGGGAAGGCGTTGATCGCCACGACCGGCTGCACGCCGAAGTCCCGGATGATCGAGATGTGCTTGCGCAGGTTGTCGCACCCGGCGCGTACGTCGTCCGGGGACTCCACGAGCATGCCCTCGGGCAGCGGCTTGCCTGCCTTGACCTCGTAGCGACCCGAGTGGGACTTCAGCGCCCGCACGGTGACGACCAGGACGGCCGCCTGCGGGGTCAGACCCGCCGCGCGGCACTTGACGTTGAAGAAGCGCTCGGCGCCCATGTCGGCGGCGAAGCCCGCCTCGGTCAGCAGGATGTCGCCCGCCTTGATGCCCACGCGGTCCGCGATGATCGAGGAGTTGCCCGTGGCGATGTTGCCGAAGGGGCCGGTGTGGATGAACGCCGGCGTGTGCTCCAGGGTCTGCATGAGGTTGGGCTTGAGCGCGTCCTTGAGGAGCACGCACATCGCGCCCGCGGCGCCGATCTGCTCGGCGGTGACGGGCTGCTTGTCCTTGGTGAAGCCGACCACGATGCGGCCGAGCCGCTCGCGCAGGTCCTTGAGCGAGGTGGCGAGGGCCAGGATGACCATGACCTCGGACGCGGCGGTGATGTCGAAGCCGGTCTGCCGCGTGACGCCGTCGGTCTTGGCGCCGCAGCCCTCGATGATGTTGCGCAGCGAGCGGTCGTTCATGTCCATCACACGACGCCACTGGATGTCGTCCAGACCCAGCTCGTTGCCGAAGTGCAGGTGGTTGGCCACCATGGCGGCGAGCAGGTTGTGCGCGGCGGTGACCGCGTGGAAGTCACCGGTGAGATGCAGGTTGAGCATCTCCATCGGGACGATCTGGCTGTAGCCGCCACCGGCGGCGCCACCCTTGACGCCGAAGACCGGGCCGAGGGAGGGCTGGCGCAGCGCGAGCACGGGCTTGCGGCCGATCTTGGCCAGGCCCTGGGCCAGACCGACGGCGGTCGTGGTCTTGCCCTCGCCGAGCGGGGTGGGGGTGATGGCGGTGACCACGACGTACTTTGCGTCGGGGCGGTCCTTCATCTCCTCGATGACGTCCAGCTCCACCTTGGCCACGTGCGGGCCGTAGGGAATCAGGTGCTTGGCGTCGATGCCGACCATCGCGGCGACGTCGGGGATCGGGGCGAGATCGGCGGCGCGCGCGATCTCGATGTCAGAGGGGAACGGCTTGGTGTCCACGTGGCGAGTATGCCGGACCGTGTCCCTCCGTCCGAGCCCGGGGCCAGGTGGGCCGGCCAGCAGGGCTGCGCCGGGCCTGCCGCGCCGGGCGTCAGCGCGTCGGTCGCTCGCAGACGAAGATCGCCGTCCCGGGCAGCAGGCGACCACGCAGGGGGCTCCACCCACCCCACGTCTGGTCGTGCCCCTCGGGCCACTCCGGCTCGACGAGGTCCACCAGGGTGAGGCCTGCGGCGACGATCTCGCGCACCCGGTCGCCGAGGGTGCGGTGGTGCTCGACGTAGAGCGCCTGCCCGGCCTCGTCCTCCTCCACGTAGGGGGAGCGGTCGAAGTAGGAGCTGGCGGCGGTGAGCCCGGCCTCGCCGGGCACGTCCGGGAAGGCCCACCGGATCGGGTGGGTGGTGGAGAAGACGAACCGCCCGCCCGGCCGCAGCACCCGGGCCGCCTCCCGCACCACGGCCGCGGAGTCCGCGACGAAGGGCACGGCGCCGTAAGCCGTCATGACCAGGTCGAAGCAGGTGTCCGCGAAGGGGAGCAGTGCCGCGTCGCACGCGGCGAGGGGGAGTGCCGTCGCCGGTGTCCGGCGCCCGTCGATCCTGCGGGCCTGCGCCAGCATCCCGGTGGACAGGTCGGTGGAGACGACGACGGCGCCCTGGTCCTGCAGCCAGCGGCCGCCCTGGCCGGCGCCGCCCCCGATCTCGAGCACCCGCAGCCCGGGGAGCGCCTCCGCGGGCCCGAGCAGGCGGGCGTCGACCTCGCGCAGGCGCTCGGGCCCCCAGACCAGGTCGGCGTCGCCGAGGAAGTCGCCGTGCTCGGCGTAGTAGTCGGTCGCCTCGGCGTCCCACCATCCCCGGTTGGCCCGGGCCGACTCGTCCTGGTCGCTGCCGCGTCGGGACACCCCCGCGAAGCTGCCACGCTCCGGTGCCGTCATACCGTCTCCTGACCCTGACCTGCTTTGACCGGCCCGTGACCGGACCGTTAGGGTAGACAGGCTTGCACGTGGGTGAACCGTGCCCGACGCGCAGGCGAGCACCATACCCACCTATTCACCCTGTCCATCATCGGAGTTCCTACTACATGACTGCCAGCCCGGTCGAAAAGACCGCTCCCCAGGTCGCGATCAACGACATCGGATCTGAGGAGGACTTCCTCGCCGCGATCGACGAGACCATCAAGTACTTCAACGACGGAGACATCGTCGAGGGTGTCATCGTCAAGGTCGACCGGGACGAGGTCCTGCTCGACATCGGTTACAAGACCGAGGGTGTCATCCCGAGCCGCGAGCTCTCGATCAAGCACGACGTCGACCCGTCCGAGGTCGTTACCGTGGGCGACGAGGTCGAGGCCCTTGTCCTTCAGAAGGAGGACAAGGAGGGGCGTCTGATCCTGTCCAAGAAGCGTGCGCAGTACGAGCGCGCCTGGGGGACGGTCGAGAAGGTCAAGGAGGAGGACGGCGTCGTCACCGGCACCGTCATCGAGGTCGTCAAGGGCGGCCTCATCCTCGACATCGGTCTGCGCGGATTCCTGCCCGCCTCCCTGGTCGAGATGCGTCGCGTCCGCGATCTCCAGCCGTACGTCGGCAAGGAGATCGAGGCCAAGATCATCGAGCTCGACAAGAACCGCAACAACGTGGTCCTGTCGCGCCGCGCCTGGCTGGAGCAGACTCAGTCCGAGGTCCGCACCACCTTCCTCAAGGAGCTCGGCAAGGGCCAGGTCCGGTCCGGTGTCGTGTCGTCGATCGTCAACTTCGGTGCTTTCGTCGACCTCGGTGGCGTCGACGGTCTGGTCCACGTCTCCGAGCTGTCCTGGAAGCACATCGACCACCCCTCCGAGGTCGTCGAGGTGGGCCAGGAGGTCACCGTCGAGGTGCTCGACGTGGACATGGACCGCGAGCGTGTCTCCCTGTCGCTGAAGGCGACGCAGGAGGACCCGTGGCAGCACTTCGCCCGCACCCACGCCATCGGCCAGGTCGTGCCGGGCAAGGTCACCAAGCTCGTTCCCTTCGGTGCGTTCGTCCGCGTCGAGGAGGGCATCGAGGGTCTGGTCCACATCTCCGAGCTGGCCGAGCGTCACGTGGAGCTCCCGGAGCAGGTCGTCAACGTGGGCGACGACATCTTCGTCCGCGTCATCGACATCGACCTGGAGCGTCGCCGCATCTCGCTGTCGCTCAAGCAGGCCAACGACCCCTCGGTCGTGTCCGACGAGTTCGACCCCACGCAGTACGGCATGGCGGCCGAGTACGACGAGGCCGGCAACTACAAGTACCCCGAGGGCTTCGACCCGGAGACCAACGAGTGGCTCGAGGGTTACGACAAGCAGCGCGAGGCCTGGGAGAAGCAGTACGCCGAGGCCCACGCCCTGTGGGAGGCCCACAAGACGCAGGTCGAGGAGGCCCAGAAGGCCGACGCCGAGGCGGCCGCCTCGGGCGACGTCGCCCCGACCACCTACTCCTCCGGGGGTGCCTCGGAGAGCGTCTCCTCGTCCACCGGTGAGGGCACCCTTGCCTCCGACGAGGCTCTGGCCGCGCTTCGCGAGAAGCTGACCGGCGCCAACTGAGCCCACCCCGCGGAGGGGATGATCCGGCGGGCTGAGAGCCCGCCCGGCCCACTGCGCGAGGCCCCGTCCACCAGCTGGTGGACGGGGCCTCGCGCGTTGGCGTGCCGGAGCCAGGTCGCGCCGTGCCGGGGATGACCCGACCAAGGTTCATGCCGACCCATGCGGGGTACGCCGCACATATCCATGGGGTTCACACGCCGTTCACCGGAGGCCGCGAAGGTCGGACCTCGTGCCCGCATCCCCCACCTCCCGCCCCGCCGAGCAGCGTCGCCCGGCCTCGCGACGCCCGGCAGCGCTCGACGGCCGCGAGGGTCTCCTCGCCGCCGCGCTGCTCCTGCCCAACCTGCTCCTGCTGGTGATCTTCACCTGGCGTCCCCTGATCGACAACATCAGGTTGTCGTTCACGGACTGGAACATCTCCTCGCCCATCGCCCATGGCGTGGGTCTGGCCAACTACCGCGAGTGGTTCGGTCGGGAGGACACCCGGACCATCGTGGGCAACACCCTGATCTTCACCGTCTCCACGGTCGTCGGCTCGCTGCTCATCGGCCTCGCGCTGGCCCTGCTCCTCGACCAGCAGCTCAAGGGACGCAACCTGGTGCGCTCGCTGGTCTTCGCGCCGTACGTGATCTCCGGGGCGGCGATCGGGGTGGCCTTCCAGTTCGTCTTCGACCCGACCTTCGGCCTGGTCCGCGACCTGCTGGCCCGGATCGGGGTGTCCTCGCCGAACTTCTACCAGGACGCCCCGTGGGCGTTGTTCATGGTCACGGTGACCTACATCTGGAAGAACATCGGCTACACCTTCGTGATCTACCTCGCTGCGCTCCAGGGCCGGCGCTCGGACCTGGACGAGGCCTCGGAGATCGACGGCGCCTCCCGCTGGACCCACCTGACCAAGGTGGTCCTGCCGCAGCTGCGCCCCACGACCTTCTTCCTGTCGATCACGGTGCTCCTCAACAGCGTCCAGGTCTTCGACATCATCAACGTGATGACCCGCGGGGGTCCGGTGGGCACCGGCACCACCACCCTGGTCTTCCAGGTCTACCAGGAGACCTTCGTCAACCAGCGCGCGGGCTACGGCGCCACCGTCGCCACGATCATGTTTCTCGTGCTGCTGCTCGTGACCATCGTGCAGGTCCGCGTCATGGACAAGGAGCACGTCTGATGCCTGCCACCACCAGCGACCACGCCGTCGGCACGCCCGACCTGGCCACCGACCGGCCCGCCCGCACACCACGGCGGCCCCGCCAGGCGGCGGGGGTCAACACCTCGAGCACGGGCATGAAGGCCCTGGGCTACCTCGGCATGCTGCTGGTGTTCCTGGTCATCGGGGTCCCGCTGTTCTGGATCGTCATCACGTCCCTGAAGGAGCGCGGCGACATCTACACCCGGCCGGCGATCTACTGGCCGAGCCCCGTGACGGGGGAGAGCTATCACGCCGCCGTGACCGAGATCCCCTTCGCGGACTACCTGCGCAACTCGCTGATCATCACGGCCGCGGTGTCCGTCGCCAAGATCGTCCTGGGGGTCCTGAGCGCCTATGCCCTGTCGCTGCTGCGCTTCCGCGGCCGCAACCTGGTCTTCCTCTTCGTGGTCGCGGCCCTGATGGTGCCCAACCAGATCACCGTCATCTCCAACTACGCCCTGGTCAGCCAGCTCGGCTGGCGCAACACCTACCTGGGCATCATCGTCCCCCTGGCAGGGGTGGCTTTCGGGACCTTCCTCATGCGCAACCACTTCCTGTCGTTGCCGACCGAGATCATCGAGGCCGCCCGCATGGACGGCGCCGGCCCGATGAAGCTGTTGTGGCGCGTCGTGCTCCCGCTGTCCTGGCCCACCCTCGTGGCCTTCTCGCTGATCACCGTGGTCAACGAGTGGAACGAGTACCTCTGGCCCTTCCTCATGTCCGACGACGAGCACACGGCACCGCTGCCGGTGGGGCTCACCTTCCTGCAGAACAACGAGGGACTCAACAACTGGGGGCCGGTGATGGCGGGCACCGTCCTCGCGGTCCTGCCCGTGCTGGTGCTCTTCCTGTTCCTGCAGCGGCACATGATCAAGGGCCTCACCTCCGGGGCGGTCAAGGGCTGACCCCTCCCACTACCGCTGGACCTCCCTTCCCTTCCCCCATCGTCGACGAGCACCCAGCAGCGCCGACCCATCCCCCAAGGAGCTACTCATGACGACCTTCCCCCGCCGGGGCTTCCTCGGCCTGACCACCGCCGTGACGGCGGCCGTCGCCCTCGCCGGCTGCGCGGGCACCGGCAGCTCCTCCGCGGGCAGCGCCGGTGGCACCACCACCATCGATTTCTGGAGCAACCACCCCGGCAAGTCCAAGGACACCGAGAAGAAGCTCATCGAGCAGTTCGAGAAGGCCAACCCGGGGATCAAGGTCAAGCTGACCGACGCCGGCAAGAGCTACGAAGAGGTGGCGCAGAAGTTCAACGCCGCCCTCGCCGGCGGCAACCTGCCGGACGCGGTCGTCGTCTCCGACGTCACGTGGTTCACCTTCGCGCTCAGCAAGCAGCTGGCGCCGATCGACGACCTCGTCAAGGAGGCCGGCCTGACCACCACGGACTACGTCGAGTCGCTGTACACCGACTACACGCTCATGGGCAAGCACTACGCGCTGCCGTACTCCCGATCGACCCCGCTCTTCTACTACAACAAGGACCTGTGGGCGAAGGCCGGCCTGCCCGACCGCGGCCCCAAGACCTGGGACGAGTTCGCCGCCTGGGCCGCCAAGCTGCAGCCCGTGATCGGGTCCGACAAGGTCGCCATCGACCTGGCCGACGGCTCGAACTATCTCGACTGGTACTTCCAGTCCATGGCGTGGGGCTACGGCGGCGGCTACTCCAAGGAGTGGACCCCCACCTTTACCGACCCGGGCACCATCAAGGCCGGGGAGTACCTCAAGATGCTCTTCGCCAAGAAGTACGCCCGCGCCTCCGCCGACCCGGCCACGAGCTTCGCCTCCGGCATGTCCGCCGCGCTGGTCGAGTCCACCGGCTCGCTCAAGGGCATCACGAAGGACGCCAAGTTCACCCTCGGCACGGCCTTCCTCCCCGCCCCCGACGGCATCAAGGCCTGCCCGACCGGCGGCGCCGGCATCGGCATCCCGGCCGGCATCTCCGCCGAGCGCAAGAAGGCCGCGGCGAAGTTCGTGGAGTTCATGACCAACGCGCAGAGCACGGTCACCTTCACCCAGGCCACGGGCTACATGCCCGTCCGCACCTCCGCCATGGACGTCCCCGAGGAGAAGGCCTACCTCCAGGGCAACCCCAACGCCAAGACCGCGGTGGAGCAGCTGCCGCACACCCGCTCCCAGGACAACGCCCGCGTCGGCGTCCCCGGTGGCGGCAAGCGCATCGGCACCGCTCTGGACCAGATCGCCCAGGGCGGCGACGTGAAGTCGATCTTCGAGGGCCTCCAGAAGGAGACCCAGTCCGTGATCGACGCCCAGGTCAAGTCCAAGCTGTGACCCCCGTGCGGCGCGCGGGCACCGTCCCGCGCGCCGCGACCGACCGGGACCGGCGGGTCCGCCCGCCGGTCCCGTCCCGCACCCCCCTTCACCTGCAGGAGAACCCCGTGGCCACCGTGGCTTTCGACGGCGCGAGCCGGATCTACGACGTCGGCGTCCGACCGGCCGTCGACGCACTGACCTTCGACATCGCCGACGGCGAGTTCCTCGTCCTCGTCGGTCCCTCCGGCTGCGGCAAGTCCACCTCGCTGCGCATGCTGGCCGGTCTGGAGCCGGTGGACGAGGGACGGGTCCTGATCGACGGCGCCGACATGACCGGGGTCCGCGCCCGCGACCGCGACGTCGCGATGGTGTTCCAGAGCTACGCCCTGTATCCCAACATGACGGTGGCCGACAACATGGGCTTCGCCCTGCGCAACGCCGGCGTCTCCAAGGCCGTGACCGCCGAGCGCGTCGCGGAGGCCGCCCGGATCCTGCAGCTCGAGGAGCTGCTCGACCGCAAGCCCGCCAAGCTGTCCGGCGGTCAGCGCCAGCGCGTCGCCATGGGCCGTGCGATCGTCCGCCGCCCCAAGGTCTTCTGCATGGACGAGCCGCTGTCCAACCTCGACGCCAAGCTGCGCGTGTCCACCCGCTCCCAGATCGCCTCGCTGCAGCGCCGGCTCGGGGTCACCACGGTCTACGTCACCCACGACCAGGTCGAGGCCATGACCATGGGCGACCGGGTCGCCGTCCTCAAGGACGGCATCCTGCAGCAGGTGGCGTCCCCCGAGGACCTGTACGAACGGCCCGTCAACACCTTCGTCGCGAGCTTCATCGGGTCGCCCGCGATCACCCTCCTCGACGCCCCGGTCCGCGAGGGAGTGGCCGACCTGCACGGCGTCCCCGTGCCCCTGCCGCGCCAGACCGCCGCCGGGATCACCGGCGGCCGGGTCACCGTCGGGATGCGTCCCGAGGGCTGGCGTCTCGCCGGCGAGGACCGCACCCACGCCCTCCCCGTCGCGGTCGAGCTCGTCGAGGCCCTGGGCAGCGAGTCCTTCGTCTACGGCCGCCCCCAGACCGGGCCCGGTGCGGACGAGGAGGCACCGCGGGTCGCCATACGGCTGGAGCGCGGGGTCCGGGCGCAGCCCGGTGAGGTCCTCCACGTCACGGCCCAGCCGGGGGAGGCGTACTTCTTCGACGCCGAGACCGGCCTGGCCCTCGGGGAGCGTTGACCCGGCCATGAGCGACCGCGACTGGCAGCCGCTCGCCCGGGGCCCCTGGGACTCGCCGGGCCTGGACGTCCAGGGGCACCGCGGCGCACGCGGGCTCATGGTCGAGAGCGTCGTCGAGGGCTTCCTGCTGGCCGGGTCCCTGGGCTGCCGGTCGGTGGAGCTCGACGTCCTGCTCACCGCGGACGGCGTGCCCGTCGTGTGGCACGACCCGGTACTCCTCGCCGACAAGGTGTCCGGCTCCGCCGAGCTCGTCGGCCGTCGGGTCGACGAGCTCGAGCTTGAGGAGCTGCAGGGCATCGACGTGGGCTCGCGCACCCTGGTGTGTTTCCCGGACCAGGAGGCCGTCCCGGGTTCCCGGATCAGCACCCTGGAGGACCTGCTGCTGACCGTCGGCGGGGCCTATCCGCGGCTGTGGTTCACGGTCGAGGTCAAGGTCGACGCCCGCGACGAGCGGATGACGGCCCGCCGCGAGGAGCTGGTCCGCGCGACGATCCTGGCGATCCGGCGGGCGGGGGTGGCGGAGCACGCCATCATCCACTCCTTCGACTGGGCCGTGCTGGACCTCGCCCGGCAGCTCGACCCGGAGCTGACCCGGTCGGCCCTGCTCGTGCAGGGCGAGACGTGCGTGCCCGGGAGCCCGTGGACGGGCCAGGTCGACCCCGCGAGGTATGGCGAGGACGTGGTGTCGGCGGCCCGCGAGGCCGGCGCGCACATGCTGGCACCCCACTACGCCAGGGCGGAGGACCCGACCCCGGACGCCGAGCTCTACCTCACCCGGGGGCTGGTCCAGGCCGCCCACGCCCAGGGCCTGGCCGTGGTGCCGTGGACCGTCAACCATCCCGAGCACCTGCGGGCCGTGGTCGCTGCCGGCGTGGACGGTGTGGTCACCGACTACCCGGACCGCGCCCTCGGGCTCGACCGGGCCGTCGGATAGCGTTCCCGCACCACAACCCGGTCCGTCAGGAGGTCGTCGTGCCCGCGCTGCCCGTCGTCGCCATCGGTGCCCTCGGGGGCACCATCGCCATGCGTCCCGCGGCGCCGGGGGAGCCCGTGGCACCCGGGCTGACCGCGGACGACCTCGTGGCCGCCGTCCCGCGGCTGGAGGAGATCGCCCGGATCCGCACCCACACGATCTGCAACGTGGGGTCGCCGTCGATCACCTTCGACCACCTGCTGGCGGCGCTGGAGTGGGCGGACGAGCAGGTCCGGGCGGGCGCGGCCGGGGTGGTGCTGACCCACGGCACCGACACCATGGAGGAGTCGGTCTACTTCCTGGACCTGCTGTGGCGCCACGAGGCACCCCTGGTCCTGACCGGGGCGATGCGGTCCGCGCAGGAGCCGGGCGCCGACGGACCGGCCAACATCGTGGCGGCCGCCATCGTCGCCGCGTCGCCCGGTGCCCGGGGGCTGGGCGCGCTCGTCGTCATGGACGACGAGGTGCACCTCGGAGACCGGGTGACCAAGACCCACGCGACCGCCCTGGCGCCGTTCGACAGCCCGTACGGCGCGCCCGTGGGGCGGGTGGAGGAGGGGCGGCTGCTCCTGGACTACCTCCCGGCCGAGACCCGGCCGCCGGCCCTCCCGACACCGGAGCGCCGAGACGTGCGGGTGGCCCTGCTGGAGGCCTTCGTCGACGACGACGGCCGGATGCTGCAGCTGGCCCTGGAGGACGGCTACGACGCCGTGGTGGTCGCGGGCGCCGGCTCGGGCCACGTCTCCCAGGAGGCCGCCGACGTGGTGGAGCGGGCGGCCCGTCGGATCCCCGTGGTGGTGGGCACCCGCAGCGGCGGCGGGCGGACGACCACGCGGCTCTACGGCTACCCCGGCTCGGAGTCCGACCTGATCCGCCGGGGCGCGGTCATGGCCGGCAGCCTCAACCCGCTCAAGGCCAGGCTGCTGCTGTGGGTGCTCCTCGCCACCGGGGCCGATCGGCAGGAGATCGCCGAGGCCTTCCTGGTCCGGGGGCGTCAGGCGCGCTGAGCGACCTGGGGGTAGCCTCAGGCCATGTTGCGCATCGGTCTGACTGGAGGCATCGGCTCGGGCAAGTCCACCGTGTCGCGGCGGCTCACCGAGCTGGGCGCCGCGGTGGTCGACGCGGACCTGGTCGCCCGCGAGGTGGTCGCGCCGGGCAGTCCCGGGCTGCAGGCGGTGGCGGACCGCTTCGGTGCGGCGGTGGTGCGTGCGGACGGCACCCTGGACCGGGCCGCGCTGGGGGCCGTGGTCTTCGACGACGAGCGGGCCCGCCGGGACCTCGAGGCGATCACCCACCCCCTGATCGCGGCGCGCACCGAGGCGCTGATGGGGCAGGCGGGTCCTGACGCGATCGTGGTGCACGACGTGCCGCTCCTGGTCGAGAAGCACCTCGGTCCGGCATACCACCTGGTCCTGGTGGTGGACACCCCCGCCGAGACCAGGGTGGGGCGCCTCGTCGAGCAGCGGGGGATGACCGTGGGCGAGGCCCGGGCCCGGATGGCGCACCAGGCCACGGACGAGCAGCGGCGGGTAGCCGCGGACGTGCTCCTGGACAACTCCGGCTCCACGCAGGAGCTGACCGACCAGGTGGACCGGCTGTGGCGGGACCGGATCCAGCCTTACGCCGATAACCTGCGCACGCGCACCCGGGCTCGCCGCGCCGACGTGCCGACCCTCGTGGACTACGACGACACCTGGCCGGAGCAGGCCCAGCGGCTGATCGAGCGGATCAGCCACGGGATGGGTGCGCTGGCGCCGGAGATCGAGCACATCGGCTCCACGGCGGTGCCCGGTCTGGCCGGCAAGGACGTCGTGGACCTGCAGATCGGCGTGGCCGACCTGCGCGACGCGGACGCGCCGGAGTTCCTGGAGCGGATGGAGGCCCTGGGCTTCCCTCGGTCGACGGGCAACACGATGGACCAGGTCAAGGACGAGGTGCCGGACCCCTCGATGTGGGTGAAGCGGTTCCACGGGACCTGTGATCCTGGCCGCATCGTCCACGTGCACGTCCGGGAGACCGAGGGCGCGGGCTGGCAGTACGCCCTGCTCTACCGCGACTGGTTGCGCGGCGACGCGACGGCGCGGGAGGACTACCTCGCCGAGAAGCGCCGCCTCGCGGGCTCGTGCGAGACCACCGACGCCTATGCCGTGGCCAAGGAGCCGTGGTTCAACGCCGTGTGGCCGCGCATGCAGGCCTGGGCCCAGCGCACCTCCTGGCACTCCTGAGTCCCGTCCTGCGCCGGCAGGGGTATGTCGGTGGTCGGTCCTAGGCTGGGTCCATGCGACCGACCACCGACATCCAGCGCCGGGTGGCACCCTTCGACGTGGTGTCCGAGTTCTCCCCGAGCGGGGACCAGCCCACGGCGATCGCCGAGCTGGCGCGGCGCATCGAGGCGGGCGAGCAGGACATCGTGCTGCTGGGCGCCACGGGCACCGGCAAGTCGGCGACCACGGCCTGGCTGATCGAGCAGGTGCAGCGCCCGACCCTGCTGATGGCGCCCAACAAGACGCTGGCGGCGCAGCTGGCGAGCGAGTTCCGGGACCTGCTGCCCAACAACGCGGTCGAGTACTTCGTGAGCTACTACGACTACTACCAGCCCGAGGCCTACATCGCGCAGACGGACACCTACATCGAGAAGGACTCGTCCATCAACGAGGAGGTCGAGCGGCTGCGGCACAGCGCGACGAACTCGCTGCTGACGCGGCGGGACACCGTGGTGGTCGCGTCGGTGTCCTGCATCTACGGCCTGGGCACCCCGCAGGAGTACGTCGACCGCATGGTGCGGCTCAAGGTCGGGCAGGAGATCGAGCGCGACGAGCTGCTGCGCCGGTTCGTCACGATGCAGTACACGCGCAACGACCTGGCCTTCACCCGCGGCACCTTCCGGGTGCGCGGCGACACGGTCGAGATCATCCCGCAGTACGAAGAGCTCGCCATCCGCATCGAGTTCTTCGGTGACGAGATCGAGCGGATCTACACCCTGCACCCGCTGACCGGCGAGGTCGTGCGCGAGGAGCAGGAGATGTACGTCTTCCCGGCCACGCACTACGTGGCCGGCGAGGAGCGGATGGAGCGGGCCATCACCGGGATCGAGCGCGAGCTGGAGGAGCAGCTGCGGACCTTCGAGCAGCAGGGCAAGCTGCTGGAAGCCCAGCGCCTGCGCATGCGCACCACCTACGATATCGAGATGATGCGTCAGGTCGGCACCTGCTCCGGCATCGAGAACTACTCGATGCACATCGACGGTCGCGCCCCGGGGACGGCGCCCAACACGCTGCTGGACTACTTCCCCGAGGACTTCCTCCTGGTCATCGACGAGTCCCACGTGACGGTCCCGCAGATCGGCGCGATGTACGAAGGTGACATGTCGCGCAAGCGGCAGCTCGTCGACCACGGCTTCCGGCTGCCGAGCGCCATGGACAACCGCCCGCTCAAGTGGGAGGAGTTCCTCGAGCGCATCGGCCAGACGGTCTACCTGTCCGCCACGCCGGGGGCGTACGAGCTCGCCAAGTCCGACGGCGTGGTGGAGCAGATCATCCGCCCGACCGGTCTGATCGACCCCGAGATCGTGCTCAAGCCCACCAAGGGGCAGATCGACGACCTGCTCCACGAGATCCGCGAGCGCACCGCGAAGGACGAGCGCGTCCTGGTCACCACGCTGACCAAGAAGATGGCGGAGGACCTCACCGACTACCTCCTCGACAAGGGCGTGCGGGTGCGTTACCTGCACTCCGAGGTCGACACCCTCCGCCGCGTGGAGCTCCTGCGCGAGCTGCGGATGGGGGAGTACGACGTGCTCGTCGGCATCAACCTGCTGCGCGAGGGCCTCGACCTGCCCGAGGTGTCGCTGGTGAGCATCCTGGACGCCGACAAGGAGGGTTTCCTGCGGTCGACGCGGTCGCTGATCCAGACCATCGGACGTGCGGCGCGCCATGTGTCCGGCCAGGTCCACATGTATGCCGACACGATCACCCCCTCGATGCAGGAGGCGATCGAGGAGACCAACCGCCGCCGGGAGCGGCAGGTCGCCTACAACACCGAGCGGGGGATCGACCCGCAGCCGCTGCGCAAGCGCATCGCCGACATCACCGACCTGATCGCCAAGGAGGAGGCGGACACCGAGGCCCTGCTGGGCAGCGCTCGTGGTCAGTCGCGGGGCAAGGCCAAGGGGCGGGGCGCAGCTGCGGCGGCCGGCGCCGACAAGGGCGCACTGCTCGACCAGGCTCGGTCGATGCCGGCCGCCGAGCTGGCCGAGCTCATCCAGGAGGTCACCCAGCAGATGCACCAGGCCGCGACCGAGCTCCACTTCGAGCTGGCGGCCCGGCTGCGCGACGAGCTCGGTGACCTCAAGAAGGAGCTGCGGCAGATGACGGAGGCCACTCGCTGACGGGGTCCGCGGCGGTCGTGACGGCGGGACCTCAGGGGCCTGAACCGGGTGCCTGTGTGGGACACTGGGCCTCATCACGGAGGGGAGTATCCCCACGCGGTGGCCTCGTCATCACGGAGGGCCGACCTGGTCGGCGCTCCCGGGGCGCCGGTCCGCCTCGGGCGGGAGAGACCTCCAGCACGCGCGGAGCCCGGCCCCGGCGCGAGCTCCGGTCTCTTCCCGCACCGCGAAAGGTCCCCCTGCCGTGAACGTTCCGCTGTGGGTCTGGGTTGCCTCCCTGGCCGTCACCATCGCCTTCCTGCTCGCCGACGTCGTCCACATGGTGCGCTCCCCGCACACCCCCACGATGCGGGAGTGCACCCGTCACCTGGCCTTCTTCGTCGGCGCGGCGGTGCTCTTCGGTCTGGGCGTGTGGTTCTTCGCCGGCCCGACCTACGGCCTGCAGTTCTTCGCCGGCTGGCTGACGGAGTACTCGCTGTCCGTCGACAACCTGTTCGTCTTCCTCATCATCATGGCGAAGTTCTCGGTGCCCGAGAAGCTCCAGCAGACGGCGCTGATGGTGGGCATCATGATCGCCCTCGTGCTCCGCGGGATCTTCATCGCCGTCGGCGCGGGCCTGATCAACCAGTTCTCGTGGGTGTTCTACCTCTTCGGCGCCTTCCTGATCTACACGGCCGTCAAGCTGGCGCTGGAGGGGGAGAGCGACGACGACGAGTACGAGGACAATGCCTTCACCCGTTGGGTGGCATCGCGGTTCCCGGCCACCCAGGAGTGGCATGGGCCGGCGATGTTCGCCCAGGTCGACGGCAAGAAGGTCATCACGCCGATGTTCCTCGTGATCCTGGCGCTGGGCACCACGGACCTGTTGTTCGCCCTGGACTCGATCCCGGCGATCTTCGGGCTCACCAAGGAGCCCTTCCTGGTGCTGATGGCCAACATCTTCGCGCTGATGGGTCTGCGCCAGCTGTACTTCCTCATCGGCGGCCTGCTCAAGAAGCTCGTCTACCTCGGCATCGGCCTGTCGATCCTGCTCGCCTTCATCGGCGTCAAGCTCATCCTGCACGCGATGCACGAGAACACGCTGCCCTTCGTCAACGGCGGTCACCACATCGGGTGGGCGCCGGAGATCCCGATCACGGTGTCGCTGGGCGTGATCGTGGGCATCCTGGGGTCACCACGGTGGCGAGCCTGTGGAAGTCCCGCCGGGACGAGCGCCTCGGCCTCGACGGCTGAGGATCGCGGCGGGGGTCAGGTCGGCGCCCCCGGTTCCGGTGCTGACCGCCCGCTCATGACGACCACGCTGGCGGCGACGACCAGCGCCATACCGGAGATCTGCAGCCGGTCGAGTCGCTGCCCCAGGACGAGCAGTCCGGCGGTCGCGGCCGCGGCCGGCTCCAGCGACAGGAGCACCCCGAAGACGCGGGCGTCCAGGTCGCGGAGCGCGAGCAGCTCGAGGGAGTAGGGGATCACGCTGGACAGCAGAGCGATCCCGAGGGCGGCGCCCCATCGTCCGGGCGTCAGCGCGGCGGGATCGGCCTGGGCCAGGCCGAGGGGTAGGACGAGCGTGGCGGCGACCAGCATCGCCAGGGTGAGACCGTCCACGGCGGGGAAGTTCCTGCCGACCTGCCGGCTGCACAGGATGTACGCCGCCCAGCAGGCCCCCGCCGCGAGCGCCAGGCCGATGCCCAGGTGGTCCAGCTCGGCCCAGGGGGCTGTCACCGCGCCCGAGACGAGGACGACGCCGACGAGCGCGGCGACGACGGACAGGGCGTCGACCAGCCGTCGCGACAGTGCGCCGGCGAGGGCCAGCGGGCCCAGGAACTCGATGGTGACGGCGACGCCGATCGGCAGTCGCGCCAGGCAGGCGTAGAACGTGGAGTTCATCAGCGCCAGCGCGACGCCGAAGGCCACGACGGCCAGCCATCCCGCACGGTCGTGGCCGCGCACCTGGGGCCGCGTGCCCAGCAGGAGGACGGCGGCGCCGAGGCCGAGCCGTAGAGCGACGGTGGGAAGCGCGCCGAGGACGGGGACCAGGGTGGCGGCCAGAGCCCCGCCGAGCTGGACCGAGACGATGGAAGTTACGACGAGTAGTAGTGGTGTTGCACGGCGTTGCAGTCCCATGGCGGTCATACTGCCTCACATGACCATGGACCCCACCCGTCAGCTCGAGCGGGACCTCAAGGACATCGTGCGTCACGCGCCGGGGCGGTTGTCGATCCAGGTGGTCGGTCCGCAGGGGATCCTCGCGGGGTGGGATGCCGACCGTCAGGTGCCGGCCGCCAGCCTGATCAAGGTCCTGGTGCTCCTGGCGACGCTGCACGAGGTGGACCGGGGCCGCCTGAGCCTGGACCAGCAGCTGCAGGTGCCCGCGCGGCGGGTCGGTGGCGCCGGGGCGCTCAGCCTGCTCCCCACGATCACCGAGCTGAGCGTCATCGAGCTGCTGCGGCTCATGATCACCCTGTCCGACAACGACGCGGCCAACCTGCTGCTCCAGCTCCTCGGCCACGAGCGGGTCACCCGCTGCGCCACCGATCTCGGGCTGACGCAGACGGTCGTGCAGCGCGACCTCATGGACCCCGCGGCCGCGGAGTCCGGCCGGGACAACCTCACCACCGCCGCGGACCAGGCAGGCCTGCTCGCGGTCCTGCGCAGCGGCCACGCCGTGGGGGAGTCCTCGACCCGGCTCGCGCTGGCGCTGCTGGGTGAGCAGCAGCATGCGTACGGCGTCACGGCTCTGCTCCCGGACCAGGTCGTCCGGGGCTCCAAGCCGGCCGACCTGCCGGGGCTGCGTCACGACGTCGCGCTGATCGAGGCGCACGGGTCCTGGCGCTGCGTGGCGGTGACGGCGACGGACATGTACGACCGCCGCCACGAGCAGGACTACTCGGTGAGCGTGCTGCCCGCTCTCGCCGCGGTGGGCGAGGCCGTGCTGAGCACGCTCGTGCCGCCGCCCCCGCCAGAGGAGTGAGCCTGCGTGGCGCGGGCGGCGGTACGAGCCAGCCGAGGTCTCGGTCAGGCGCCGGTGACCTGCTCCCGCGCGGCGACGAAGGCGTCCACGCAGGCGCGGACGTCGTCCTCGGAGTGCGCAGCCGACATCTGGACCCGGATCCGGGCCCGGCCCTGCGGGACCACGGGGTAGCTGAACGGGATGACGTAGACCCCCCGCTCGAGCATGGCGTCGGCGATCTGCCCGGCCTGGCGGGCGCCGTCCTCGCCGGGGAACATCACGGGGATGATGGCGTGCTCGCCCGGGAGCAGCTCGAAGCCGGCCTCGGTCATCAGGCGCCGGAAGAGCTCGGCGTTGCGGCGCAGCACCTGGCGGGGCTCGGCGGAGTCGCGGGCGATCTCCAGGGCCTTCAGGGAACCGGCGACCACCGAGGGGGCGACCGCGTTGCTGAACAGGTAGGGGCGGGACCGCTGGCGGAGCAGGTCGACGATCTCCTGGTGGGCGCTGATGTAGCCGCCGGAGGCGCCACCCAGTGCCTTGCCGAGGGTGCCCGAGATGATGTCGACCCGGTCCATGACCCCGAAGTGCTCGGGCGTGCCGCGACCGCCGTCGCCGACGAAGCCCACCGCGTGGGAGTCGTCGACCATGACCATGGCGCCGAACTCCTCCGCCAGGTCACAGATCTCGCGCAGGGGAGCGAGGTAGCCGTCCATCGAGAAGACGCCGTCGGTGACCACGACGACCCGCTTGGCGCCCGCCTCTCGGGCGGCCTCGAGCTGGGCCCGCAGGTCGGCCATGTCCGCGTTCTTGTAGCGGTACCGCTTGGCCTTGGACAGCCGGATCCCGTCGATGAGCGAGGCGTGGTTGAGCTCGTCGCTGATGATGGCGTCGTCGGTGCCGAAGAGCACCTCGAAGACCCCGCCGTTGGCATCGAAGCAGGAGGAGTACAGGATCGTGTCGTCGGTGTCCAGGAAGTCCGACAGGGCCTTCTCGAGCTGCTTGTGGGTGGTCTGGGTGCCGCAGATGAACCGCACCGAGGCCATGCCGAAGCCCCACTCGCGCAGCGCCGCGGCCGCGGCCTCCTCGACCTCGGGGCGGTCCGCGAGGCCGAGGTAGTTGTTGGCGCAGAAGTTCAGCGCGTCGGCGGTGGCGGTGGTGACGTGCGCGGACTGGGGGCTGGTGAGCTGGCGCTCGGCCTTCCACAGCCCGGCGTCCTTGATCTCCTGCAGCGTGGTGGTCAGCTCGTCCTTGATGGCGTACATGCGGATCTCCTTGGGTGGCAGGGCAGTCAGTCGGCGATCTCGAGGATGACCTTGCCGCACTCGCCGGAGCGGGCCGCGGCCCAGGCCTGCGGCCAGTCGTCGAGGCCGACCCGGTGGGTGATGACCGAGCGGACGGCGTCCCGCAGCTGGGGGCTGGACTGGAGCATGAAGCTCATGTGGTACCACGTCTCGAACATCTCGCGGCCGTAGATGCCCTTGATGGTGAGCATGTGGGTGATGATCTTGCCCCAGTCGACGGGGAAGCCCTCCTTGGGCAGCCCGAGCATCGAGATCTTGGCGCCGAAGGTGCAGTTGTCGATGAGCTGGCGCATGGCGGCAGGGGCGCCGGACATCTCCAGGCCGAGGTCGAAGCCTTCCGTCATACCGAGCTCGCGCTGGACCTCCCGCAGGTCCTCCTGCGCGACGTTGACGGTCCGGGTCGCCCCCGCACCCTGAGCCAGTCCGAGGCGGAAGTCGCTCATGTCGGTGACGACGACGTGCCGCGCCCCGGCGTGCCGGGCGATGGCGGCGGCCATGACCCCGATCGGACCGGCGCCGGTGATCAGGACGTCCTCGCCGACCATGGGGAACTGCAGGGCGGTGTGGGTGGCGTTGCCGAAGGGGTCGAACAGCGCGCCCAGCTCGGGGTCGATCCCCTCGGGCTGCGCCCAGACGTTGGTCGCCGGGACGACGACGTAGTCGGCGAAGGCGCCGTCGCGGTTGACCCCGATGGAGCTGGTGTTGGGGCACATGTGGCGGCGGCCGGCGCGGCAGTTGCGGCACATCCCGCAGACGATGTGTCCTTCGACCGAGCAGCGCTGTCCCACCTGGAGGTTCGCCGAGCCGGTGCCGGTGACCACGTCGTCGGCGAGGTCGACGATCTCGCCGTAGAACTCGTGCCCGATCGTCATCGGCGGGTGCACCATCGACGCCGCCCAGTCGTCCCACTGCTCCAGGTGCAGGTCGGTGCCGCACAGGCCCGCTCGCAGCACCCGGATCTTGACCTCGCCGGGCCCGACCTGGGGCTCCGGCACCTCCCTCAGCTCGAGACCGGGGCCGGCGTGAGGCTTGACGAGGGCGCGCATGGAACCACTTCCTGGGACTGCGGAGGATGAACCGATTCCCGCCCAACCTAGCGCCAGCGGTGCCACCGCTCGCAGGCGCCCCTCCTCACCAGCCGCGGGCGCGCCACTCGTCGAGGTTGGGTCGCTCGGCGCCGAGGGTGGTGTCTCCGCCGTGGCCGGGATAGACCCAGTCGGCGTCGTCGTACTCCCCGAAGATGCGCTCCTCGACGTCGTCGATGAGCTGCGGGAAGGACTGGCCGGGGTTCTTGGTGTTGCCGACGCCACCGGGGAAGAGGCTGTCTCCGGTGAACAGGTGCGAGTCCCCCTCGGGGTCGTCGTAGGCGAGCGCGATCCCCCCGGGGGTGTGGCCGCGCAGCTCGATGACCCGCAGGACGGACTCGCCGAGCTCGATGGTGTCGCCGTGGGCGAGCTCGCGGTCGGGGCGCACCGGCAGGGCCTTGCCGTCCACGGCACTGGCGGCGGTCGGGACGCCGGTGTCCGCGACGACGTCCTTGAGGGCGCGGGTGTGGTCCCAGTGCTGGTGGGTCGTCACCAGCAGGTCCAGGCGGCCGGTGCCCTCGCGGACCAGGCGGCCGATCCGGGCGGCGTCGTCGGCGGCGTCGACGAGCAGCTGTCGGCCGGTCGCCTTGTCCGTGAGGAGGTAGACGTTGTTGTGCATCGCCGACACCGCACACTTGCGGATGGTCAGGTGGGGCAGCTCGCGGACGTCGGACGGGCCGTCGGGGGCGACGTCACCGGTGTAGGTCACTGAGGGTCCTCCTCGTGGGTGGGGTTGGGGGTGGTGGGGCGGAGCCGGGGGAGCCGGTCCTGGGCCGGCGCGTCGATCTGGTCCGCCCGGTCGCGCAGGAGCCACCGGAGCATCCCGGCGCGGGAGGCGCTGACCGTGGGCCGTCCGTCGCCGAAGGACACGACGTCGCGCTCGTCCGTCCGCAGGCACATCGAGGGGGTGTCCGCGTCCGCGCGCAGCGCCGCGACCTCCTCCTCGAACCACCTCCCGACGAGCTCGGCGGGGGCGTCGGCGAAGGAGTAGCCGGCGTCGAGGTCCACGTGGTGCCAGGCGACCTCGCGCAACCGGTGCCAGGGCAGCTGCGCGCCCGTCAGGGTGTGGCCGCTGCCGACCTGCGCCGTGGCGGCCCGGGCGGCGTCGTCCAGCCCGGCCAGGACCTGGTCCAGCTCCTCCGCGGAGGTCCGCAGCTCGGCGAGCAGCTCGTCCCGGGACTGGCGGGCGCCCTGCTCGATGTCCGCGTCGCGAGCCTGCCGGGAGGGATACATCGGCGTCGGCGTGCCCTGGACGGTGGCGACCAGGTTGCGCATCGCGCGGGCGTTGCGGGTGACGTGGGCGAGGACGTGGGCCCGGGTCCACCCGGTGCACAGGGAGGGGCCGCGCAGCGCTTCGTCGTCCAGGCTGGACGCGGTGTCGAGGAGCCGGGCGGTCTGGGCGCGCAGCGCGCCGAGATCCGCGTCGAAGGTGGCGTCCGTCATACGGACGACCCTAGACGAGACCACCGGTTCGTGCCTCTCGGCAGCCGTCCGGGCACGCAGAGTGTCAGCAGGGGGTATGTCGGTAGGCGCCCCTACGATGACGCTCGTGTCTGACACCTCCCTCGCGTCCCGCTCGTCCGACCGCACCCCGCAGCCTCGCGCGCAGCACGACCGGCTCGTGGTCGGCGGGGCTCGGGAGCACAACCTGCGCGACATCTCGGTGGACCTGCCGCGCGACGGGCTGGTCGTGTTCACCGGTCTGTCAGGGTCGGGCAAGTCCTCCCTGGCGTTCGACACGATCTTCGCCGAGGGACAGCGGCGGTATGTCGAGAGCCTGTCCGCCTACGCCCGCCAGTTCCTGGGGCAGATGGACAAGCCCGACGTCGACTTCATCGAGGGCCTGTCGCCGGCGGTGTCGATCGACCAGAAGTCCACCAACCGGAACCCGCGGTCGACGGTGGGCACCATCACCGAGGTCTACGACTACCTGCGGCTGCTGTTCGCCCGCGCCGGCCGGCCGCACTGCCCGACCTGCGGGGAGCCGGTGGGGCGCCAGACGCCGCAGCAGATCGTGGACCAGCTGCTCGCGCTCCCCGACCGCACCCGCTTCCAGGTGCTCGCCCCGGTGGTGCAGGGTCGCAAGGGTGAGTTCGTGGACCTCTTCGCCGAGCTGCAGACCAAGGGCTTCTCCCGCGCGCGCGTGGACGGCGAGGTCGTCTCCCTCACCGAGCCGCCGACGCTGGAGAAGCAGCGCAAGCACACCATCGAGGTGGTCGTGGACCGGCTCGTGGCCAAGGGCGGGGACGCCACCGGCAAGCAGCGGCTCACCGACTCCGTGGAGACCGCGCTGGGTCTGACCGGCGGCATCCTCACCGTCGAGCTCGTCGACGTCCAGGAGGGCGACACCGACAAGGACGGGCGTCCCGTCGCACGCGAGCGCCGCTTCTCGGAGCGCATGGGCTGCCCCAACAACCACCCGCTCGCCATCGACGAGATCGAGCCGCGCACCTTCTCGTTCAACGCTCCCTACGGCGCCTGCCCCCACTGTTCCGGCATCGGCACCGAGCTGGAGGTCGACCCCGACCTGGTGATCCCGGACGAGGAGCTGAGCATCCGCGACGGGGCGATCGCCCCCTGGGCGCAGGGGAGCGGCTCCCAGGACTACTTCCTGCGCGTCGTCGGGGCACTGGCCAAGGACCTGTCGTTCAGCCTGGACGTGCCGTGGCGCTCGCTGCCGGACCGGGCCCGCGAGGCGCTGCTGCACGGTCAGGACCACAAGGTGCACGTGAAGTACCGCAACCGGTGGGGGCGGGAGCGGTCCTACTCGACCGGCTTCGAGGGGGTCCTGCCGTTCGTGCGACGTCGGCACTCGGAGACCGACTCGGAGTGGTCGCGCGAGCGCTACGAGGGCTACATGCGCGAGATCCCCTGCCCGGTCTGCGCCGGAGCCCGCCTCAAGCCGGAGGTCCTGTCGGTCCTGCTGGGCGGCAAGAACATCGCGGAGGTGTGCGGCCTGTCGATCGGCGACGCCGCGTCCTTCCTGCGCGGCGTGGAGTTCACCGAGCGCGAGCAGCAGATCGCCGAGCGAGTGGTCAAGGAGATCCACGCCCGCCTCGGCTTCCTGCTGGACGTCGGCCTGGACTACCTCTCCCTGGACCGTCCGGCCGGCACCCTGTCCGGCGGCGAGGCCCAGCGCATCCGGCTGGCCACCCAGATCGGGTCCGGTCTGGTGGGCGTGCTGTATGTCCTGGACGAGCCGTCGATCGGCCTGCACCAGCGGGACAACCACCGGCTCATCTCGACCCTGACCCGGTTGCGCGACCTGGGCAACACGCTCATCGTCGTGGAGCATGACGAGGACACCATCGCAGCCGCGGACTGGGTGGTCGACATCGGACCGGGGGCGGGCGAGCACGGTGGCAAGGTCGTCCACAGCGGCCCGGTCGCCGAGCTGCTGGCCAGCGAGTCCTCGCTCACCGGCGCCTATCTCGCGGGACGGCGGGAGATCCCGATGCCCGCGGTGCGGCGTCCTCAGGAGCCCGGCAGGGAGCTGACCGTCATCGGTGCGACCGAGCACAACCTGACCGGCGTGGACGTCACCTTCCCGCTCGGCAACCTCGTCGCCGTGACCGGGGTGTCCGGGTCCGGGAAGTCCACGCTGGTCAACGACATCCTCTACACCGTCCTGGCCAACAAGCTCAACGGCGCCCGGCAGGTGCCGGGTCGCCACCGCACCGTCACCGGCCTGGAGCACCTGGACAAGGTGGTCCACGTCGACCAGTCACCCATCGGCCGCACCCCCCGGTCCAACCCCGCGACCTACACCGGCGTCTTCGACCACATGCGCAAGCTCTTCGCGCAGACCACGGAGGCCAAGGTCCGTGGCTACCAGCCAGGTCGGTTCTCGTTCAACGTCAAGGGCGGTCGCTGCGACGCGTGCAACGGCGACGGCACCATCAAGATCGAGATGAACTTCCTCCCGGACGTCTACGTCCCCTGCGAGGTGTGCCACGGGGCGCGCTACAACCGCGAGACCCTCGAGGTGCACTACAAGGGCAAGACCATCGCCGACGTCCTGGACATGCCCATCGAGGAGGCGGCGACCTTCTTCGAGGCGGTCCCCGCCATCTCGCGCCACCTGAGCACGCTGGTCGAGGTGGGGCTGGGCTACGTCCGGCTCGGTCAGCCGGCCACGACGCTCTCGGGCGGTGAGGCCCAGCGGGTCAAGCTCGCCGCGGAGCTGCAGAAGCGCTCCACCGGGCGGACCATCTACGTCCTCGACGAGCCCACGACCGGGCTGCACTTCGAGGACATCCGCAAGCTGCTGCTCGTCCTGCAGGGCCTGGTCGACAAGGGCAACACCGTGCTCGTGATCGAGCACAACCTCGACGTCATCAAGAACGCCGACTGGATCGTGGACATGGGCCCGGAGGGGGGCTCGGGCGGCGGCACCGTCGTCGCCACCGGCACCCCGGAGGAGGTGGCGGCCAGCGAGGCCTCCCACACCGGTCGCTTCCTCGCCCCCGTGATCGCCAAGACGACGGAGACCTTCGACGCCAAGGTCGCCGTGCCGATCGACCGACCCGTGCGCGCGGGCATCCGCCGGGCGGCAGCCGCGGCGACGAAGTCCGCCGCCGCGGGCCGGGGCGACGCCGACTCGCCCGCGGGCCAGGCCACCACGAAGAAGGCAGCCGCCAAGGCCCCGGGCAAGAAGGCAGCCGCGAAGAAGGCGGCCTCGTCGAGGGCGGCGGGCAAGGCGGCCACGAAGAAGGCCGCGACCACCACCGCGAAGGGGTCCCCCGCGTAGGCCTCGCCCGGTCGGGGTGAGTACTCCTACTCTCACCAGCGGTCGGCCCGGCAGCCAGGCTGGGGCGATGGCCGCGATCACCCGCTCCTCGACCCCCGTCGCCCCACCACCGGTCGCGTACTTCGACCCCACGCACTGCCCCGTCTGCGGTTCTCCGCTCGCCACGGGTGCTCCTCGCTGCCAGGGGTGCACCCTGCAGCTCGATCACCCGCTCGTCGCCCGCCTCGCCGCCACGCTCCACGAGGCCGACCGCACCAAGGCCGCCCTGGTCACCGACCGGGCGGCCTTCGGCGTGCCGGTCGACCGGGCCGGTGCCGCGACCGCTGCCGTGGCAGGACGGTCCGCGCACCCCACCCGGCCCCGGGACGTGCCGCGGGCCGGGCTCGCAGCCGCGGGCCGAGGGCGCGCAGTCCTGCTCGCGGTCGGGGCCCTGTGCGTGACGGCGGCGGGCAGCGTCTTCGCCTTCGTGGGCTGGGCCCTGCTGGGCCGGGTCGGTCGAGCCGTCGTGCTCCTGCTCCTCGCGGGCGCCTCGATCGCCGGCGCCAGGGCCCTGGACCGACGCCGCCTCGTGGGCTCCGCGGAGACCCTCGGGGCACTGGCCGCCGCACTGGTCATGGTGGCCTGGCGCATCCTGGTGGCCGAGGTCGACCTCCCGGGCGAGGACGCCATCGGGTGGGCCGCGCTGGGCGTCGCGGGTGCGGTGGCGCAGCTGCGGACCACGCGCCGGTGGCTGGCGGCGGACGCGGTGACCGGACTCGGGACTGCCACCGCCCTCGTGATCGCGTGCGTCCAGCTGGGGGACTGGCAGCCGGTCACCCTCGTGGCTCTCCCGGTGGTGGCCGTCGTCGCGGCCTGGCGCCCGCGGCTGGTGCGCGCCACCCCCCTGGCGCTGACGGGCGCTGCTCTCGGCGGCGTGGCCTCGGTCCTCGTCGTGATCGCCGACGCGCTCACCGCGTCCTCGTGGGCCACGACGCCGACGGCTGCGCTCCGGGATGCCTGGCAGCTGCCGGCGGTCGCCGCCGCCCTGGCCCTGGCGGCCGTGACCACCTCCCGGGTGCCCTGGCCCCAGGACATCCGGTGGCTCCCGGCCGAGCTCGACCCGACGTCGCCCCAGCCCGAGAGGGCATGGCCTGACCACCCCGGTCCCGACCGGACCGGGCCCGGGGAGCAGCGGCACGACCGGACGAGTGCGGCGTCGTGCGCCGCGGCCGCCCCGACGCTGCTGCAGGCCGCGGCCGCCGCGGCGTTGGCCGCCTGGGTCGTCGGCGCGGTGCGGGTGCTCCCGGCCGGCCTCGGGCCGTGGACGTCGCTGGCCCTGGCGGGCTGCCTCGCGGGTGGCCTGACGCTGCGGTCGCGCCCGGCGCAGGAGGGCGCAGGAGCCGCACCACGCGTCCTCGCCACGGCCTCGGTGGTGCTGCCCGCCACCGCCGTCCTCGCCATACCGCTGCTCGGGGCCCTCGGGGACGGGCTGAGCCGCGCCGTGCTCTCCCAGGCCGTCGGTCTGACCGCAGGCGACCTGACCGGCCGCGGGTGGCACCGGCCCCCGCGACCCGGCGTCGCCTGGACCTGGCCGGCCACGGTGCTGGTGCTCGTCGCCTGCCGCACCCTGGCACGGAGGCGCCGGTCGTCCTGGATCGACGGCCTCGGCCCCGTCCTCGCCGCGGGCGCCGTGCCGTGGACCGCCCACCAGCCCGGACTGACGTCGGCCACGGCCACGGCCGTCGGCGTCACCGTCGCCGTGGCGATCGTCCTGGTCGGCGCGGCGGCCCCGCAGCCCCGGGGACGAGCCCTGTGGAGCCTGCCCTGGTGGGCCACCGCGGTCTCCACCGCCTCTCCCGACCTCCGGCTGCTCGCGGGCGTCCTCGCCGGCGCCACCCTGGTGAGCCTGGCGCGGGCCGGGACCGCCTCGGCCGCGGCCCGCCGCACCTGGGCCGTCCTCGCGACCGCCTGCGCGACGGGCACCGCCTGGTCGCTCCTCCTCGACCTGCGGGTGAGCATCCCGGAGGCCTACTCGTTGTCCGCCGCGGCCGCCCTCGCCCCCTGGGTCTGGCGCGAGCTGGTGACGTCGCGCGTGCCGTCCGCGCCCGCGCTCCCCGTGCTCGGGATCGCCCTGGGCACCAGCGCCCTGGTGTCCCTCGCCGACCTGTCCTCGGGGCGGGCGCTCGCCGTGGTCGTCGTCGCGGTGGGCCTGGTCGTGGTCGGGGCCGCCCGGCGGACCGCGGCGCACCTGCACGTCGGCGCGACGGTGCTGGCGGTGCTGGCGCTGGTCCGGGTGGCCCCGTGGGTGGGCTATCTCCCGCCCTGGCTGCCGCTCGGGGCCGGGGGAGGGGTGCTCCTGGCCCTCGGGATCACCTGGGAGGCGCGGCTGGAGGACCTGCGACACCTGCGCCGACGCGTGGCCGTGCTGCGCTGAACCGATCGCGGCTCCCGCCGGGCGGACCGGCCCGGCGGCCGGGAGGGCGGCGGCACGGCCCGGCATACGGGCTGGTCCTCCCCACCAGCACCGGCATGCCCGTGCCGTCCGTGACCCCTCTCCCTGTGGTTCGACGGCGACGCCCTCGACGTCGCCCGCCCGCGGACCTCGGTGGTCCCGAGCCTGCGGATCCTCACCGACGTCCCCCCGTCCCGACGGCGGCGACCGGGGCGAGCCCAGCGCGTTCACGGCGGTGGAGCTCGGGCGCGACGTGACCGCCCTGGAGGCCGCGACGCGCGGCTGACCAGGAGGTGTCGGCACCGGGACATACCCTGTCCCGGTGGCTGATCCCTCGACCTACCGACCGCGACCCGGAGAGATCCCGGTCGACCCGGGCGTCTATCGCTTCCGCGACAAGGAAGGGCGGGTCATCTACGTCGGCAAGGCGAAGTCCCTGCGCAGCCGCCTGAGCTCGTACTTCCAGGACATCTCGGCCCTGCACCCGCGCACCCGCCGCATGGTCACCACCGGCGCCTCCGTCGAGTGGACCGTCGTGCGCACCGAGGTCGAGGCCCTGCAGCTGGAGTACTCCTGGATCAAGGAGTTCGACCCCCGCTTCAACGTCAAGTACCGCGACGACAAGTCCTATCCCTACCTCGCCGTGACCATGGGGGAGGAGTTCCCCCGCGCCCAGGTCATGCGCGGCGCCAAGCGCAGGGGCACCCGCTACTTCGGCCCCTACGGCCACGCCTGGGCGATCCGCGAGACCCTGGACCTGCTGCTCAAGGTGTTCCCCGTCCGGACCTGCTCCTCAGGGGTCTTCCGGCGGGCCGCGCAGGTCGGCCGCCCCTGCCTGCTCGGCTACATCGACAAGTGCTCCGCCCCCTGCGTCGGCTCGGTGAGCGCGCAGGAGCACCGGGCCATCGCCGAGGACTTCTGCGACTTCATGGCCGGCTCGACGACGAAGTTCGTCAAGCGGGTCGAGCGCGAGATGCTCGCCGCGTCGGACGCGCTGGAGTTCGAGCGGGCGGCGATGCTGCGCGACGACCTCCAGGCGATGAGCAAGGCGCTGGAGAAGTCCGCGGTCGTCCTCGGCGACGCCACCGACGCCGACGTCTTCGCGGTCGCCGACGACGAGCTCGAGGCCGCCGTGCAGGTCTTCCACGTCCGCGGCGGCCGCATCCGCGGGCAGCGCGGCTGGGTCGTCGAGCGCGAGTCCGAGGACACGGCCACCCCCGCGCTGCTCGTCGCCCGACTCCTCCAGCAGGTGTATGGCGGGGAGAGCGGCGACGGGGTCCCCCGCGAGGTGCTGGTCCCGGTGCTGCCGGACGACCACGCCTCGGTGCAGGAGTGGCTCACCGACCTGCGCGGCTCGGGCGTGGAGGTGCGGGTCCCGCAGCGCGGCGACAAGCGCGAGCTGATGGCCACCGTCCGGCGCAACGCCGACCAGGCCCTCGCCCGCCACAAGGTCGCCCGCGCCGGGGACCTCACCGCCCGCAGCCAGGCCCTCCAGGAGCTGCAGGACGCCCTCGGCCTCACCGAGGCACCCCTGCGGATCGAGTGCTACGACGTCTCCCACGTCCAGGGCACCAACGTCGTCGCGTCCATGGTGGTCTTCGAGGACGGGCTGCCCCGCAAGGGGGAGTACCGCCGCTTCGTCGTCCGCGGCGACGCGCCCGAGGGCGAGGACCCGCAGGTCGACGACACCGCCGCCATGCGCGAGGTGCTGACCCGCCGGTTCCGGCGCCACCTCGCCCAGCAGGCCGACGCCGCGGAGGCGCTCGCGTCGGGCGACGCCGAGGCTGCCGCCGCCGTGGCCGCGGTCATCGACCCGCAGACCGGGAAGCCCCGGCGCTTCGCCTATGCGCCACAGCTCGTCGTGGTCGACGGCGGCCTGCCCCAGGTCAACGCCGCCCAGGCGGTGCTGGAGGAGCTGGGCGTCGACGACGTCGCGCTCGTCGGGCTGGCCAAGCGGCTGGAGGAGGTGTGGCTCCCGGGTGACGAGTTCCCGGTGATCCTGCCGCGGTCCAGCGAAGGGCTCTACCTGCTGCAGCGGGTCCGTGACGAGGCCCACCGCTTCGCGATCGCCTTCCACCGGCAGCGCCGCTCCAAGGCGATGACCGCGAGCGCCCTGGACGGCATACCCGGGCTGGGGGAGGCCCGGCAGAGGGCCCTGCTCAAGGCCTTCGGCTCGGTCAAGCGCCTGCGCGAGGCCGACGTGGCCGAGCTGCAGACCGTCAAGGGTGTCGGCCCGGCGCTGGCCCAGACGGTCCACGACCGCCTGCGTGGCGGGGCGGCCGCGGTCCAGCCGGACATCAACCTCACCACCGGCGAGGTGCTCGACTGACGGATCGCCCCACCGGGCATCATGACTGGCAAGGGCGCCACAGCGGGCGCGCCTAGACTGAGGCCCCCATCCCCCTGCCGAGGAGCCTGCACCGTGGCCGAGCCCACCGCCCCCCGTGCCGCGTCGTCCCCCGAGCCCCAGGGCGCCGAGCCCCGAGCCACCGAGCCCCCGACCGCCGACATGCCGGTGGTGACCGCCGGCCACGAGTTCGTCGTGGTCACCGGTCTGTCCGGGGCCGGGCGCTCCACCGCCTCCAACGTCCTGCAGGACAGCGGCTGGTTCGTCACCGACAACATCCCCCCGCAGATGCTCGCGCCGATGGCCACCATGCTGCGCGAGCAGCAGCCCGAGGTGATGCGCGTGGCCGCGGTCGTCGACGTCCGCACGCGCAACATGTTCGAGCAGCTGTCCGAGGCCATGCAGGAGCTGGGCGACCACGGCTGGAAGCCCCGCATCGTGTTCCTCGACGCCACCGACGAGACCCTCGTGCGTCGCTTCGAGAGCGTCCGGCGGCCTCACCCGCTGCAGGGCGACGGTGGCCTGCTCGAGGCGATCCAGGCCGAGCGGGAGCGGCTCGGCGACATCCGCTCGGTGGCCGACGTCATCGTGGACACCAGCGGCTTCAACGTGCACCAGTTCTCGGCCAAGATCGCCCAGATCTTCGACAGCGAGCGAGGCCCCCGCCTGCGGATCGCGGTGATGAGCTTCGGCTTCAAGTACGGCATACCCCTGGATGCCGACACCGTGCTGGACATGCGCTTCCTGCCCAATCCCTTCTGGGTGCCAGAGCTGCGCAGCAAGACCGGGCGCGACCCCGAGGTGTCCCGGTTCGTCTTCGACCAGCTCGGCGCCGACGAGTTCGTCGACCGGGTCGTGGCGATGATGGACGCGATGATCTCCGGCTACGTCCGCGAGGGGCGTCGCTATGTCACCCTCGCCGTGGGGTGCACCGGCGGCAAGCACCGCTCCGTGGCCGTCGCCGAGCGGCTGTCCCGCGAGCTGCAGGGCCCGGAGGTGGGCACCCTCACCGTCCACCGCGACCTGGGGCGCGAGTGAGGGGCCCCCTGGTCGTCGCGCTGGGAGGCGGGCACGGGCTGGCCGCCTCCCTGGCTGCTCTGCGTCTGGTCACCGACCGGATCACCGCGATCGTCACCGTGGCCGACGACGGTGGGTCCTCGGGTCGGTTGCGTCAGGAGTTCGACGTCCTGCCGCCGGGAGACCTGCGGATGGCGCTCGCCGCCCTCTGCAACGACGACGAGTGGGGGACCACCTGGGCGTCCGTGCTGCAGCACCGCTTCGCCGGGCAGGGACCGCTCGGGGGTCACAGCCTCGGCAACCTGCTGATCCTCGCCCTGTGGGAGCACTTCGGCGAGCCGGTCCAGGGCCTGGACATGGTGGGACGGCTGCTCAACGCCCGCGGCCGGGTGCTGCCCATGGCGGCGGTCCCGCTCACCATCGAGGCCGTCGTCCAGGGCCTGGACGACGCGGACCCGCAGCGCCCCCTCGTGGTCCGTGGCCAGGCCCGCGTCGCCACGACCCCCGGCGAGGTCCGGTCCGTGTCGGTGCTGCCCGCCGCGCCTCCCGCGCACCCCGAGGCGCTCCGGGCCGTGCGGGAGGCCGAGTGGGTGGTGCTGGGCCCGGGCTCGTGGTTCACCTCGGTGATGCCGCACCTGCTGGTGCCCGAGCTGCGCGAGGCGCTGCTGCAGACCCCCGCGCGTCGCCTGCTCAACCTCAACCTCGTGCTCAACACCGGGGAGACCAGCGGATTCTCGGCCGAGCGCCACCTCGAGGTGCTCGCGGACCATGCCCCGGGCCTGCGGCTGGACGTCGTGCTGGCCGACCCCTCGGTGGTCGGGGACGAGGCCGCGCTGCGGGCCGCAGCGCGAGCCCTGGGCGCCGAGCTGCTGCTGGCCCCCGTGGCCGAGCCGGGCCGCGACGGCCACCACGACTCCTTGCGCCTCGCTGCTGTCTACCGCGACATCATGACCTGACGCGATTGGCTACCCACCGTTGCCGATTTGGCACGATCTGTGGCACATTTGCCGAGATTACCCCGTTAGGGCCACCTTTGGTCTGCTCACTGTCAGGATGAATCGCATGTCGATGACGGCCATGGTCAAGGACGAGCTCAGCCGCCTTCCCATCACCAAGCCGAGCTGCCGCAAGGCCGAGGTCTCCGCGATCCTGCGCTTCACGGGTGGGCTGCACATCGTGGGTGGCCGCATCGTCGTGGAGGCCGAGGTCGACACCGGGTCCGTGGCCCGGCGACTCGTCAAGGACATCACCGACGTCTACGGCTACACCAGCGAGATCGGCGTGCTGTCCGGCGGCGGGCTGCGCAAGGGGAGTCGTTATCTCGTCCGCGTGGCCAAGGACGGCGAGGCCCTCGCGCGCCAGACCGGCCTGATCGACGGCCGTGGCCGCCCCGTCCGCGGGCTCCCGCCCAAGGTCGTCTCGGGCGCGGCCGAGGACGCGGTCGCCGCCTGGCGCGGGGCCTTCCTCGCGCACGGGTCGCTCACCGAGCCCGGCCGCTCCAGCGCGCTCGAGATCACCTGCCCGGGGCCGGAGTCCGCGCTCGCTCTGGTGGGCGCCGCCCGCCGGATCGGGATCCAAGCCAAGGCCCGCGAGGTGCGGGGGATCGACCGGGTCGTCATCCGCGACGGCGACGCGATCGGGGCGATGCTGACGCGGATGGGCGCGCACGACGCGGTCCTGGCCTGGGAGGAGCGGCGGATGCGCCGCGAGGTGCGGGCCACGGCCAACCGCCTCGCGAACTTCGACGACGCCAACCTGCGCCGGTCCGCCCGGGCCGCGGTCGCGGCCGGGGCCCGGGTCGAGCGCGCGCTGGAGATCCTCGGCGACGAGGTCCCGGACCACCTGCGCCAGGCGGGCACCCTGCGCCTGGAGCACAAGCAGGCGAGCCTGGAGGAGCTGGGGCAGCTCGCGCAGCCGCCGATGACCAAGGACGCCGTCGCCGGCCGGATCCGCCGGCTGCTCGCCATGGCGGACAAGCGAGCCCAGGACCTGGGGATCCCCGGCACCGAGGCCAACCTGACACCGGACATGCTCGACCTCTGAGCAGGGGCTTTCCGTATGCCGGGACGCCCGACCGGAGAGCAGGACGGGTCACGCCCCGGTAACGCAGGTCACTCTTGGCTGCACTAGGGTGGACAGCGCCAAGTTGAAGACCCTCTAGGAAGGCTCAAGACGTGACTGTTCGCGTTGGGATCAATGGCTTCGGCCGCATCGGCCGCAACTTCTTCCGTGCCGTGGTGGCCTCCGGTGCCGACATCGAGGTCGTTGCGGTCAACGACCTCACCGACAACAAGACGCTGGCCCACCTGCTGAAGTACGACTCGATCCTCGGCCGCTTCCCCGGTGAGGTGACCTACGACGACGAGTCCATCACCGTCGACGGCAAGAAGATCATGGCCTTCGCCGAGAAGGACCCGGCCGCGCTGCCGTGGAAGGACAACGACGTCGACATCGTCGTGGAGTCCACCGGCTTCTTCACCGACGCCACCAAGGCCAAGGCCCACCTCGACGCCGGCGCCAAGAAGGTCATCATCTCCGCGCCCGCCAAGAACGAGGACATCACGATCGTGATGGGCGTCAACGACGACAAGTACGACGCCGCCGCGCACAACATCATCTCCAACGCCTCCTGCACCACGAACTGCCTGGCCCCCATGGCCAAGGCGCTCAACGACGGACTGGGCATCGAGCGTGGTCTGATGACCACGATCCACGCCTACACCCAGGACCAGAACCTCCAGGACGGCCCGCACAAGGACCTGCGTCGCTCCCGCGCCGCGGCCCTCAACATGGTCCCCACCACCACCGGTGCGGCCAAGGCCGTCGCCCTCGTCCTGCCCGAGCTCAAGGGCAAGCTCGACGGCTACGCCATGCGCGTCCCGACCCCGACCGGCTCCGCCACCGACCTCACCTTCGAGGCCGGCCGCGAGACCACCGTCGAGGAGGTCAACGAGATCGTCAAGAAGGCCGCCGAGGGCGCCATGAAGGGCAAGCTCGTCTACACCGAGGACCCGATCGTCTCCAAGGACATCGAGACCGACCCGGCCTCCTGCATCTTCGACGCGCAGCTGACCAAGGTCATCGGCACCACGGTCAAGGTCGTCGGCTGGTACGACAACGAGTGGGGCTACTCCAACCGCCTCGTGGACCTGACCGCCCTGGTCGGCTCCAAGCTCTGAGCCTGACCTGCCTGCTGACCAACAGATTCGGAGATCACAGATGAAGACCATTGCCGACCTGGGTGACCTGCGCGGCAAGCGGGTCCTCGTCCGCTCGGACCTCAACGTGCCCCTCGACGGTGACCGCATCACCGACGACGGCCGGGTCCGTGCCTCAGTGCCCACCATCACGGAGCTGACCGGGGCGGGTGCGCGCGTCGTCGTGTGCGCCCACCTCGGCCGCCCCAAGGGCGCGCCCGAGGACAAGTACTCCCTCAAGCCGGTCGTCGGTCGCCTCGGCGAGCTGCTCGGCCAGGACGTCGCCTTCGCCACCGACACGGTGGGGGAGTCTGCCAAGGCCACGGTCGCGGGCCTGCAGGACGGCCAGGTGGCCCTCCTGGAGAACCTCCGCTTCAACGCCGGCGAGACCAGCAAGGACGACGCGGAGCGCAAGGCCTTCGCCGAGGAGCTCGCCTCCCTGGCGGACGCCTATGTCTCCGACGGCTTCGGTGTCGTGCACCGCAAGCAGGCCTCCGTCTACGACGTCGCGCAGATCCTGCCCGCCGCCATGGGCGGTCTGGTCAAGGCCGAGGTCGACGTCCTCGAGCGCCTCACCGAGGACCCCGAGCGGCCCTACGCCGTCGTCCTCGGCGGTGCCAAGGTCGCCGACAAGCTCGCGGTGATCGACAACCTCCTGGGCAAGGCGGACCGCCTCCTCATCGGCGGCGGCATGGTGTTCACCTTCCTCAAGGCCCAGGGCCACGAGGTCGGCAAGAGCCTGCTCGACGAGGACTCGATCGAGGCCTGCAAGGGCTACCTCGAGCGGGCCGAGAAGTCGGGCGTGGAGATCGTCCTGCCCGTGGACGTGGTCTGCAACGCGGAGTTCAGCGCCGAGGGTGACGTCACGACCGTCGCCGCCGATGCGATCCCCGCCGACCAGATGGGCCTGGACATCGGCCCCCGGAGCTCCGAGCTCTACGCGTCGAAGATCGCCGACGCCCGGACCGTCTTCTGGAACGGCCCCATGGGTGCCTTCGAGATGGCGCCCTTCGCGGCCGGCACCAAGGCCGTGGCGCAGGCTCTGGTCGACGCCACCGCCAAGGGTGCACTGACCGTCGTCGGTGGTGGCGACTCCGCCGCCGCCGTGCGTCAGCTCGGCTTCTCCGACGACCAGTTCGGCCACATCTCCACCGGTGGCGGCGCGAGCCTGGAGTACCTCGAGGGCAAGGACCTCCCGGGCATCTCCGTCCTCGACTGATCCCGGTCACGCAGCATCACGGGAGCGGCCCCGCGACCCACGTCTGGGACGCGGGGCCGCTTCTCGACGTACGACCCGAAACCTCGCGGCCACCCGCCACCCGGCGGCAAGCCGCTCAGCGACAAGGAGCCTCACATGGCCAACCGCACACCCCTCATGGCCGGCAACTGGAAGATGAACCAGGACCACCTGCAGGCCACCCACCTGGTGCAGAAGCTCGACTGGACCCTGCGCGACGCCAAGCACGACCACTCGGCCGTCGAGGTCGCCGTGCTCGTCCCCTTCACCGACATCCGCTCGGTGCAGACCCTCGTCGAGGGCGACAAGCTCGACCTGCGGTATGGCGCGCAGGACCTCTCCCAGCACGACTCCGGCGCCTACACCGGCGAGATCTCGGGCGCCTTCCTCGCCAAGCTCGGCTGCACCTACGTCGCCGTCGGGCACTCCGAGCGCCGTGAGTACCACCACGAGAGCGACGAGCTGCTCAACGCCAAGGTCAAGGCGGCCTACAAGCACGGCCTGACCCCGATCCTGTGCTGCGGCGAGCCGCTGGAGGTCCGCAAGGCCGGCAAGCAGGTCGAGCACGTCCTCGCCCAGATCGAGGCCGACCTGCAGGGTCTGCCCGAGGAGCAGGCCAAGAGCATCGTCATCGCCTACGAGCCCATCTGGGCCATCGGCACCGGCGAGGTCGCCACCCCCGAGGACGCCCAGGAGGTCTGCGAGGCCATCCGGGGCAAGCTCTCCGAGCTCTACTCCGCCGAGCTGGCCGACGGCGTCCGCATCCTGTACGGCGGCTCGGTGAAGTCGGGCAACGTCGCGGAGATCATGGCCAAGCCGGACGTGGACGGTGCCCTGGTGGGTGGTGCCTCGCTGGACGCCGAGGAGTTCGCCAAGATCGCCCGCTTCCAGGGCTGATCCGACGGGTCGGAGGCTCTCCCCGGCCGGACCGCGAGACCGGTCGCCCTCGTGGCGGCCGGTCTCGCGCGTCCTTCGGGCGGGGACACCGGTGGGATGATGGAGCCATGAGTCTCAAGCCGCAGCAGCACCACCGCCCCAGCCCCGCCGAGGTGCGGGCCATCAACGACTCGATCCGCTACACGATGTGGTCGGTGTTCCAGGTGACGGAGCCCCTGCCGGAGGAGCGCGAGGAGATCCTCGCCGAGACCCGGGCCTTCTTCGACGCCCTGGCGGCCGACGGCCTGGTGACCGTCCGCGGGATCTACGACGTCGCCGGCCTGCGGGGCGACGCGGACTTCATGGTGTGGTGGCACGGCGAGTCGGTCGAGGCCGTGCAGCGGGCCTACCACGGCTTCCGGCGCACGACGCTCGGACGGGCCTGCGACCCGGTGTGGTCCAACGTCGCCATCCATCGCCCGGCGGAGTTCAACAAGAGCCACATCCCGGCCTTCATGGCCGACGAGACCCCGCGCGCCTATGTCTGCGTCTACCCCTTCATCCGGTCGCTGGAGTGGTACCTCCTGCCTCACGAGGAGCGTCGCGACCTGCTGGTCGAGCACGGCCGGATGGCGCGGGACTATCCCGACGTGCGGGCCAACACGGTCGCCAGCTTCGCGCTGGGCGACTACGAGTGGCTGCTGGCCTTCGAGGCCGACGACCTGCACCGGATCGTGGACCTGATGCGCCACCTGCGCGGCGCCGCGGCCCGCCGGCACACCCGCGAGGAGGTCCCCTTCTTCACCGGGCCGCGGGTCGAGCTGGAGCAGCTGGTCGCCGACCTCCCCTGACCGCGGGAGAACGGGCGGCCGGAGTCGTCACACCGCCGGTGGAGCCGGGGCCGGGCACAGACCATCCTCGGGGTGGATCTGCGAACGGCCCCGGAGCGGCCGGGGACACCCTGCTCGGCGGAGACGGACCGGTGGGTCAGGGAGCCTCGGAGGTGCCGCGGAGTCCTGCGTCGTCGCGCGACGGTACGAGATCGAGCGCTCCTGACTCGCGCGGCGGGGTGCGGGCCGGTCGTCAGGCGCGGGGCTGCAGGCGCATCGAGATCGAGTTGATGCAGTAGCGCTGGTCGGTGGGGGTGGGATAGCCCTCGCCCTCGAAGACGTGCCCGAGGTGGGAGCCGCACCGGGCGCACCGCACCTCGGTGCGCGTCATACCCAGCGAACGGTCTTCGAGCAGCTCGACGTTCAAGGCCTCGGAGGGGGCGTAGAAGGACGGCCACCCGCAGTGGGAGGGGAACTTCTCGGTGTGGGTGAACAGCTCGGCACCGCAGGCGCGGCAGGAGTAGACGCCTTCGGTGGTGGTGTCGGTGTACTCCCCGACGAAGGGCCGCTCGGTGCCGGCCTGGCGGAGCACGGCATACTCCTGCGGGCTGAGCTCGGCCCGCCACTGCTCGTCGGACTTGGAGACGGGATAGGCGGACGCGTCCTGCTGCTCGGTCATAGTCTGGTCAACGACGGGGTCCGGCACGGGATTCCGCCCGCGCCGACAGGAGCTGACGTGGCGAGCAAAGCGATCCAGATCGAGGTGCCGGCCCCGGACGGCTCCAGCCGGCAGGTGCGCCTGTCCAGCCCGGACCGGGTGATGTGGCCGGACGAGGGGCTCACCAAGCAGGACCTGGCGGAGTACGTCGTCGCGGTCGGCGACCACCTGCTGGCGCGGCTGCGCGACCGGCCGGTCACGCTCCAGCGGTTCCCCGAGGGCATCACGGGGGAGGAGTTCTACTCCAAGAACCCGCCTCGCGGGGTCCCGGACCACGCGCGGACCACGCCGTGCACCTATCCGAGCGGGCGGTCCCACCCCCAGCTGGTCGTGGACGAGCTGGCGACGGCGGTGTGGGCGGTGCAGATGAACACCGTGACCTTCCACCCCTGGCCGGTGCGGACCGCGGACAACGACGACCCGGACGAGCTGCGCCTGGACCTGGACCCGCAGCCCGGGACCGGCCTCGCCGAGGCGGTGGCCGCCGCCGAGATGCTGCGCGAGGTGATGGCGCAGGCGGGTCTGACGGCATACGTGAAGACCAGCGGCAACCGCGGCCTGCACGTCTTCGCGCCCATCCGGCCCACCCACGAGTTCCTCGACGTGCGACACGCGGTGATCGCGATCGCCCGCGAGCTCGAGCGCCGTGTGCCGGACCTGGTGACCACGGCCTGGTGGAAGGAGCAGCGCGGCAGCCGGATCTTCGCGGACTTCAACCAGGCCTGCCGAGACCGCACGCTGGCGAGCGCCTACAGCCCTCGCCCGCTGCCGGGCGCGCCCGTGAGCATGCCCGTCACCTGGGAGGAGCTCGGCGACGTCCGGGCGGGGGACTTCACCGTCCGCACGGTCCCGGGGCTGCTCGCCGGGCGGCCGGACCCGTGGGCGGGGTTCGGCGACGAGCCGAGCACGGTCGACGTCGCGCTGCAGTGGTGGCAGCGGGACCTGGACGACGGGCTGGGCGAGCTGAGCTTTCCCCCGGACCACCCGAAGATGCCGGGGGAGCCACCGCGGGTGCAGCCCAGCCGCGCCCGTGCGACGGACTGACCGAGGACGGTCCAGCGGACCGCGCTGCGCTCAGCTCGCGATCCCGGCCTCGGCCTCGGCCTCGGCCTCGATCGTGAGCATGGTCGCGCCGATGGCGGTCAGGTGGGTGACCCGCAGGTCCTGCCCCGGGAGACCGGCCAGGTGGACCGCGCGCACACGCTCCAGCACGAGGAGGGCGGCGTCCGCGTCATCGACGGAGAGGCCGGCGCGCGCGGCTATGAGGTCGTCGGGGTGCGGGCCGTCCTGGACCAGGTCCAGCAGCTCGACGGCGCGCAGGACCCGGAGGTCACGTGTGGGCCAGGTGTCGGAGCGGGTCGGCATGACCCCAATCTCACACGCCGGTACTCGGAGGTAACAGGACCGCCACTCGGGTGCGTGCGGTATTCACCTGAGTGCGGTGTTGGAGGTTACGAAAGGTATGGAACAGGTCATCGAGCGTGGCGAAATGTGACCCATTCGCCGGGCGCGGCATACGACATGAATCATGCTGCGCTCACACGTCATACGAGAACGCGCGCCAGGTCGTAGGCCGGGGCCCGGTCCACCTGGCTCAGGGCGCAGGACTCCGGGTCGCGCTCCGGCCGCCAGCGCAGGAAGGTCACGGCGTGCCGGAAGCGGTGCTTCTCCAGCTGGTCGAAGGCCACCTCGACCACGCGCTCCGGCCGCAGCGGGACGTAGGACACGTCCTTGCCGGAGCTGAACCGGGACCGGTCGGTCTCGGCCGTGGTGACCTCGCCGGCCTCGTCTCGGACGACCAGCGGGGCCAGCTCCTCGACCAGCTCGAGCCGGCGGGCCGCCGTGAACGCCGCGATCCCCCCGACCCCCACGAGACGGCCGTCGTCCGTGAACAGCCCGAGCAGCAGCGAGCCCACCCCCTGCCCGGACTTGTGCACCCGGTAACCGATGACCACGGCCTCGGCGGTCCGCTTGTGCTTGACCTTGAGCATCGTCCGCCGACCGGGCTCGTAGGCCGCGGCCAGGGGCTTGGCCACCACCCCGTCCAGCCCGGCCCCCTCGAAGTCCTCGAACCAGCGATGCGCCTCCACCGGGTCCCGTGTCACCCGGGTCAGGTGGATGCCGGCGGCGCCGGGCACCGTGGCCAGGATCGACTCCAGCGCGGCCCGCCGCGTCTCGAAGGACTCGTCCAGGAAGGAGCGGTCCTCGAGGGCCAGCAGGTCGAAGGCCACGATCTCCGCCGGGGTCTCCCGGGCCAGCCGCTCCACCCGCGAGGCAGCCGGGTGGATGCGCTGCGACAGCAGGTCCCAGTCCAGGTGCTCGGCCCCGGGAGCGCCCGCGCGGACCACGATCTCCGTGTCCACGACGCACCGCCGTGGCAGGTGGGCGAGGACCCGCTCCACCAGCTCGGGAAAGTAGCGGGTCAGCGGCTTGGAGCCGCGCGAGTCCAGGTCCACGCGATCCCCGTCACGGACCACGAGGCAGCGGAAGCCGTCCCACTTCGGCTCGTACGACAGCCCGCCCGGGACCGAGTCGGCGGCGGGGACCGCGGCCACGGCCTTGGCCAGCATGGGGGAGACCGGGGTGGCGATCGGTAACGTCATACGGTCATTGTGTGGTCACCCTCTGCACGGAGGCGCGCCACGCGCCGTCTGCTGGCGGCAACCATCAGCAACCGGTGCCACGATGAGAACGTGAGCCCGACGCCCGTCCCGCCCTCGCTCTCGGCGATCCGCCGTCACCCCCGCGCCACGATCGCGATCGTCGCGACGGGGGCCCTGGCCGCGAGCGCGGCGACCGGGTGGCTCGGGGCCGCGGTCTACCTCGCCAAGAAGGTCGTGACCCCGGACCGGCGGCGGCCGGACGACACCGAGGTCGTGGCCTTCGACGACCGGTCGGTCACCCTGACGCGCACCCCGGAGACGGTCGTGCCGGGGCGTTACGGGCTGTTCCAGGACGGTGGGGCCACGCACGTGAGGTACGGGCGGATCCTGCGCGAGGACAACGCGCGCGGCACGGTGACCCGGCGTCTGCACGGCGTGGACTCGGGCTCGCTGCGCGTCGGTCCGGCGCGCTTCCACTCCTACTACTACGCGACGGACCCGCAGACCGCGCTGGGCATCCCGACGCACGAGGTGTCCGTCCCCAGCGCCATCGGGGACCTGCCGAGCTGGCTGGTGCCGCCGCCGTCGGGGGAGGCACGCGGCACCCGTTGGGCGGTGCTGGTGCACGGCCGGGGGGCCGGGCGCGAGGAGACCGTGCGCGCGGTCCCGGCGCTGCACGCCGCCGGTCTGACCTGCCTGATCCCGTCGTACCGCAACGACACCGTGGCTCCCGCCTCCGCCGACGGGCTCTACGGCCTCGGCCTGTCCGAGTGGCACGACGTCGACGCCGCCGTCGCGTACGCCGTGGCGAGGGGTGCGAGCGACGTGGTCCTCGTCGGCTGGTCCATGGGTGGTGCCATCGTGCTGCAGACGCTGGTCTGCTCCCCGTACGCCGATCGCGTGTCCCAGGTGATCCTGGACGGTCCCGTGGTCGACTGGCCGGACGTGCTGCACCACCACGCGCGCGCCATGCGGGTGCCCGGACAGCTGACCACCTTGAGCCTGCGGCTGCTGGGACTGCCGCACGGACGGCACCTCGTCGGGCACGCCGACACGCTGGACCTGAGCGCGACCGACATGGTGCACCGGGCTGGCGAGCTGCGGCACCCGATCCTGCTGATCCACTCGGTGGACGACGAGTTCGTGCCCTCGGGGCGGTCGGAGGCGCTGGCCGAGGCGCGCCCCGACCTGGTCCGCCTGGAGCGCTGGCGCACCGCCCGGCACTGCAAGGAGTGGAACGTCGACCGGGAGCGATGGGAGCGCTGCGTCGCAGAGTTCGTGACCGAAGGTATTCGTCCTGCCACCTAGTGGTGGCACGATGGGGCCATGGGAAAGACGAAGACGTCGTCCAAGGACGAGCCCGACCAGGGCAGGAAGGCCGCCAAGGGCGGCAAGGCGGGCCAGGACCCCACGCGCGACAAGGACGTCGCGGGTTCGAAGGCCGACAAGGCTGCGAAGAAGGGTGCCAAGGGCGCCAAGAAGGTAGGCAGGGCCGACAGGACGGTGGCTCCCGCCCAGGAGCACGAGGGCGCTGGCGCGCAGTTCGGTGACGAGGACTTCACCTTCTCCGCCGAGCTGCAGGTCGGGCGGGACACGGTGCTGACGCAGATCGACCCGCGCTCCACCCCGGGCTACCCCGGTGGCAAGAAGTCCGCCGTGCTCGACCTGGCCGCCGGTCAGGCCGAGCTGTCGGACCTGCAGGAGCGCCTCTTCGCCAACGGCAAGGACGGGCGCGGCCCCTCGATCCTGCTGATCGTCCAGGGCATGGACACCTCCGGCAAGGGTGGGATCATGCGCCACGTCGTCGGCTCGACCGATCCGGGCGGCGTGAAGTACACCGCCTTCAAGGCGCCGAGCGCCGAGGAGCGGCAGCACGACTTCCTCTGGCGCATCGAGCGAGCGCTGCCGGAGCCCGGTCAGATCGGCGTCTTCGACCGCTCGCACTACGAGGACGTGCTGGTGGTCCGGGTGCACGACCTGGTGCCGCAGGAGGAGTGGAGCAAGCGCTACTCGCTCATCAACGCCTTCGAGCGCAAGGCGGTCGCGCGGGGAATCACGATCGTCAAGGTGATGCTGCACATCTCCGCCGACGAGCAGCGGGAGCGGCTCGGCGAGCGGCTGGACCGTCCGGACAAGCACTACAAGTACAACCCGGGCGACATCGACGAGCGGGCCCGGTGGGACGACTACATGCAGGCCTACCAGGCGGTCCTGGACCGGACGAGCACCAAGGGTGCGCCCTGGCACGTCGTGCCCGCCGACCGCAAGTGGTATGCCCGGCTCGCCGTCCAGCAGATCCTGCTCGAGCACCTGCGCGGCCTGGACCTGCAGTGGCCGGAGGCGACCTTCGACGTCGCGGTCGAGAAGCAACGGCTGGCCGAGAGTTGAGCCTCGCCCTGGTCCACCGACCGTATGCCGCAGCCCCGCACCTTCTCGGGAAGGTGCGGGGCTGCTACCGCCCTCGTCGCCCGCGGGCCGGGTCGGTGGTCCTGCCGGACCCGGACCTCCGCGCCCTCGGTCAGGCGAGGGGGTCGGGCCGGGCGCCGGTGGGGGCGCCGGCCGAGGTGCCGCTCGCGCTGGGCATGCGCGGGTGGGTGGCCGGGTCGGGCGCGCCGGAGGCGGCGACGGACGGGCCGGAGGCGGCCGTCAGCGGGGTGGCGACGCCGGGGGAGGGCTCCTCGGTGGTGGCCGAGGAGCGCAGGACGACCACGGTGCGGCCAGGGACCGGGTTGACGCTCAAGGCCTCCCAGGTCCGGTGCTCGGCCGGGGTCGGCTGCGAGGTGTCGAGGACGACCTCCCACTCGACGGCATAGTCCTCGGGCGGCATCGTGAAGTCGATGACGTCGTGGTGGGCGTTGAACAGCAGCAGGAAGTCGTCGTCGACGACCATGCGCCCGCGCTGGTCGGGGGAGGCGATGGCGTGCCCGTTGAGGAAGACCGAGAGGGTCTTGGCATAGCCGGAGGCCCAGTCATCGTCGTCCATCACCGACCCGTGCGCGGTGAACCACTGGATGTCGCCGAGGTCCGAGGTGCCGCCGTGGCTGGCGTCGCCCTTGAAGAAACGACGCCGGCGGAACACCGGGTGGGCCGCGCGCAGGGCGGTCAACCGCGAGGTGAAGTCCAGCAGCTCGCGCTGGTCCGGCGTGAGCTGCCAGTCCACCCAGGTGATCTCGTTGTCCTGGCAGTAGCCGTTGTTGTTGCCGAGCTGGGTGCGGCCGAGCTCGTCACCGTGGGCGAGCATGGGCACCCCCTGGGAGATCAGCATGGTGGTGAGCATGTTGCGCTGCTGCCGGGCGCGCAGCTCGTTCACCGCCGTGTCGTCGGTGGGGCCCTCGACACCGCAATTCCAGGAGCGGTTGTGCGACTCGCCGTCGTTGTTGCCCTCGCCGTTGGCCTCGTTGTGCTTCTCGTTGTAGGACACCAGGTCCCGCAGGGTGAAGCCGTCGTGGGCGATGACGAAGTTGATCGAGGCGATCGGCTTGCGCGCCGAGTGGGCGTACAGGTCGCTGGACCCGGTCAGGCGGGAGGCGAACTCGCCGAGGGTCGCCGGCTCGCCGCGCCAGAAGTCCCGGACCGTGTCGCGGTACTTGCCGTTCCACTCGGTCCACAGGGGCGGGAAGTTGCCGACGTGGTAGCCGCCGTCGCCCACGTCCCAGGGCTCGGCGATCAACTTGACCTGGCTGACGATCGGGTCCTGCTGGATCAGGTCGAAGAAGGCCGACAGCTTGTCGACCTCGTGGAACTGCCGGGCGAGGGTGGCGGCGAGGTCGAAGCGGAATCCGTCGACGTGCATCTCGGTGACCCAGTACCGCAGCGAGTCCATGATCAGCTGCAGCACGTGCGGGTTGCGCATGAGCAGCGAGTTGCCGGTGCCCGTGGTGTCGTAGTAGCTCGCCAGGTCGTCGCTGACCAGGCGGTAGTAGGCGTTGTTGTCCAGGCCGCGGAAGGCGAGGGTCGGCCCCATGTGGTTGCCCTCGGCGGTGTGGTTGTAGACGACGTCGAGGATGACCTCGATGTCCGCCTCGTGCAGCGCCTTGACCATGGACTTGAACTCGGTGACCTGCTGGCCGCGGGTGCCGGAGGCGGAGTACTCGTTGTGGGGCGCGAGGAACCCGATGGTGTTGTATCCCCAGTAGTTCTTCAGGCCCTTCTCCTGCAGGGAGGTGTCCTGGATGAACTGGTGCACCGGCAGCAGCTCGATGGCGGTGACCCCGAGCTGCTTGAGGTGGGCGACGACCGCGGGGTGGGCGATGCCGGCATAGGTCCCGCGGATGCCCTCGGGCACCTCGGGGTGCGTCATCGTCAGGCCCTTGACGTGGGCCTCGTAGATGATCGTGTCGTGGTACTCCCGCCGCGGGGGACGGTCGTGACCCCAGTCGAAGTAGGGGTTGATGACGACCGAGAGCATGGTGGCGCCCAGCGAGTCCTCGTCGTTGAACTCCGAGGGGTCCTCGAAGCGGTAGGAGAACAGCGACTCGTCGTTGCGGATCTGCCCGTCGATGGCCTTGGCGTAGGGGTCGAGCAGCAGCTTCGCCGGGTTGCAGCGGTTGCCCGCAGCCGGGTCGTAGGGGCCGTGCACGCGGAAGCCGTAGCGCTGGCCGGGCTGCAGCTGGGGGATGTAGCAGTGCCACACGTAGCCGTCGACCTCGGTCATCGGGACGCGCTGCTCGCCCCCGTCGTCGTCGATCAGGCAGAGCTCCACCATCTCCGCAACCTCGGAGAACACGGCGAAGTTGACGCCACTCCCGTCGAAGGTGGAACCCAGGGGATAGGGCTTGCCGGGCCAGATTTCCATGAAGGATGTCGTCCTCGCTGTGGGGATCGGATCGCGCCCTCACTGTAGTGGGGCGCGAGTGCTCCCTGTGACGACGCCCCGCGCCGCAACCGGACACGATCGGACCGCTGAGACGCCCAGGTCATGGGTGTCTCGCGAGCCCAGCGCCCGCGAGCGCGTGGTCACCCGCGACCGGTCGGTCGCGCCGGTCGCGCCGACGGCGCGTTCTCCCTGGGGCCGGTCGCCGCCGGGCTCGGCCCGGCGGCGACGCGCGGTGCGGGGAGATTGGACTCCCTGCGCCGCCATCGGTTAATGTCATTCAGCACGCACGGGGCTTGAGGCGCACTGCTTCGGGCCACGGATTCACCAAGATCCCAGGCCAGTTCGGCCCGGTGTGGCACGCGGACATAGCTCAGTTGGTAGAGCGCAACCTTGCCAAGGTTGAGGTCGCCGGTTCGAGCCCGGTTGTCCGCTCCGAGACTGCTCCCGGCGGGAGCCGAGTCTCCGCAGATGCGTTTGTTAGTCTGGACGACGCATCGCACGGTGGAGTGGCCGAGAGGCGAGGCAACGGCCTGCAAAGCCGTGTACACGGGTTCAAATCCCGTCTCCACCTCGGGCGATTGGCGCAGCGGTAGCGCGCTTCCTTGACACGGAAGAGGTCACTGGTTCAAACCCAGTATCGCCCACCAGCAGCGGAGGGCCCCGACCACATGGTCGGGGCCCTCCGTCGTGCCGGGCGGCACGCGCTGCCGGCGCACTCGTCCCTGCTGCTCGTCCGCCCCCGGACCCATCCTCGGCCCCGGCCGTGCGCTGCGTGGTGGAGCGGCGGTCCGGCTCGATGCCGAGTCCCTCGGGCGTGCGGTCAGGCTCTCGTCGTCTCCCAGGTGCCTGGTCAGGCGTCGTGAGGGCAGTCGACGGGCACGTGCCTGCCCGGGCCTGGAGCACACCGCATCGGGTCGGAGGTCGGACGAGGGATGCCGCAGGTCATCATCCGGATGCCCCGGTCCGGCCCCGGTCGTGACGGTCGGTGATGACGCTCTGCGCCCGTCCTGATTGATAGCGTGACGTCACGCCGAACTCTGAGCCACTCGGGGGCTCGGCACGAGCTGTCAACACTGTGAGCGACATCTGGAGGTCTGCGCTGGCTGCCGACCGGCCCCGCCATACCGACGACGCCCGGCGCGCCGCCGGCCGCCGCCGCACGCCCTCGCGCTCCCGCGTGCCGTCACGGCGCGGTGGTTCGTCACGGCGCGGCGGACGGCGCAACGCTGCGTCCGCGACGAGCTCGGCCGTGGCGGCCCGGACCATCGCCGCCGCCTCCGTGGCGGGTGTCGTCGTCGGTTCCCTGGTGTGCGTGCTGCTCATCTCCCAGTTCTTCCCGGTGCTGCGGCTCACCGATCGTCGGCCCACCCCGACCACCACCGTGTCCCGGGTCGCGACGACCGCCCCCCAGCCCACGGCGGCCCGGGCACCGGCCGCGCCCGCGGCCGCCGTGGTGACCAAGCTCCTGCAGAGCGCGCCGGCCGGGCTGCCCCCGGGCCTGGACGACTCGGCCTCGGTGCCCGGCACCGTCGCGCCGGCCGTGGCACCGAGCTGCGACACCCCCGTCGCGCCCGTCCTGTCCCGCTCGCGGACCTGGGCGGCGCCGCCTGGCTCCCCGGGCGCTGGTGGCGGCGTGACGATCACGGCGACGGTCTACTCCGCCGGCGCAGGCGCCCCCGCCATGGACGCGATGCTTCTGGCCCGCAAGCAGTGCATCGGGGACGCCACCGTGACCAAGGCGCCGGGCCCCGGCGTGCAGGCGGTGCGTGCCTCGCGGACCAAGGGCAAGATCGACACGCGCTCGGTCGTCTTCCGGCGGGGGGACGTCGTCGTGTCGGTCTCCGGGACGGGCATGCCCGTGCCCGAGGACGTGGCCACCGACGTGGACGAGCGGCTGCAGCAGCTGCTCGGTGGCGGTGTCTGTGCCGACCCGGCCGCCACGACGGCGGACTTCAGTCGTTCCCCCCTCGTCGAGCGGCGGCGGTGGACCGGTCTGCAGGTGGCTGCGTCCGTCGACCTGCCGGGCCAGGGCACCCCCTTGCCGGAGCTTGCGGTGGCCCACGCCGCCACCCCGCTGCCCGCGCCCGTCACCCCGACCCCGCCGGCGGCGCCCTACTGGCCGGAGTCCGCGCCCGCACCGGTGCCGAGCCCCTCCGAGCCGACCGCGCCCGCGCCCTACCCCGTGCGCACGACCTATCCCTCGCCGGCACCGGACCGGACCGGCCCTGGGTGCGGGTGGGCGTTCACCGGGATGACACCGCCGACGTACGACGAGCAGGCCGCCGCCCGGACCGTGGCCGAGCGGCGCGACGCGGCCATCGCGGGCATGCGCGACGCGGTGGCGGCCTATCCCGCTGCCGTCCAGGCCTACGAGCAGGCGTGGACGGCCTACCAGGCGCAGGCCCAGGCGTGGACGACCTACGCCACGCAGGCGCAGCAGGTGGAGACGGCGTGGGCGGCCATCCGGACCCAGCAGGAGGCCTACCGCCAGGCCCTCGCGGACTACCAGAAGGCCGTGACGGCATACGACGAGGAGATCAAGCGGCGGACCGCCGCCCAGCAGGCGTACGACGCGGAGGTCCTGCGCTGCAGCCAGGGACCGACTGGCCTGCCCTGGCCGCCGGGACCCTTCCCCCCGCCGCTGCCCCCGGGCTGCCCGCCCCAGCGGGACCCGATCCTCGACGAGCCCATGCCGACCACGCCGACGTCGCCGGCGCCGCCTCCCGACCCCCGACCCACCCCGAGGCCGTGACATGAGCAGGAGCTCCACTCGCGCGCCGCTGCGGCGCACCCGCCGGCGCACCACCATGTCCCCGATCGCCGCAGGCCTGGCCATCCTCGGGCTCGCGACCACGGGTGGCCTGACGACCGCTGCCGCCCTGACGCCGGTCGTCGCCGTCGCGGGCGGCACCGCCAACGCGGTGGCGGACTACTGGGCCTCGCTGCCCTCGGCGATGCCGATCGAGCCGGTGCCCCAGCGGTCCACGATCCTGGCTGCGGACGGCTCGGTCATCGCCACGTTCTTCTCCGAGAACCGCGTCGAGGTGCCGCTCGCGGCGGTCTCGCCGATCGCCCGCAAGGCGGTGATCGCGGTGGAGGACGACCGGTTCTACCACCACGGCGGCGTCGACCCCCGGGGCATCCTGCGCGCCGCCCTGCACAACGCCGGGTCTGGCGGGACCCAGGGCGGCTCGACGCTGACCCAGCAGTACGTCAAGAACGTCCTGGTCAACAACGCCGACTCCGCCGAGGAGCGAGCCCGGGCGACGGCCTCGACCATCCCGCGCAAGGCGCAGGAGGCCAAGATCGCCGCCTCGCTCGAGCAGACCATGACCAAGGACCAGGTCCTGCAGGGCTACCTCAACATCGCCTACTACGGCGACGGGGCCTACGGCATCGGCACGGCGGCGCAGCACTTCTTCTCCGTGCCCGCGTCCCGGCTGTCCCTGCCCCAGGCCGCCATGCTCGCCGGGCTGGTCCAGAATCCCGTGGGCTACAACCCGATGCGCCACCCCAAGCAGGCGATGACCCGCCGCAACATCGTGCTGGCGCGGATGCGCGACACCGGAGCGATCACGGCGGACCAGGCGGCGCAGGCCCAGCGCCTGCCCCTGGGGCTGAAGCCCTCCGAGGCGGCCAACGGCTGCACGGCGAGCCGTTATCCCTTCTACTGCCAGTGGATCCGCCAGACCCTGGAGACCGACCCGGCCTTCGGGGCGACGGCCGACCAGCGTCGCCGGTTCATGAACTCGGGCCTGACGATCCGCACCGCGCTGGTGCCCTCGATCGCGGACGCCGCCCAGCGGGCGGTCGACGAGGCCCTGGGCCGGGACAACCCGTTCGCCGCCGGGGTCGCGGTCGTGCGGCCGGGGACGGGCGAGGTCGTGGCCTTCGCGCAGAACCGGTCCTTCGGCCTGGGGGAGGGGCGCACCAACCAGATCTACCCGGTGCTCCCGGCCTTCCAGCCGGGCTCGACCTTCAAGCCCATCACCTACGCGGCGGCGCTGGAGAGCGGCTTCCCCGTCGACGGGGTGCAGGACGCGCCCCCGCGGTACATCCCCTCCGCCCCGCCGTATCCGCCCGGGGGCTATCGCAACTCGATGCCCGAGGACGCGGGCCGGCTGACCGCCGGCCAGGCCCTCGCCCGCTCGTCGAACACGTGGTTCGTGATGCTCGAGGAGAAGATCGGCGTCAAGAAGGTCGTCCAGATGGCCAACCGGCTCGGCCTGTCCCTGCCCACGAGCATCGGGAAGCACGAGTGGTCGACCACGCTGGGCACCCGGGATGCCTCGCCGGTGCAGATGGCCTCGGTGTATGCCGCCTTCGCGGCTCACGGCAAGGTCTGTCGCCCGATCGGGATCGTGGGGATCGCCGGACCGGACCGCAAGCCGCGCAAGGCCCAGGACCCCGCCTGCCGTCAGGAGATCCGCCCGGGGATCGCCGACGCCGTCAGCCAGGGCCTGGCCGAGACGGTCGACGGCAAGGACCCCTTCCGCACGGGCAAGAAGCTCTCGATCGGCCGTCCGGTCGCCGGCAAGACGGGGACCATGGACGGCAACGCGGCGGTGTGGTTCGCGGGCTACACCCCCCAGCTGGCGACCGCCGTCTGGGTGGGTGACCCGCGCGGCGGTCAGCGGCACCCGATCAACTCGGTCCGGCTCTACGGTCGCCGGATCGGCTCGGTGTTCGGCGCCACGGCGGCCGGCCCGATCTGGCAGGCCACCATGAAGGCGGCGCACGAGGACCTGCCGGTGCAGCGGTTCGAGCCGGTCGGCCCCGCCGAGCTGTCGGGGCTGCGCTCGGTCATGCCGGACGTGCGCGGGCTGTCCCGCGACCAGGCGGTGCAGGTCGTCCAGGCGTCGGGCTTCGACGTCCGGCTCGCCCCGACCACCGCCACCGCAGACCCCTTGCTGCGCAAGGACGTCGTGGTGGCCCAGAGCCCGACGGCCGGGTCGTCGGTGGGCCTGTCGGGGACCGTCACGCTGACCCTGTCGGCGGGATCGGACCTCACGGTCCGGCTGCCGCCCCGGCGCTGAGTCCCGGCGGCGCCTGCCGGACACCTCGATTTGGGCTGCGCGTCATCTATCGGATAATATTTCCAAGCGCACCGCACGCGGTGCAGGCGGACATAGCTCAGTTGGTAGAGCGCAACCTTGCCAAGGTTGAGGTCGCCGGTTCGAGCCCGGTTGTCCGCTCCGACGAGGGGCGCGAGAGATCGCGCCCCTCGCTCTAGGGCGATTGGCGCAGCGGTAGCGCGCTTCCTTGACACGGAAGAGGTCACTGGTTCAAACCCAGTATCGCCCACCACCACGAAGGCCCCCGGGTTCCCCGGGGGCCTTCGTCGTCATGCCGGCCCCCGATCCCTCGGCTTGCCGGGGACGGGGGAGCGTGGCGACGGCGCCGCCGCCCGGAGGCAGCGGCGCCGTCGACGCGGGGCGGGGATGGGTCAGGCCACCGACTCCGAGGGGATGCGCAGCGCGCGCGTGGCCCCGGTGGGGGCGTTGATCGGGGTGACCGACGGGCGCTGGACCTCCAGCACGTTGCGCAGCTTGTTGAGGATCTGGGTCAGCAGCCGGGAGACCTGGACCTGGCTCACCCCGATCTCGTCGGCGATCTCCTGCTGGGTCATCTCCGAGAAGTAGCGCAGCTCCACGATGCGGCGCTGGCGCGGCGTCAGGCAGTCGAGGAGGGTGTGGACGGTCATCTCGTCGATGAGGTGCTCGAGGTCGTTGTCCTCGTCCGGGATGAGGTGGCCGAGCGTGGAGCTCGCGCCCTCGCCCGTGGGGTGCTCGAGGGAGAGCGGCTGGTAGCCGGTGGCCGCCTGCTCGACGTCCGCCAGCTCGCGCGGGGTCAGGCCCAGCGCGTCGGCCACCTCGGTGGAGGTGGGGACCCGGCCGTAGGCCTGCTCCAGCTCCTGCTGGACCTCCCGGACGCGTGGCCGCAGCTCCTGCAGCCGACGCGGCGGGCGGACGGACCAGCACTTGTCCCGGAAGTGCTTGCGCAGCTCCCCGATGATGGTGGGGGTGGCGAAGTCGACGAGACCGACGCCGTGGGAAGGGTCGTAGCGCAGCACGGCCATGACCAGGCCGAGGTTGGCGACCTGCTCCAGGTCGTCCTGGGGCTCGCCGCGGTTGCGATAGCGCGCGGCCAGGCGCTTGGCCAGACCGATGTTCATGGCGATGACCCGGTTGTAGACCTCCTGGCGCTCGCCCGCGGGAAGGTCCGCGATGCCGGCCAGGAGTCGCTCGGACTCTCCGTCCTCGGTCGGCCGGACGTGCGGCAGGCCGAAGACCACGTGATGCGAAGACGCGCTCAACGAGTACTCCATAGAGTTGTTGGTGGCTCAGGCCGTCTTCTAGACCCTGCGGCCCCTCATGGTGGAGGGGGCAGCCACCCTGCAGGGTGGCCCCGTGTCGGCGATATTACTCACGCCCGACCGGAGTTCCTGAGGTTTGCCGAAAACAACCGCGAGTAGCGGGGGGACGGGCACGAACGGGCCCTAACCAGACAAATGACGCCATCGCGCATGACTCACAGTGAGTAGGGTCGGGGGTCGGCCCACCGCCCATCGGGACCGGCCCGGGAGCGCCGGATTTCTCCTGCGGCCCTGGCTGCGGCTATCATTCACGAGTTGCCGCCGCGGACGACCGCGAGGCATAGCACGGACGTGTAGCTCAGTTGGTTAGAGCGTTCGCTTCACACGCGAGAGGTCAGGGGTTCGAGTCCCTTCACGTCCACCGGCAAGGGCCAGGAGTTCACCTCCTGGCCCTTCTTCGTGCCAGGTCCCTCATGCCTGGGCGATTGGTCCGGCGACGGGGGTGCAGGGCACCCTGGTCCCATGGCATCTTCCGACTCCGCGACCTGGCCGCTCACCGCCCTGTGGGTCTACCCCGTCAAGGGTGAGCCGGGACGCCCCCTGCGCCAGGGCGTCCTCACCGACAGCGGACTGGTCGGCGACCGGGTCAAGCGCCGCCCGCTCCTGGTCGCCACCACAGGCCAGTGCGCGGACGGGGAGCTGCGGGCCAACCTGGTGCTGGACATGCCCGACGAGACCCTCGACGCCCTCACCGGGCAGGAGCTGCAGGTGGGCGACGTCACGATCCGGCTCGGGCGTCGGCCGAGCTCGTGCGCCGGGCTGTATGCCGAGACGGTGCTCGGCGGTGACGTCCTCGTCGGCGACCGCGCCCACGTGGTGCGCTGCTGCGCCTCCTTCTGACCGGGCGGGCAGCCCCGCCGGCTGCGGGCGGTGGTCGACCTGAGCCGACCCGGTTGCGGCGACCGATAGCCTAGTCTCCGACCTCGCCACCGGTGGCGAGGTCGGATCCCGCGCCTGCGCGGCGGCATACGGCCCTCGTGCCGGACCGCCCGGGGTGCACCAGCCCAGACGAAGTGGAGACGACCGTGCCAGCCGACATCACCGTGAGAATCGCCGGGGACGAGCGATCGGTGGCGGCAGGCACCACTGCCGCCGACCTGTTCGCCGACGACAAGGGCATCGTCGTGGCCCGCGTGGGCGGCGAGCTCAAGGACCTCGCCTACGAGCTGCGCGAGGGCGACGAGGTCGAGGGCGTGCACGTCAGCAGCGAGGACGGGCTGAACGTCCTGCGCCACTCCTGCGCCCACGTGATGGCCCAGGCCGTCCAGCAGGTCAACCCCGACGCCAGGCTCGGCATCGGACCGCCCGTGCGCGACGGCTTCTACTACGACTTCCAGGTGTCCGAGCCCTTCACGCCCGAGGACCTCAAGGCCCTCGAGAAGGTCATGCAGCGGATCATCAACGAGGGCCAGACCTTCCGGCGCCGCGTGGTGTCCGAGACGGACGCGCTCGAGGAGCTCGCGGGCGAGCCCTTCAAGTGCGAGCTCGTGGGCCTCAAGGGCAACATGTCGCACGACGACGAGGAGGCCGGCGCCTCGGTCGAGGTCGGCGCGGGCGAGCTGACGATCTACGACAACGTCCGCCGCGACGGCTCCGTCGCCTGGGGCGACCTGTGCCGCGGCCCGCACCTGCCCAGCACCAAGATCATCGGCAACGCCTTCAAGCTGATGCGCTCCGCCGCGGCCTACTGGCGCGGGGACCAGGCCAACGAGCAGCTGCAGCGGCTCTACGGCACGGCCTGGCCGAGCAAGGACGAGCTCAAGGCCTACCTCGACCGCCTCGCGGAGGCCGAGAAACGCGACCACCGCAAGCTCGGCGTCGAGCTCGACCTGTTCTCCTTCCCCGACGAGATCGGTTCGGGGCTGCCGGTGTTCCACCCCAAGGGCGGGATCATCAAGCGGGAGATGGAGGACTACGTCCGTCGGCGGCACATCGAGGAGGGCTTCGAGTACGTCGGGACGCCGCACATCGCCCGCGACGGCCTCTTCCACACCTCGGGTCACCTGCCGTACTACGCCGACACGATGTTCCCGCCGCTGCACGTCGACGAGGTGCTCGGCGAGGACGGCGAGGTCGTCAGGCCCGGGCAGAACTACCGCCTCAAGGCGATGAACTGCCCGATGCACAACCTCATCTACCGTTCCCGCGGCCGGTCCTACCGCGAGCTGCCGCTGCGGCTCTTCGAGTTCGGCTCGGTCTACCGCTACGAGAAGTCCGGCGTCATCCACGGGCTGACCCGGGTGCGGGGCTTCGCCCAGGACGACTCGCACTCCTACGTCACCGAGGAGCAGGCGCCCGCCGAGATCAAGCACCTGCTCGACTTCGTCCTCGGGCTGCTGCGCGACTTCGGGCTGTCCGACTTCTACCTCGAGCTGTCCACGCGCGAGACCGAGGGCTCCAAGAAGGACAAGTTCATCGGGTCGGACGAGCAGTGGGAGGTCGCGACCCGCGTGCTCGAGGAGGTCTGCCTGGAGTCCGGGCTCGAGCTCGTCCCCGACCCGGGCGGCGCGGCGTACTACGGCCCCAAGGTGTCCGTGCAGGCGCGCGACGCCATCGGCCGCACCTGGCAGATGTCGACGATCCAGTACGACTTCAACCAGCCCGAGCGCTTCGGCCTGGAGTACCAGGCCAGCGACGGCAGCCGCAAGCGCCCGGTGATGATCCACTCGGCGAAGTTCGGCTCCATCGAGCGGTTCATGGGCGTCCTCGTCGAGCACTACGCCGGGGCCTTCCCGGTGTGGCTGTCGCCGGTGCAGGTGCTCGCGATCCCGGTCGCGGAGGACTTCGCAGACTACCTCGAGGACGTCGCCCGCCAGCTGCGCAGGCGCGGCGTGCGCGTCGAGGTCGACCACAGCGACGACCGCTTCCCCAAGAAGATCCGCAACGCCTCCAAGTCCAAGGTGCCGTTCACGCTCATCGCCGGTGGGGAGGACATGGAGGCCGGGGCCGTGTCCTTCCGCTACCGCGACGGGTCGCAGCGCAACGGCGTGCCCGTGGCCGACGCGATCGAGGAGATCGTCCACGCCATCGAGTCCCGCGCCCAGGTGACGACCGCCCCCGGAGCGGGTGTGGACGAGCCGGCCGGGTCCGAGGGCCTCGGCCACGCCTGATCCTTGGCCGTATGCCGAGAAAGGCGGCGCCCCACCCGCGCGGGTGGGGCGCCGCCCTTCGGCTTCTCGGCATACCGCCTCCCGGGCCAGGGCCGGAGGGGTTCTGGAAGACTGGCGGGGTGGACGTCATGCAGCGGATTCGTGCGTATCTCGGCCTGGAGAAGCAGCAGGCGCCGGAGGGTTATGCCTTCCCGGACGGGCCGTGGCCCAGCCTGCCCGTCTGCCTCACCTGCGGCGCGGGCGTGCCGCCCTCGGGGATCGCCCAGCACGACCGCTGGCACGCGGAGCACGAGACGCGCTGATCCGGTTGGGCAGGCCTGCCCCCAGCCCGGTCAGGGCGCGGGGAGGTCCTCGTCGGCCCTGGGCTGGGCGCGACCGCTCTGCCGGACCTCGAGTCGTCGACGCTCCCGCTCCACGACGACGTGATGGTGCGCAGGGTCGAAGGCTTCCAGGAGGGGCCCATCGCGGCGGGACGGTCGCCGGCGTCCTCCTGCGCGTCGCCGTCGTGGCCTTCCAGATGGATCGAGCCTCGAAGGGCTGAAGCGGCTCTCCTGCTGATCTCCGCCTGACGCGGCGCGGCGTCAGCCCCGCTCCACGACCTTCCCGGCCCCGCTCGGACCGGAGCCAGGGCGCTCCTGGTCCTGGTGGACGCCGGTTCGGGGGCGGACACGTGGGGCGGGGCGAGGGGGCGGTCAGATGCCGACGCGGGCAGCCGCCGCGAAGCCGCGGTCCAGGTCGGCGAGGATGTCGTCGACGTGCTCCAGCCCCACGGACAGGCGGATCAGGCCGGGGGTGACGCCCGCGCCGCGGCGGTCCTCGTCCGAGCCCTGGGAGTGGGTGGTCGAGGCGGGGTGGATCACCAGGGATCGCACGTCCCCGATGTTGGCGACGTGGGAGTGCAGCTCGAGCGCGTCCACGAACGCCCGTCCGGCCTCGATCCCGCCCTCGATCTCGAACGAGAAGACCGACCCGGTTCCCCTGGGGCAGTAGCGATCCGCGTTGGCCTTGCTCGGGCTGGAGTCGAGCGACGCGTAGTTGACCGAGGCCACCTGCGGGTGCCCGACCAGGTGGTCCACGACCGCCCGCGCGTTCGCGCCGTGCCGCTCGATCCGCAGGCTGAGCGTCTCCAGCCCGAGGCCGACGAGGAAGGCGTTGAACGGCGAGCAGGCGGCCCCGAGGTCGCGCAGCAGCTCGACCCGGGCCTTGAGGACGAAGGCCAGGTTGGCGCCGAGCGGGCAGCCGACGCCGAGGTCCCGGGCGTAGACCAGCCCGTGGTAGCTCTCCGAGGGGGTGTTGAGCTGCGGGAACCGCTCGGGGTCCGCCGCGTAGTCGAAGGTCCCCGCGTCCACCAGCGCCCCGACGACCGAGGTGCCGTGGCCGCCGAGGAACTTCGTCGCGGAGTGGATCACCACGTCGGCGCCGTGCTCGATCGGGCGCAGGAGGTAGGGCGTGGCGACGGTGTTGTCCACGAAGAGCGGCACCCCCGCCTCGTGAGCCACCCCGGCGACGCCCGCGACGTCCAGCACCCGCTGGTCGGGGTTGGAGATCGTCTCGCCGAAGAACAGCCGCGTCTCGGGGCGGACGGCAGCGCGCCACTGGTCCAGGTCGTCCTGGTCCTCGACGAAGGTCGTGGTGATGCCCAGCTTGGCCAGCGTGTACTTCAGCAGGTTGTAGGTGCCGCCGTACAGCGCGGGGGAGGCGACCACGTGGTCACCGGCCTGAGCCACGTTGAGGATGGCGAAGGTGGTCGCCGCCATACCGGATCCGAGCAGGAGGGCACCGACTCCGCCCTCCAGGGCCGCGATCCGCTCCTCGACGACGGTGTTGGTCGGGTTGCCGAGGCGGGAGTAGATCGGGCCGAGGTCGGACAGGGCGAACCGGTCGGCCGCGACCTGTGCGTCGTCGAAGACGAAGCTCGTGGACTGGTAGATCGGCAGCGCCCGGGCGCCGGTCTCGGCGTCAGGGGTCTGGCCGGCGTGGATCTGCTGGGTCTCGAAACGCCAGGTGGGGTCGCTCACGGGAAGGCTCCTTGCGAAGATCGCGCTTGCCGCGGGTCGGTCGACCGGCGGCCTGGTCGTCACCCGGGGCACCCCGCCGCGTGGGAGGGTTGCCGGTCAGCCGGCCGGGGCCGTGCAGCTGACACTCATGACCTGCCGAGCACGGTATGACGGTGGTCGGACCGTTCGCCCGGGCCTTCCGTCATCCGAGACGCCGCGCTCCACGTGACCGCCACGGCAGGCTCAGGCTGCTGGCCAGGAGGAGGGCGGCGGCGACGCCGATGGTGCCGCGGGTGCCGACGACCATGGCCAGCGCTCCGCCGATCAGGACGAACGCCGGCTGCACGACCTTGGCGGTGATCGACCAGGCGGCCGTCACCCGCGCGAGATGGTCGTCGCCGGTCTCCCGCAGGCGGCAGCTCACGAAGGTCGGGTTGAACACCCCGGCGCACAGCAGCAGGGCGGTGTCGGCGCATACCACGGTCACGACGCCTGCGGTGCCGGGCGGCGCGAGCGCGACGGGAGCCAGCCACAGGGTGCGGGCCACGCCGGCGCCCAGCAGGACGCGATGCTCGCCCAGGCGTGCCACGAGGTATGGCGCGAGCACGGCGCCCAGCAAGCCGCCGAGCCCGGGCAGTCCCAGGGCCAGGCCGTACTGCCACGGGGCGAAGCCCAGGTCCCGCAGCATCAGGACGGCCTGCAGGGGAGAGACCGCCGTGATCGCCCCGCCGAACATCATCGCGTTGACGAACAGCGCTCGCAGGCAAGGGTTCTCCCAGACGTGCCGCCAGCCGGCGAGGATCTCGGTCGCCCATCCCCGCCCGGCGTCCCGGGCGGGTGGCTCCGGCTCGGGGGGAGCGGATCGCGCCGATACCCACGGCCGAGGCGAGATAGCTGACGGCGTCGACCGCCATGGTGGCGGTGGCGCCCAGCCAGCTGATCAGCAGGCCGCCCAGCGGCGCGCCGAGAGTGGTCGCCGCCCAGCAGGTTCCGTCGAGGCGGGCGCTGGCGGTGACCCGCTGCTCGGCGGTCACCAGCGCCTTGAGGTGAGCCCCGGAGGCCGTCGTGAACGCGATCGTGGCCATGGTCGTCAGGATCCCCACCAGGCACAGGTGTGCGTAGGTGAGGACCCCCAGGCAGGTCGCCACGGGGACGCTGACCAGGGCGGCGGCGCGCACCAGGTCGGCGGCGACCATGACCGGGCGCTTGCGGCGGCGCTCGACGGCGGGCCCGAGGGGGAGGGCCAGGGCGGCCGCCGCCGCACCGGACAGCGCGGCCAGGAGGCTGACCTGCCAGGCCGAGGCGTGCAGCACGACCAGGGCGACCAGCGGCAGTGCCCCCGCGCCGACCGCGCTGCCCAGGTCGCTCGCCGCGCACGCGCCCCACCACCACCGGAAGTCCGGCTTCGGGGTGGCTGCGGTTCTCGGGGCGGATCTGCCTGAACGGCCGCCACCTGCGCCGTTCGGTGACGGTTCAGCCACAGGAGATGCCTCCACCCTCACGTGATGGTTGACTGTGGCCATGCCCGCTGCAGCCCACGTCCGCCGAGCACGACCGGACGACGCGTTCGCCGTCGCCGCGATGATGCTGCAGCTCGGCCGCGAGCAGGGCGCCGGGCCGGACCCGGAGTTCCTCGACGGCTTCGCCGACGCCTGGCTGCGGGACAGCGGGGACCGGCCCTTCTGGCTCGCCGAGGTCGACCGCCGGCCGCTGGGCGTGGCCGGCCTGACGCTGGTGGCCGGGCTGCCGGTGCTGGGCGGGTCGCGCCGGGCGCGGTGGGGCTGGCTCGACACGGTCTTCGTGACCAGCACCTTCCGCCGGTGCGGCATCGGCGGACAGCTGGCCCGCGAGGTGCGCGCCTGGTCCGCGGCGGAGGGGCTGACCCACCTGCGGGCCGACCTGAGCGCCCTGGGCCCGGCGGCGCCGGGGATCGCGCGCCGGCTGGCTGCGCGGCCCGCCCCGGACGGCACCTACGTGGCGAGCCTGCGGGCGCCGGCGGGCGTCACGAGCATCGCGGGCTGACTGCGCGCGTGGCCGGGCACCTAGTCGGCGAAGGGTGAGGGGTCCTGCGGCCTCGGGGGCGCCAGCTCGTCCATGAGGGACAGGTAGCGGTCGCCGACGGTGAGGCGGGTCAGGTCCCGCAGCCGCCAGGTGGACAGGGCCTCCCAGGCGGGCTCGGTGGTGAGCTCCTGCAGCATCAGGGTGCCGTCGGCGAGGAGCACCGGCGCCCCGACGAAGAGCTGCTCGGTGGCGCCCTCCACCTCCATCCCCAGCAGCGGGAAACGCTCGGCGAGGTCGGTGACCAGGCCCTCGGTGCGGTCCAGGTCGATGCCCTCGACCGGCAGGGGCGGCCAGGCTCCCTCCCGCTCGAAGGCGAACCGCTCGACGGCCTGGTGGTCCTCGTGCCGGATCCGCTCCAGGTCGCGCAGCCGGACGGCCACCAGCCCGTCGGGCCAGGGGGCAGCCACCCGCACCAGGGCCCAGCGCCGGCCGACGCCGATGCAGTAGCCCTTGGTGGTGTCGTCGCGCATGTCGAGGTTGAGGCAGATCTGCTCGGCCATCGCGTCCTGCAGCTTGGCCCGGACCCGATGGAGCCGCTCCTGGCGGGTCACGGGCGCTCGAGCAGGAAGAGAGGGATGGTGCGCCCGGCCTTCTCGGCATACTCCGCGTAAGGAGGGAAGGCCTCGACGCACCGCGGCCACCACTGCTCGCGCTCCTCGTCGGTGGCGAGGCGGGCGACCCGGCGGGTGGTCTCGGAGCCGTCCTGCAGCAGCAGCTGGGGGTGGGCGACGAGGTTGTGGTACCACGCCGGGTGCTCGGGCGCCCCGCCCTTGGAGGCGACCGCGACGTAGACGTCGTCGTGCTCGACCCGCATGAGCGGGACCTGGCGGACCTTGCCGGACGAGCGGCCGAGCATGGTCAGCACGACCACGGCACGACCCTGGACGCCGGCGACCGCGGTGGTGCCTGCGGCCTCGATGTCGGCGAGCTGCTGGCGCACCCACTCGGTGGGGTTGGGCTCGGCGGGCTGGTGGAGCGCGGTCCACACGTCGCCGGCGGGGGCGGGAGGTGGGGTGGCGGGCGTCGTCATGGCCCCGAGTCTAGGATCGTCGGGTGACCGACCACCAGGACCACGCCAGCGCGGAGCGTGCGCGGCCCGGCTCCCTCCAGGACGCGGGCGAGCTCGTCGGCGTGACCGACGGTTTCGAGCGGCTGTGGACCCCGCACCGGATGGCCTACATCACCGCCGAGCGCCCGAGCGCCGACGCGGGGGACGGGTGCCCCTTCTGCGCGGCCCCGGAAAAGGACGACGCGGCCGGCCTGGTCGTGCACCGCGGCGAGCTGTGCTTCGTGGTGCTCAACCTGTTCCCCTACAACCCCGGCCACCTGCTGATCTGTCCCTATCGCCATGTGCCGCTCTACCTCGACCTCACCGACGAGGAGACCGCGGAGTTCACGGCGCTGACCAAGCAGGCGATCCGCGCGCTGCAGGCGGCCAGCCGTCCGATGGGCTTCAACCTCGGCATGAACCAGGGGGCCGTCGCGGGTGCCGGCGTCGCGGCCCACCTGCACCAGCACGTCGTGCCCCGCTGGGGCGGCGACATGAACTTCCTGCCCATCGTGGGGCAGACCAAGGCCCTCCCGGTGCTGCTCGAGGACACCCGGCAGCAGCTCGTGGCCGCCTGGCCCCAGGCGTGAGCCGTATGCCGGAGGCAGGGACCGACCTCGTTCCGCTGCCCCTGCTGATCTTCGACGGCGACCGCGGCTTCTGCACGGTCGCCGCGCGCTGGACCTGGCGGTGGGTCTGCCGGGACCGGTACGAGATCCGCCCGTGGCAGCAGCTCGGCGGGGCGGTGCTCGCCCGCTGGGGGCTGACGGAGCAGGACTGCCAGGCCGAGGTGCAGCTCGTCGACCGGGAGGGGCGGGTGAGCTCCGGGCACCGCGCGGTCGTCGCCGCCGTCGAGCTGGGGCACCCCGTCCTGCGGCCGGTCGCCCGGGTCCTGAACGCCCCGGCGCTGGACGGTCCGCTGGCCGCGGCATACGGCTGGGTCGCCGAGCACCGGCACGCGCTGCCGGGCGGTGCCCCCGCCTGCAGGATCGACCCGCGGTGGCCGGACTGGCCTGGGCGCCCTGAGCAGACGGGTCCGACGACTGCCGGTAGGTCGTGAGCGCGGATAGGATCGTCGGTCGGCGCGTGCGCGCCGTCCCCCCTAGCCTCTGGAGCCCCCCGTGCTCGATGTCGGCATCGTCGCCACCGTCTTCGCCCTGATCTTCGTCGGGGAGCTGCCGGACAAGTCAGCCCTCGCCAGCCTCGTGCTGGGGACGCGCTACCCGTGGTTCTGGGCCTTCAGCGGGGTGGCCGCGGCCTTCGCGACGCACGTGGTCATCGCCGTGGCCGCGGGCTCGGTCATGACCCTGCTGCCCCAGACGCTGCTCAAGCTCCTGGTGGCCGGGCTCTTCCTGCTCGGGGCCGTCCTCATCTGGCGGGAGGGCGCCGAGGACGAGGCGGCCGAGCTCGCCGAGGAGGAAGCCGTCGTGGGCGCCACCGACGCCAAGGCCGGGTTCGCCAAGGTCGCGTCCATGGGCTACGGGATCATCTTCCTCGCGGAGTGGGGCGACCTGACCCAGATCATGACCGCCAACCTCGCCGCGAAGTACCACTCGCCGGTGTCCGTCGGTATCGGTGCCGTCCTGGGGCTGGGGTCGGTGGCGCTGCTCGCGATCCTCGGCGGCCAGGCGCTGCTCACGGTGATCCCCATGCGCGCCATCACCAGGATCGCCGCCGTGGTCATGGTGGCCCTGTCCGCACTGACCCTGTGGGAGGCCTTCGGCTGAGCGGGCCACCGGTCTGCCCAGGGATGCCAGGGGCCCCGCACCAGGTGTCGGTGCGGGGCCCCTGGCATCCCGAGAGGTCAGCCCGAGTAGGGGCTGCCCGACGGCGGCTGGTCGGCCGTGCCCGGCTGCGGCTGACCGTAGGCCGGGGGAGCGGGCGGCGTCTGACCGTACGACTGGCCCTGCGGCTGGCCGTAGGCCGCGCCCGGATAGCCACCAAGACCGGCGTCGTCGCCCACGCCCTTGGGGTTGGGGCCGTAGCTGTTGACGCCGGGCTGGGAGTCCTTGACCTCCCAGAACAGCAGGACCAGGCCACCGAGGATCGGGATGAGCGCCAGCAGCTGCCACCAGCCGGAGCGGCCGGTGTCGTGCAGACGACGGGCCGTCACGGCGATCGCCGGCAGGAAGAACGCCAGCGCCGCCAGGGTCTGGACCGGCGTCATGTCACCTGCCTCGCCGCGGAACCCGAGCAGGTGATCCAGCGCCGTGGCCAGGAGCGAGACCAGGACGGTGAAGAGCGTCCAGAACCAGAACTCCCGGCGGCGGGCGCGGCCGGAGAAGTCGACGTACTTGCGGAAGCAGGTCTTGACGGCGTCGCCGAAAGACATGAATCCCCCCTTGTCATCAGGCCCCGGACCGTCCGGGGCACCAGGTCTCACCCTAGGGAGCAAGGTCGGACCGGCCCAGGGGGAGGGCCGGTCCGACCTCCAGATCGTTGTGTCTCGTGTCCTGATGGTGACCTGGCCGGGCCCCGACCGGCTCCGGGATCGCCCGGGTCAGGCGTTGATCAGGTCGGTCTCCAGGTGGCGCACCCGGTTGACCCACAGGACCCGCCACTGCCCGTCCTCGTGGCGCAACGCGGTCACCGACGAGTTGGACAGCTCGAACTTGCGGCCGGCCTCGCCGATCCCCGCGACCTCGCCGACGAGCAGCTGGCCGAAGTGCTGGTGGGTGAGGATGCCGACCTTGGCGTCGTCGGCGTGCTGGGCGGCCAGGTCCGCCAGGACCGCAGCGGCGCGACGCTGGGCCTCGGCGTGCTCCTCCTCGAAACCGCCGTCCCACTCGCCGGCCTGCTCGACCTCGGCGGGGATCTGCAGCTCGGGGATCATGTCGCGCATCTCGCTCACCGGCAGGCCGGGGTAGTGACGACGGACGCCGGTGGCGGGGTGGGCGGCGTACAGCCCACCGACCTCACCCAGGTCGGTGCGACCCACGGGCGTCAGGCCCAGGGCCTCGCCGAGCGGGCCCGCGGTCTGCAGGCAGCGGTGGGTGAGCGCGGTGTAGAGGACGTCCACGTCGAGGTGGCTGCGGTCGCTGCGGACGGCGTCGGCCAGGCGTCGGGCCTGCTCGTGCCCGGTCTCGGAGAGCTCGGAGTCGGGGGTGCGTCCGACGCGGCTGCCGGTCTCGGCATACAGCTTGTTGTTCTCGGACTGACCGTGACGGATGACGTAGAGGTCCATGGGGTCAAGTCTGCCATCCCCGCGGTCCGACCACGGGGCGAGGGCGCCGCTGCGCAGACTCGGGAGCGGCACCCGAGCAGGCCGCAGGGCCGCCACTGCCTCGGTGACGGCCCCGCGGACCGCTGCCCTCGCGCGACGCCCGACGGGTGCCGGTCAGCCGGTGACGACCTGCTGGGCCAGGTGCTGCGGCAGCGGGTCGTAGCGCAGCACCTCACGGTGGAAGCGCCCGGTGCCGTGGGAGACCGACCGCAGGTCGATGGCATAGCGCGTGAGCTCCAGCGCGGGCACCTCGGCGTGGATGACCGTGCGTCCCTCCTCGGCCGGATCGGTGCCGACGACCCGGCCGCGCCGCGTGGACAGGTCGCTCATCGCGGCGCCCACGAACTCGTCGGCGACGGTGACGTCCACGGTGTCCACCGGCTCCAGCAGGGTGACCGTCGCCGAGCTCGTCGCCTCCTTCAGCGCGAGCGCCCCCGCGGTCTGGAAGGCCATGTCCGAGGAGTCGACCGAGTGGGCCTTGCCGTCGGTCAGGGTGACCCGGATGTCCACCATCGGGTAGCCCGCCAGCGTCCCCTTGGCCATCTGGGCGCGGATGCCCTTCTCCACCGAGGGGATGAACTGCCGCGGCACCGACCCGCCGACGACCTTGTCGACGAACTCGAAGCATGCCCCGCGCTCGAGCGGCTCGATCTCCACGTGGCACACCGCGAACTGCCCGTGCCCCCCGGACTGCTTGACGTGCCGGCCGACGGCCTTGGCCGGCGCGACGAAGGTCTCCCGCAGCCGCACCCGCAGCGGCTCCGCCTCCACGGCCACCTGGTAGCGCTCGGCCAGCCGCCCGAGGAGGAGGTCCACGTGCGCCTGGCCCATGGTCCACAGCACCGTCTGGTGCGTCTCGGCGTCGTGGTCCAGCCGCATCGTGACGTCCTCGGCGACCAGGCGCGCCAGGGCGCTCGCGAGCTTGTCCTCGTCGGCCTTGGCCACCGGGTGGATCGCGACGGGCAGCAGCGGCTCGGGCAGCAGCCAGGGCTCGACCACGACGGGTGAGTCCTTGGCGGACAGGGTGTCCCCGGTCTCGGCGTGCGCCAGCTTGGCGACCTCGACGACCTGGCCGGCCACGGCGGACCTGATCGCCGTGTGCGTCCCGTCGCTGCCGGGCAGGGACAGCGGCCCCACGCGCTCCTGGGAGTCGTGGTCCGGGTGGCCCTCCACGGTCTTTCCCGCGAAGGTCGACAGGTGCCCGGACACGTGGACCAGGTCGTCGGCGTGCAGGGTGCCGTTGAAGACCCGGACCAGCGAGATCCGCCCGACGTAGGGATCGGTCGAGGTCCGCACGACCTCCGCGACGAGCGGGCCGTCCGGGTCCCCGACGAGCGGCTCGACCGGGTCGCCGTCGACGGTCGTCACCATCGGCAGGGGATGGCGGCGCGGGTCCGGGAAGGCGTCGCTGACGATCTCCAGCAGCTCGGTGACGCCGGCGCCCGTGAGCGCGCTCAGGGGTATGGCGGGGAAGAAGGAGCCGGTCGCGATCGCGGCCAGCAGGTCCTCGCGCACCTGATCCACGGACACGTCCTCGCCGTCGAGGTAGCGGTCGAGCAGGGTATCGTCCTCGGACTCGGTGATGATCGTCTCGACCAGGTCCGGCCGGGCGGCGTCGATCTCGGCGAGCTGGTCGCCGGTGGCCGCGCGCAGCACGAGGGTGCCGGTGCTCAGGTCGTAGACGCGCCGGCTCAGCAGCGCCAGCGTCCCGGTGATCCGCTCGCCCTCCAGGACGGGCAGGTAGAGCGGCTGCACCGAGCCGAACACCCGCCGGCAGTCGGCCACGGTGTCCTCGAAGGAGGCACGACCGGTCTCCAGCTTGGTCACCACCAGCGCCCGTGGCATGCCCACCGCGGCGCACTCGTGCCACAGCAGCGCCGTCGCCGCGTCCACGCCGTCGGCCGCGCTCACCACGAACAGCGCGGCGTCGGCGGCGCGCAGGCCCGCGCGCACCTCGCCCACGAAGTCGGCATACCCGGGGCTGTCGAGCAGGGTGACCGTCGTCCCGTCGACCTCGAGGGTCGCCGCCTCCAGCCCCACGGACCGGGTGTCGGACCCCTTGGTCTGCTCCTTGGCCCGGTGCCCCGGGACGCGGGCCGCTATCAGGTGCTCGAAGATCGTCGACTTGCCCGACCCCGAGGGACCGACGAGGACCACGTTGCGGATGTCCTCGGGGCGGGCCGGGGCGGGGGAACCGGCTCTCTGACCGTTGGCGGTGTTGGCGGCCATGTCATCTCACCTGACCTCATCGTTGGTGGATCGTTCACCGCGCCGTTGCGGTGATCCCGACATCATCGACCCGCCGGGGCCGCACCTGCGAGTCGGGAAGCGCCTACCACTAGGGTGGAGCCACCATGCTGAACCGTTTCCGCGCCCTCGCCACCCGGATCTTCACTCCCGTCGCGCGGGTCCTGCTGAGCCTCGGCGTCAGCCCGGACGCCGTGACGGTCGTCGGCACCCTCGGCGTCGCCGCGAGCGCGCTGTGGTTCTTCCCCCGCGGCGAGTTCCTGTGGGGCACGCTGGCGATCGTGCTGTTCGTGTTCAGCGACACCATCGACGGGGTGATGGCCCGGCACAGCGGGCGCACCTCGAGCTTCGGGGCCTTCCTCGACTCCAGCCTCGACCGGGTCGGCGACGCCGCGATCTTCGGCGGGCTGGTCCTCTACTACTCCCGCGACGGGCGCCAGACCATGACCGCGGTGGCCCTCGCCGTCCTGGTCCTCGGCATGCTCGTGTCCTACGTGCGCGCCCGCGCCGAGGGCCTGGGGATGCGGGCCGACGTGGGCATCGCCGAGCGGGCCGACCGGCTCGTGCTCATCCTCGCGGCCACGGCCCTGGCCGGGGTCGGGGTCGGCGACCGCGCCGTCACCTGGGCGCTGTGGCTGCTCGCCGTCCTGTCCGCGGTCACCGTGCTGCAGCGCATCGTGGTGGTCCGTCGTCAGTCCCTCGGCTGACCCGACCCGAAGGAGCCGTCATGGGTGACCGGCTGACCCTGTGGGGCTTCCTCCTCGCGTGGCGCGTCGTCCGCCTGCTCCCCGCGCGGGTGGCCTACGCGCTGTTCGACCGCGCAGCGGTCGCGTCGTACCGCCGGGGTGGCCGCTCGATCGACCGGATGCGCGCCAACTATCGCCGGGTGCGCCCCGACCTCACGGACACCCAGCTCGAGCGGCTCGTCGAGGCCGGGAGCCGGTCCTACCTGAGGTACTGGTGCGACGCCTTCCGGCTGCCCGACCTGACCGCCGACACGGTGGTCACCTCCGTGCGGTGCGTCGGCGACGAGCCGGTCCGGGCCGCGCTCGTCGAGGGCCGCGGGGCCGTGGCCTTCCTCGGGCACCTCGGCAACTGGGACCTCGCCGGCGCCTGGTCAACCCACCAGCTCGCCCCCGTCACCACCGTCGCCGAGCGGCTGCGACCCGAGGGGCTGTACGACGCCTTCGTCGACTTCCGCGAGCAGCTCGGGATGACGATCCTGCCGCTGACCGGGGCAGGACCGGTGTTTCCCGCCCTGGTGCGGGCGGTGCGCGCCGGCGCCTTCGTGCCGCTGCTGGCCGACCGCGACCTCACCGACCAGGGCGTCACCGTGACCTTCTGCGGCCGCGACGCCCGGATGGCCGCCGGACCCGCCGCGCTGGCGGTCGCGACCGGGGCGCCGCTGCACCCGGTCTCGGTACACTACGAGCGCCGTACCGGCCCCGGCGGCACCGGCAGCGGCCACGACATCGTCATCACCTTCCACCCCGAGGTGCCCGTCCCCGCCACCGGCACCACCCGGCAGCGCGCCGAGACCATGAGCCAGGCCTGCGCCACCGCCCTCGAGGGGGCGATCCGGGAGCACACGCAGGACTGGCACATGATGCAGCGCGTCTTCGCCGAGGACGTGCGGTGAGCCTGCGCGTCGGGATCGTCTGCCCCTACTCCTTCGACGTGGCGGGCGGCGTGCAGCTGCACGTGCGCGACCTCGCCGAGTGGCTGATCGACCAGGGGCACGAGGTGTCGGTGCTCGCCCCCGCGGACGAGGACACCGCCCTGCCGCCCTACGTCGTGCCCGCCGGTCGAGCCGTGCCCGTGCGCTACAACGGCTCGGTGGCCCGCCTGAACTTCGGCCCCGTCACCGCCGCCCGCGTCGCCCGCTGGCTGGAGGACGGCGACCTGGACCTGGTGCACATCCACGAGCCGGTCACCCCCTCGATCGGCACCCTCGCCCTGTGGCAGGCCGAGTGCCCGATCGTCGCGACCTTCCACTCCTCCCAGGTGCGCTCGCGGGCCATGCAGACGGTCTACCCGGCGTTCCGTCCCTCCCTGGAGAAGATCCTCGCCCGCATCGCCGTCTCCGAGGACGCCCGCCGCACCGTCACCACCCACTACGGCGGCGACGCCGTGGTCATCCCCAACGGGGTGTATGTCGACCGCTTCGCGGCCACCGCGCCACGACCCGCCTGGCAGGGCGCCCCCGACGCGCCCACCATCGCCTTCCTCGGCCGCCTCGGCGAACCCCGCAAGGGGCTGCCGCTTCTCCTGGAGGCGCTGCCCGCCGTCACCCGCGCCGTCCCCGGCGTCCGCCTCCTGGTCGCCGGCCCCGGCGACCAGGAGGCGGTGCGCGCGCAGGTGCCCCCCGGGTGCCGGGTCGAGCTCCTCGGCGCCGTCTCCGACGAGGACAAGGCCGCGCTCCTCGCCTCCGCCGACCTCTACGTCGCCCCCAACACCGGCGGCGAGAGCTTCGGGATCATCCTGGTCGAGGCCATGGCTGCCGGCGCCTGCGTGCTCGCCTCGGACCTGCCCGCCTTCCGGCGGGTGCTCGACGGCGGGCGGGCGGGTGCGACCTTCACCAACGAGTCCGCCGGGGCCCTCGCCGACGCCGTCGTGGCGCTGCTGCGCGACCCGGCCCGCCGCGCCGCGCTCGCCGCCCGCGGCCGCGAGCGCGCCCGGGCCTTCGACTGGTCCGTGGTGGCCGAGCAGGTGCTCGCGGTCTACGAGACCGTCGTCGTCGGCGCGCCGGAGGTGCCGGCCGGGCGCATGGCGCGCCGGTGGGCGGCGCTGGGGGAGCGGCTGCGCGGTCGCGGCGGGTCGACCGGACCCGGCCGGAGCACCAGGTGACGGCGCAGGTGCCGGCATACGGCCGGGTGGTGGTGGGCTCTGGCCCGGACGTGCCGCTGGTGCTGGTGCTGGTCGGGCTGGCCCTGGTGCTCCTGGCCTGGCGGCTCACCTACCAGGCGGCGCGGCTCGACCGGCTCCACGCCCGGGTCGAGGGGGCCCTGGTCGCGGTCGACGCCCAGCTCGTCCGGCGGGCCGAGGCTGCCCAGGAGCTCGCGGCGAGCGGCCTGCTGGACCCGGCCACGTCGCTCTTCCTGGCCGCCGCGGCGGCGGAGTCCCTGGAGGCCGAGGACGAGCACGCCGTGGGCCGGGCGGACGTGGAGACCGATCTCACCCAGGCCCTGGACCTGGCCCTGCCGCCGGAGACCGTCGAGGCGCTGCGGCGCGACGAGGTGGGACGCGGGCTGCTGCTGCGGGTGCGGTCGGCGGGCTCGCGGGTGCAGCTCGCGCGGCGGTTCCACAACGACGCGGTGGTGGACGTGCAGCGGGTGCGGCGCACGCGGACCGTCCGCGTCTTCCACCTCGCGGGGCACGCGGAGCTGCCGCGGACCATCGAGTTCGACGACCGCCTGCCGACGGCGGTCGAGTGACGCCGATGACGGCCCGGCGGGGGGCTCGTCCTACAGTGGACGGGTCCCACACCGACGTTCGACAGGCACGCGCACGCACATGAGCACCAACGAGCCCACCAGCACCACGTCCACCACCGGCACCTCGCGCGTCAAGCGCGGCATGGCCGAGATGCTCAAGGGCGGCGTCATCATGGACGTCGTCACCCCCGAGCAGGCCAAGATCGCCGAGGACGCCGGCGCCGTGGCCGTCATGGCCCTCGAGCGGGTCCCCGCCGACATCCGCGCCCAGGGCGGCGTCTCTCGGATGAGCGACCCCGACATGATCCAGGGGATCATCGAGACCGTCTCCATCCCGGTCATGGCCAAGGCCCGCATCGGTCACTTCGTCGAGGCCCAGGTCCTGCAGTCCCTCGGCGTCGACTACATCGACGAGTCCGAGGTGCTGACCCCCGCGGACTACAGCAACCACATCGACAAGTGGCAGTTCACGGTGCCCTTCGTCTGCGGCGCCACCAACCTGGGCGAGGCCCTGCGTCGCATCACCGAGGGCGCGGCCATGATCCGCTCCAAGGGTGAGGCCGGCACCGGCGACGTCTCCAACGCCACCACCCACATGCGCACGATCCGTGCCGAGATCAACCGCCTGCGCTCGATGGCCCCCGACGAGCTGTACGTCGCGGCCAAGGAGCTGCAGGCGCCCTACGAGCTCGTCGCCGAGATCGCCGAGACCGGCAAGCTGCCCGTCGTGATGTTCACCGCGGGCGGCATCGCCACCCCCGCCGACGCCGCGATGATGATGCAGCTCGGTGCCGAGGGCGTCTTCGTCGGCTCCGGGATCTTCAAGTCCGGCAACCCCGCCCAGCGCGCCGAGGCCATCGTTAAGGCCACGACCTTCTACGACGACCCCGACACCATCGCCAAGGTCTCCCGCGGCCTGGGCGAGGCCATGGTCGGCATCAACGTCGACGACATCCCGGTCCCGCACCGTCTCGCCGAGCGCGGTTGGTGACCAGCGGATCTCGTCACCTCGCACCCCGAAGGCCCCGGGTCGCTCCCACCGAGCGGCTCGGGGTCTTCGCCGTACCGGCAGGTGCCGATGGAGATCCCCCAGGTCAGGTCGGCATGACCACCCGGTAGAGTGCATTGGTCCAACCACTTCACAGCAAGGATGCGCGATGACGCCTTCCAGCACCCCGGCGGACAAGGTGTCCGCAGCCCCGGCCGATCCCGGCGGGTTCGCCCTCACGGACGCAGGCGACGAGGGCTACCACCAGTCCCTGTCCAACCGTCAGGTCCAGATGATCGCCATCGGCGGCGCCATCGGTGTGGGGCTCTTCATGGGCGCCGGCGGCCGGATGGCCAAGGCCGGCCCCTCCCTGGTCCTCGCCTACGCCCTGTGCGGCGTCGTGGCCTACCTGCTGATGCGGGCCCTCGGCGAGCTGGTCATGCACCGGCCGTCCAGCGGGTCCTTCGTGTCCTACTCGCGCGAGTTCTTCGGCAACAAGTGGGCCTTCGTCGCCGGCTGGATGTACATGGTCAACTGGATGACCTCCGGCATCGCCGAGATCACCGCGATCGCGCAGTACGTCAACAAGTGGCTGCCCCACCTGCCCCAGTGGATCCCGGCGCTGGTCGCGCTGGCCGTGGTGCTGGCGATCAACCTCACCAGCGTCAAGGCCTTCGGCGAGTTCGAGTTCTGGGCCTCGCTGCTCAAGGTGCTCGCCCTGGTGACCTTCATCGTCGTCGGCATCGGCCTCGTCGCGATGCGCACCGAGGTCGTCCCCGGCCACCCGGCGGGGCTGGGCAACCTGGTGCAGGGCCCGGGCGGGTTCTTCCCCAAGGGGGTCCTGCCGCTGGTCATGGTGCTGCAGGGCGTGATCTTCGCCTACGCCACCATCGAGCTCGTCGGCACCGCGGCCGGGGAGACTCAGAACCCCCGCGAGGTGATCCCCAAGGCCATCCGCGCGGTCATCTTCCGGATCGCGTTCTTCTACGTCGGATCGGTGCTGCTGCTCGGCTGCCTCGTGCCCTACACGACCTACCACGCGGGCGAGAGCCCCTTCGTGACGGTCTTCTCCCGGCTCGGGCAGCCCTGGATCGGCGACGCGATGAACGTCATCGTCCTCACCGCCGCGCTGTCCTCCTGCAACTCCGGCCTCTACTCCACCGGCCGGGTGCTCAAGTCGCTCGCCGCCGAGGGCGAGGCGCCGGCCTTCACCGGGCGGATGAGCAGGCACCACGTGCCGTACGGCGGGATCCTGCTCACCGCGGCCGTGTACTTCCTCGGCGTCGTCCTGAACTACTTCGTGCCCGCCCAGGCCTTCGAGCTGGCGCTCAACATGGCCGCCATCGGCATCATCTGGACGTGGGGGACGATCTTCGCCTGCCAGATCGCGCTGCGCCGCAAGATCAACCGCGGCGAGCTGCCTGCCACCAGCTTCCCGATGCCGGGCGCGCCCTTCACCTCGTGGCTGGGGATGGCGGCGCTGGTCTTCGTGCTCGTCACGATGTGGTTCGACGCCGACGGTCGCAAGACCCTGCTCGCCACGCCGGTGATCGTGATCGCCCTCGTGCTCGGGTGGCTGGGGGTCCGGCGGCGGGCCACCCAGGCGGAGGCGCTGCGCCGGGGCTGAGGCAGCCCGGGGTGGTCGGTCGTCGTACCCACGTCGTCGGCGGGACTAGGGTGGACGCCCGTGACCACCTCCCCCCGCATCGGAGTCCTCGCCGTCCAGGGCGACGTCCGCGAGCACGTCCAGGCCCTGCACACCCTCGGCGTGGCGACCTCGACCGTCCGTCGCCCTGCCGAGCTGGAGGGGCTGGACGGGCTCGTCATCCCCGGCGGGGAGTCGACCGTCATGGACAAGCTGGTGCGGGCCTTCGACCTGCAGGGGCCGCTGCGCGAGCGGATCGCGGGCGGTATGCCGGTCTACGGCTCGTGCGCGGGCATGATCATGCTCGCCGACCGGGTCGCCGACGCGACGAGCGACCAGCAGACCCTGGGCGGGATGGACCTGCTCGTGCGCCGCAACGCCTTCGGGCGGCAGGTGGACTCCTTCGAGGTGGACCTGTCGATCCCGGCGGTGCGCGACGGCGAGTCCGAGCCGGTGCGAGCGGTCTTCATCCGGGCACCGTGGGTCGAGGAGGTCGGCGGGGCCGTCGAGGTGCTCGCCGAGGTGCCGGCCGACGGGTCGTCGGGGGAGCGGGGCGGCAAGGTCGTGATGGCCCGGCAGGACAACCTGCTGGTCACGAGCTTCCACCCCGAGGTCACCGGCGACCTGCGCGTCCACGAGTACTTCGTGGACCTCGTGCGGGGCGCATAGACTAGGGAAGTTGCCAGGGCAGAACCAGCGAGGAGACTCTCATGAGCGGCCACTCCAAGTGGGCCACCACCAAGCACAAGAAGGCTGCGATCGATGCCAAGCGTGGCAAGCTCTTTGCCAAGCTGATCAAGAACATCGAGGTCGCGTGCCGCAACGGTGGGGCTGACCCCGCGGGCAACCCGACGCTGTACGACGCGGTCCAGAAGGCCAAGAAGAACTCCGTCCCCAACGACAACATCGACCGCGCCCTCAAGCGCGGCTCCGGTGCGGAGTCCGGCGGCGCCGACTGGCAGACGATCATGTACGAGGGCTACGCCCCCAACGGTGTCGCCGTGCTGATCGAGTGCCTCACCGACAACCGCAACCGCGCCGCCACCGAGGTGCGCGTCGCCCTGACCCGCAACGGCGGCAACCTCGCCGACCCGGGCTCGGTGGCCTACAACTTCTCCCGCAAGGGCGTCGTCGTGGTCCCCAAGCAGCAGAAGGGCAAGGAGACGACTGAGGACGAGCTGCTCGAGATCGTGCTCGACGCCGGCGCCGAGGAGGTCAACGACGAGGGCGACACCTTCGAGATCATCTCCGAGGCCACGGACTTCGTGGGCGTCCGCAAGGCGATCGAGGAGGCCGGGCTGGAGTACGAGTCGGCCGAGGCGAGCTTCGTGCCCAACCTCAAGGTCGACCTGGACGCCACCGGCGCGACCAAGATGATGAAGGTCGTCGACGCCCTCGAGGACTCCGACGACGTGCAGAACGTCTGGACCAACGGCGACATCTCCGACGAGGTCGCCGAGGAGCTCGGTCTGAACGACGAGGACTGACCCGGTCCGGGCACCGTCCGGCGTGAGGCCGGCTGACGAGGGGCCGGTCACCTGAGGGTGACCGGCCCCTCGGGCTGCCCGGTTCACCGGCCGGTGGGCCGCGCGGCGCGCCGCAGCCCGGCGTGCCCCGAGGACGCTGCTACGGTGAGCGTGCGAACGTGTGTTCGTCCCAGCAGCAGGGCCGGCCGGGTCGGAAGGGGAGGGTGGCATGCGCGTCCTCGGGGTCGACCCCGGCCTGACCCGGTGCGGCATCGGCGTGGTCGAGGGGGTGCCGGGTCGGCCGCTGCGCATGGTCGCCGTCGGCGTCATCCGCACCCCCAGCACCGATCCCGTCCACCAGCGGTTGCTCACCCTGCAGGTCGAGCTGGACGAGTGGCTGCACGCGCACGACCCCGACGCGATCGCGGTGGAGCGGATGTTCGCCCGCGGCGACGTCGCCAACATCATGGGCACGGCCCAGGCGAGCGCGGTGCCGATGCTCGCCGCGGCACGGCGGGGACTCCCGCTCGCCCTGCACACCCCCAGCGAGGTCAAGGCCGCGGTGACCGGCAACGGCCGCGCCGACAAGGCCCAGGTCACCACCATGGTGATGCGGGTGCTCGGGCTGGACGAGCGGCCGACCCCGGCGGACGCGGCCGACGCGCTGGCCCTGGCGATCTGCCAGGTATGGCGAGGAGGCGCGGCGAGCCGGCTGGAGAGCGCGGTCGCCGACAGTCGGGTGGCCGAGGCCCTGGACGCCGCCCGCCGACGCCAGGGCGAGGCGCCCAACCGGTGGCAGCAGGCCGTGGCGCAGCACCGCGCGAGCGCGGGCGGGTCGGACCCGGCGCGGGCGGCCGCCGTGACCGCAGTCCGGCGACAGGGCGTCACGCGGGGGACCGGGTGAGGAGGACCGAGGGGGCCGCGGTGCGCGCCGTCGCAGGTGCGCCCACCCGGGGGCGGCAGCCCCGTCATACCAGAAGCATCGTGGTGGAGGAGAGCTCATGATCGCGTCGGTGTCCGGAACCGTCCTGGCCGCCCGCCTGGACGGCGTCGTCGTCGAGGTCGGCGGTGTCGGGATGCTGGTCCACACGACGCCCGCCACGGCGGCCTCGGTGCGCCCCGGGCAGGAGACCCGCCTGGCGACGACCCTGGTGGTGCGCGAGGACTCGCTGACGCTCTACGGCTTCGGCGACGAGGACGAGCGGGTGCTCTTCGAGCAGGTGCAGACCGTGTCCGGGGTCGGGCCGAAGGTCGCGCTCGCGATCCTGTCCGTCCTCGCACCCGACGCCGCCCGGCAGGCCGTCGCCACCGGCGACCTCACGACCTTGACCAAGGTGCCCGGCATCGGCCGCAAGGGCGCCGAGCGGATCGTCCTGGAGCTGCGGGACAAGGTGGGCGTGCCGTCGGGGGACACCGCGCCGAGCGAGAGCGCCACCGCGGCGCCGGCCGGTGCGCAGCCGCAGGTCGTCGAGGCGCTCGTCGGGCTGGGCTGGTCGGCCAAGCAGGCCGAGGACGCGGTCGGCCGGGTGCTCACGGCCGGGGGAGCGGGCACCACCAGCGAGATGCTGCGCGCGGCCCTGCGCGAGCTGGGGCGCTGACCCGTGGCAGAGAACCAGACCAGAGGAGACGAGCCGGGCCACGGCGAGGGGGCCTTCGACGACGCTGCCTGTGACGACTGGAGCTTCGACGCCACCGCGCGGGTGGTGGACGCGCGCGGCACCGACGACGAGCAACGGGTCGAGGCAGCGCTGCGACCCAAGCGGCTGAGCGAGTTCCCCGGCCAGCCGCGGGTGCGCGACCAGCTGTCCCTCGTGCTTGAGGCCGCCCGGCGCCGTGATGCGGTGCCCGACCACATCCTGCTGTCCGGCCCGCCCGGCCTGGGCAAGACCACGCTCGCGATGATCGTCGCCGCGGAGCTGGAGCGCCCGATCCGAGTGACCAGCGGGCCGGCGATCCAGCACGCCGGCGACCTGGCCGCGATCCTGTCCAGCCTGGCCGAGGGGGAGGTCCTCTTCCTCGACGAGATCCACCGGATGGCGCGTCCGGCCGAGGAGATGCTCTACCTCGCGATGGAGGACTTCCGGGTCGACGTCATCGTCGGCAAGGGGCCGGGAGCCACGGCGATCCCGCTGGAGCTGCCGCCCTTCACCGTCGTGGGGGCCACGACCCGGGCCGGGCTGCTCCCCGCGCCGCTGCGGGACCGTTTCGGCTTCACCGGGCACCTGGACTACTACGCGGCCGCCGACCTGGCCGCGATCCTGGGGCGGTCCGCCCGGCTGCTCGGGGTCGAGGCCGTGGATGACGGGATCGCCGAGATCGCCGGGCGGTCGCGGGGGACGCCGCGCATCGCCAACCGCCTGCTGCGCCGGGTCCGCGACTGGTCGCAGGTGCACGGGCGCGGTGTCGTCGACCTCGAGGCCGCGCAGGAGGCGCTGGCGCTGTTCGACGTCGACCCGCGAGGCCTGGACCGGCTCGACCGTGGCGTGCTCGAGCTGCTCTGCACCCGCTTCGGGGGCGGGCCGGTCGGGCTGTCCACGCTCGCCGTCGCGGTGGGGGAGGAGCCGGACACCGTGGAGACGGTCGCCGAGCCCTATCTCGTGCGGGAGGGCTTCATGGTGCGCACCCCGCGCGGGCGCGCCGCGACGGCCCTGGCCTGGGAGCACCTGGGCCTGCGGGCACCCGCGCAGGCTCCCGGAGCCGGTATGACGCAGCTGCCGCTGGAGGGTGGGGACGGCCGCTTCTCCTGACCGGCACGCTCCTGCCCGCTCCCCGAGACGCCGTGGGCGCGGGTCCGGACAGCTCGTCGTGGGCGGCTGCGGTGGCGGGACGGGCGGGCGTGGTGGTTGGCTGCAGGAGCGGCACGCCCCGTAGACTGCCGAAAAGGAACATGTACCGTCGCCCACAGTGTCCCCATCGTCACCCAAAGTGGCGACTGCGGGGGCTGCGGGCCGCCATACCGACCGAGAGCAGCCGATGACCCCACTGACTGTGCTCGCCGTGGCCACCGCCGCGGCGGACGACGGTGGCCTGCTGCCGATGCTGATGTTCCTGCTGTCCCTGCTGCTCCTGGCCTGGCTGTGGTTCGCCGCGCGCCGCCGGCAGCGGGCGGCCGAGGCCGAGTCCGCGGCGACCCTGGCCTCCTTGCACCCCGGCCGACAGGTGCTCACCACCTCCGGCCTCGTCGGCACCCTGAGGTCGCGCGAGGACGGGTTCGCCCGCCTCGAGGTGGCCTCGGGCGTCGTCCTGACCTTCGACGAGCGCGCCCTGCTGGGCGAGGCTCCGGAGAACGCCCCCCAGACGGGCGGCGTCCTGCCCGTCCCGACCGCATCACCCAAGGAAGCCGACTGATGGCCCGCAACCCCCGCACGAGAGGAGCGCGCCGGACCCTCACCTGGTTCTTCGTGCTCCTCCTCGGCCTCTATGCGCTGCTCGCCGGCGTGACCACCTGGAGCTCCGCCCAGTGGACCCCCAAGCTCGGTCTGGACCTCGCGGGAGGCACGCAGGTCGTGCTCGCCCCCCAGGTCCAGGGTGGGCAGGCCCTCGACGAGTCCCGGATGAACGAGGCCGTCAACATCATGCAGAAGCGTGTCGACGGCTCCGGAGTCGCCGAGGCCGAGGTGTCGACGCAGGGTGGCCGCAACATCGTGGTCAACCTGCCCAAGGGCACGCCGCAGGAGACCGTGGACTCGCTGAAGAAGTCCTCGATGATGCGCTTCCGTCCGGTCCTGATCGAGGCGGCCGGCACCGCCACGCCGCAGCCCACGGCCACGGCGAGCGGGGTGCCGGTGCCTGGCGCGACCGTCCCGGCGAAGCCCCCGGCCACCCCGGCCAAGCCCGCCGCGACCCCGGCCAAGCCCCCGGCCACCCCGGCCAAGCCGGCCAAGCCCGCCGCGACCCCGGCCAAGCCGGTGGTCACCCCGGCGAAGCCCACCGCGAAGCCCGCCAAACCGGCTGCCACCGCCACGCCGAGCGCGGCCGGTGCCCTCGTGCCCCCGGCCGCCGCCCAGCTCGCGCCCCAGGCGACGGTGACGGCCAAGGCGACCACCGTCACCCCGGTGACCCCGGCCACGACAGCCACGCCTGCCGCTCCCGCGGCCCCGACCCCGGCCGCCACCGCCCCTGCCGCCCCGGCTGCCACGGCCCCAGGAGCCACCCCCGGTGCGGCGCCCAAGGACGCGAGCGACCCGGCGTGGATCACCCCGGAGCTGCAGGCGCAGTTCGAGAAGCTCAACTGCACCGACAAGAACCTCGACCTGAAGATCAACGACGACCCCAAGAAGGCGATCGTCACCTGCTCCACAGACCGCACCGCCAAGTACATCCTCGGCCCGGCCGAGCTGGAGGGCGCCGACATAGCCGACGCGACCGCCGGCCTGCAGCCCACCCAGGGCGGCGGCACCGGCACGGAGTACGGCGTCAACCTCACGCTGACCGGTGACGGCGGCAAGAAGTTCGCCGACCTGTCCAAGCGGCTGCTCACCCTGCCCCAGCCGCGCAACCAGTTCGCCTCGGTGCTCGACGGCGAGGTCATCGTCGCCCCCCGCATCACGGTCCCGATCTACGACGGCAAGTCCTCCATCACCGGTGGCTTTACCGATGTCTCGTCCCAGTCGCTCGCGCAGCAGCTGAAGTTCGGTGCCCTGCCGATGTCCTTCCGGGTGGAGACCCAGGACACCGTCAGCCCCACCCTGGGCGCGGACCAGCTGCAGAAGGGCCTGCTCGCCGGGCTGGCGGGCTTCCTGCTCGTCTGTCTCTACGCGCTGTTCCAGTACCGCGCGCTGGGCCTGGTGACCATCGCCTCCCTGCTCATGGCCGCGGCGCTGACCTACGTCTCGATCACCCTGCTCGGGTGGTCCCAGAACTTCCGCCTCTCGATGGCGGGAGTCACCGGTCTGATCCTGTCGATCGGTATGACGGCCGACTCGTTCATCATCTACTTCGAGCGCGTGCGCGACGAGATCCGTGAGGGGCGCTCGATCCCCGCGGCCGTCGAGGCCGGCTGGCAGCGGGCCAAGGGCACGGTGATCATCTCCGACCTGGTCAACCTGATCGCCGCGGTGGTGCTCTACCTCCTCGCGTCGAGCAACGTGCGCGGCTTCGCGTACACCCTCGGCCTGACGACGCTCATCGACGTGGTCATCGTGTTCTTCTTCACTCACCCCATGCTGGCGCTGCTGTCCCGCACCCGCTTCTTCGGCGAGGGTCACCCGATGTCCGGCTTCGACCCGAAGGCGCTGGGGGCCAAGCCCGCTCGCTACCGCGGCCGTGGTCAGTTCCGTGACCCGGACGCGGAGCTGGCGGCCCTCGACGCCGAGCGCGAGGCGGCCCGCGGGCGCGACGCGAGCTACTCCAAGGAAGGCGGGGCCGTGCTGTGAGCAAGGTTTCCGATCTCGGCAACGACCTCTACACCGGTCGCCGCGGCCTCGACTACGTCGGCCGCCGCTGGCTGTGGTTCGCCATCTCCGGCCTCGTGCTGGCCCTGTGCGCGGGGTCGCTGGCGCTCAAGGGGCTCAACCTGGGCCTGGAGTTCCGCGGCGGCTCGGAGTTCCGGGTCGCCAGCATCTCCGACACCAGCAACTTCGAGACCCGGGCCAAGGACACCGTGGAGGCCGCGGCCGCCAAGGCCGGCTCGAAGGCCGGCAACGTCACGGTGACCAAGGTCGGCGGCAGCTCGATCCGGGTCCAGACCGAGAAGCTGGAGGAGGGCCCCACCCAGGCGGTGTCCAAGGCCCTCGCCGACCAGTTCAAGGTGGGCCGAGACGCCGTCTCCAGCACCTTCGTCGGCCCGTCGTGGGGGCAGACGGTCAGCCAGCAGGCGCTCCGGGCGCTGCTGATCTTCTTCCTCATCGTCTCGATCGTGCTGGCGTTGTACTTCCGCACCTGGAAGATGTCGTTGGCGGCGCTGATCGCCCTGCTGCACGACATGGTCATCACCGTCGGGCTCTACACGCTGCTCGGCTTCGAGATCACCCCGGCGACGATGATCGGCTTCCTCACCGTCCTGGCGTACTCGCTCTACGACACCGTGGTGGTCTTCGACAAGGTCAAGGAGAACGTCCGGGCGGCCGAGCACTCGGGCCGCCAGTCGTACAGCCAGGCCGCCAACCTCGCGGTCAACCAGACGCTGGTCCGCTCGATCAACACCTCGATGATGTCGGTCCTCCCGGTCACCGTGGTGCTCATCGTGGGTCTGCTGATCATCGGCCCGGGTGTCCTGCTCGACCTGGCGCTGGTGCTGCTGGTCGGCATCCTCGTGGGTGCCTACTCCTCGGTCTTCATCGCCACCCCGGTGCTCGCGCTGCTGCGTGAGCGCGAGCCGGGGATGCGTGATCAGGCCCGGCGGGCCCGCCGGTTCCAGGAGGCCCGGGGCGGCGCGAACTTCTCCGGCGTGCTCAGGTCCGACCTCGGCCGGCGCGACACCCACTCCACGACCCGCGACGAGGCGCAGCTCGTGTCCGCAGGTGCCGCCACCCGCTCGGCCGGTGGCGCCACCCGGGCCGGGGCGGAGGGCACGCGCGAGCGGCCGGTCCACCCGGCGGCCTCGGGCGGGCGCCGCCCGCTGCACCCGAGCGCCACCCAGACGGGCCCGCGCAACCAGCCCCGGCGGACGCCGCGGTCCAAGCGGTGACCCGAGCGGCCACGACGCGATAGGTTCTCCCGCGTGACCCACTCCGACACCGAGCCGCGCGACCAGGAGCTGCAGGAGACTGCGGCCCTGGTCGCGCGGCTCATGCGTGACATCCCCGACTTCCCCTCCCCGGGCGTGCTGTTCAAGGACTTCACGCCGCTGCTCGCCGACGGACCGGCGCTGCGGACCGTGGTCGACGACATCGCCCGCCGCCACCGCGGTGACTGCGAGGTGGTCGTCGGCATGGAGGCCCGCGGGTTCATCCTCGGCGCGGCCGTCGCCTACGCCCTGGGCGTGGGCTTCGTGCCGGTGCGCAAGGCCGGCAAGCTTCCCGGCGCGACGGTCGGTGCCGACTACACGCTGGAGTACGGCCAGGCCACCCTGGAGATGCACGTCGACGCGCTGACCCCCGGCCAGCGGGTGCTCGTCCTCGACGATGTGCTGGCGACGGGCGGGACCGCGGCCGCCACCTGCGGTCTGGTGGAGGACTGCGGCGGGATCGTCTCCGCGTGCGAGTTCGTGCTGGAGATCGACGCCCTCCGGGGACGCGAGCGCCTGGCTGGGCGTCGGGTGATCTCGCTCGTCCACGCCTGAGCACACCCTAGGATGACGGGATGACGAGCCCCGCCGAGGACGCCACCGCGCTGCGCCCCGAGCCCGACCCCTCGGTGGCGGGCCGTCGTCCGGCCACGTCGGCGACGAGCGCCGCGGTCGACGAACCGACCCAGCCACTCCCGGCGCCGGCGCGCATGCGGGCCCGGCTGGCCCGCCTCGGAGGCCGTTCCTCGGCGCACCCGGTGCTGGAGCCGATCCTGCGGTCGGTGCGGCTGACCCACCCCAAGGCCGACATCACCATCATCGACCGGGCCTACGTCGTCGCCGAGCGCTGCCATCGCGGGCAGATGCGCAAGTCCGGCGACCCTTACATCACCCACCCGCTCGCGGTGTCCACGATCCTCGCGGACCTCGGCATGCCGCCGACCACCATCGCCGCCGCGCTGCTGCACGACACGGTCGAGGACACGGCATACAGCCTGGACGAGCTGCGGCGGGAGTTCGGCGACGAGATAGCCCGCCTCGTCGACGGGGTGACCAAGCTCGACAAGGTGACCTACGGCGACGCCGCGCAGGCCGAGACGGTCCGGAAGATGGTCGTCGCCATGGCGCGCGACATCCGGGTCCTCGTCATCAAGCTCGCCGACCGCCTCCACAACGCCCGCACCTGGCGCTACGTACCCGCCTCCTCGGCCGCCAAGAAGGCCCGCGAGACGCTGGAGATCTATGCTCCGCTGGCGCACCGCCTGGGCATGAACACCATCAAGTGGGAGCTGGAGGACCTCGCCTTCGCCACGCTGTACCCCAAGGTCTACGAGGAGATCGAGCACCTGGTCGCCGAGCGCGCCCCGGCGCGCGAGGAATACCTCGCCAGCGTGCGCGAGCTGGTGCTGCACGACCTGGACGCAGCCAAGATCAAGGCGAAGGTGACCGGGCGGCCCAAGCACTACTACAGCGTCTACCAGAAGATGATCGTCCGGGGGAAGGAGTTCGACGAGATCTTCGACCTCGTCGGGGTCCGGGTCCTCGTGGAGTCGGTCCGCGACTGCTACGCCGCCCTCGGGGCGATGCACGCCCGCTGGACGCCGGTCCCGGGGCGGTTCAAGGACTACATCGCCACGCCGAAGTTCAACATGTACCAGTCGCTGCACACCACGGTGATCGGCCCCGGCGGCAACCCGGTGGAGATCCAGATCCGCACCCACGCCATGCACCGGCGGGCGGAGTTCGGCGTCGCGGCCCACTGGAAGTACAAGGAGGACGGTCCGCGCGGGGCCATGCCCACCGAGGACGGCCAGACCGACATGTCCTGGCTGCGCTCCCTGGTGGACTGGCAGTCCGAGACCAGCGACCCGGGGGAGTTCCTGGACTCGCTGCGCTTCGAGATCAACACCCAGGAGGTGTTCGTCTTCACCCCCAAGGGTGAGGTCATCGGGCTGCCGGCCGGGTCCACGCCGGTCGACTTCGCGTATGCCGTGCACACCGAGGTGGGTCACCGCTGCATCGGTGGTCGGGTCAACGGACGGCTCGTGCCGCTGGAGTCACGGCTGGAGAACGGCGACGTCGTGGAGGTGCTCACCTCCAAGGCGCCGGACGCCGGGCCCAGCCACGACTGGCTCAACTTCGTGCAGAGCCCTCGAGCGCGCAACAAGATCCGCGGCTGGTTCTCCAAGGAGCGGCGCGAGGAGACCGTGGAGGCGGGCAAGGACGCCCTCGCCAAGCAGCTGCGCAAGCAGGGGCTGCCCGTGCAGCGGCTCACCTCGGTCGAGTCGTTGACCGCCCTGGCCCGCGAGCTGCACCTGTCGGACATCGCGGGGCTGTATGCCGCGGTCGGCTCCGGCACCGTCTCCGCCCAGCACGTCGTCGGGCGCATGCTCGCCCAGGCCGGGGGCGAGGAGGGGCTGACGGAGGACGCCGCCGAGACGGTCTCGCCCGCCTCGCGACGCACCCGTCGCGTGCGCGCCACCGACCCCGGCGTGGTGGTCGTCGGGACTGACGACGTGTGGGTCAAGCTCGCCAAGTGCTGCACCCCGGTGCCGGGCGACGACATCATCGGCTTCGTCACCCGCGGCCACGGGGTCTCGGTGCACCTGCGCGACTGCACCAACGCCGCCGACCTGCTCACCGAGCCCGAGCGGCTCATCGACGTCCAGTGGTCGCCGACGGCATCCTCGGTCTTCCTCGTGCAGATGCAGGTCGAGGGCCTGGACCGCTCGCGGCTGCTGTCCGACGTGACCCGGGTCCTCGCCGACCTGCACGTCAACCTGCTGTCGAGCGCCTCCTCGACCACGACGAACCGGGTCGCGATCTTCAAGTTCACCTTCGAGATGGGTGATCCCGCTCACCTGGAGCACGTGATGCGGGCGGTGCGCAAGGTCGACGGCGTCTTCGAGGTGAGTCGCGTGGGTGGTTCGCGCAAGATGGAGCAGCAGTAGTCCGCGGAATCCTTCCGCCATACCCGCTCCGGCGCAGGCCGGTCGCGTGACAAGGAGTCGTCGTGCGCAGCAACGAGCGTGACCAGCCCATCGGGGACGACGTCTGGGGTTGGCACCCGGTCGTCCTCCCGCGCGGGGTCCGGCTCGTCGGGCACGAGGTCACCCTCGTGGACCTGACGGCGGACCACGTGCCCGACCTGTTCGAGCTGACGTGCGGCGAGGGCGACGAGGGGTTGTGGACGTACATGACGGCCGGGCCCTTCCGCACCACCACCGAGCTGGCGGCCCACCTGCGCACGCTGATGGACAACCCGACGCAGATCCCCCTGGCGATCGTCGGCAACGAGACGGGCCGGGTGGTCGGCACCGCGTCCTGGCAGCGGGCCAACGTGGTCGACGGGGTCATCGAGGTCGGCACCATCCTCTACTCGCCCGAGATGCAGCACCACCGTGGCGGCACCGAGGCGATGTACCTCATGGCGCGGCACGCCATCGACGAGCTCGGCTACCGGCGCTACGAGTGGAAGTGCGACGACCTCAACGCCGGATCCCGGGCGGCGGCGGAGCGCTACGGCTTCACCTACGAGGGCACCTTCCGCAAGCACATGGTCTACAAGGGCCGCAACCGCGACACCGCGTGGTACGCCATGACCGACGACGACTGGCGTCGCCTGCGGCCGGTCTACGAGCAGTGGCTGGCCGACGACAACTTCGACGAGCAGGGGCGCCAGCGGACACGGCTGTCCGAGCTCACGGCGGCGGCTCTGGGACGCTGAGGGACGCCGACCGTATGCCGGAGGGAGCGGCGCCTGGGCACCGCTCCCTCCGGTCTGTCTCCTGATGGATCAGTGGGCGCGAGCCGCCCGCGCGGAGTCGGCGGCCTCGCGGCGCATGTCCTCGACGTCCTTCATCTTGCGCTGGGTCCAGGGGACGAGCCCGAAGAGGATCAGCGAGCAGACGAGGGTCATCGCACCCAGGGTGTAGTAGAACGTCGCGTCGGAGAGCGTGGCCATGCCCTTGATGAGCAGGGCCGCGACGCCCTGACCGACGGCGGACGTCAGCAGCCACAGCGCCATGGCCTGGCTGGCGAAGGCCTTGGGAGCGAGCATCGTCGTGGCGGACAGGCCGACGGGGGACAGGAAGAGCTCGGCGACGGTCTGCACGACGAAGACCATGGCGAGGAAGTAGGCCGGCGAGAGACGGTCGCCGCCCGGCCACATGGTGTAGGCCCAGCCCATGAGCAGGGCGCTCAGGCCGATGAGGGTGACCGCGAGGGCGAACTTCGCCGGGGTCTGCGGGAAGCGGCCGGCGCGGCGGGTGAAGAACCACCCGACGAGGGGGGCCAGGATGACGATCGCGAAGGGGTTGACCGACTGGTACCACTCGGGGTTGATCTTCATGCCCCCCAGGGACAGCTGGGTGTTGTCCGAGGCGAAGGTCGCCATCTTGACCGAGGCCTGCTCGAAGATCATGAAGAACATCACGCCGCCGACCCACATCGGCAGGTAGGCCGCCAGGTGGCTGCGCTCGTTGGCGGTGACCTGCGGGCTGCGGAACATCATCCAGAAGTAGCCGATGCCGGCCAGGATCGACAGCGCCGCGACGGTGTCGACGATCGCGGAGGTGGTCTCTCCGCCCTCGAGGGCGGAGAACAGCAGGTACATCAGCCCGGTGCACACGACGACCGCGACGGTGACCAGGGCCAGGCGGGACCGGTCCTTGCCGGTCAGGGGATTCGGGACGGTCATCCCGATGCCGTGGAGGGTCTTGCGGCTCAGCAGGAAGGTGACCAGGGCGAAGGCCATGCCCACGGCGGCGGCGGAGAAGCCGACGTGGTAGCCCCACCGCTCCTTGAGCGCGGCCACGACCAGGGGGGAGAAGAACGCGCCGATGTTGACGGCCATGTAGAAGATCTGGAAGCCGCCGTCGCGACGGGGGTCGTCCTGGTCGTAGAGCTCACCGACCATGGTCGACAGGTTGGGCTTGATGAAGCCGGTGCCGAAGGCCACCAGGCAGATGCCCAGCCAGGCGGTCGCCGTGGCGGGCAGGGCCAGGCAGATGTGGCCGAGCATGATGATGACCCCGCCGTAGAACGTCGACCGCCAGGCGCCGAGGAGCCGGTCGGCCGCGAGCCCGCCGGGGATCGCGAGCAGGTAGACGGCCGCGCCGTACGTCGCCACCACGGCCTCGCCGGTGGACTTGGGGATCCCCAGGCCACCGTTGGCGATCGTGTCGACGATGAAGTACAGCAGGATCGCCTTCATGCCGTAGTAGGAGAAGCGCTCCCACAGCTCGATCTGGAAGATCCAGGCGAGGCCACCCGGGTGACCGAGGAAGCCTCGGTCCTCCCGGGACGAGCGGGTCGGTGGGCTGGCGGGGGATGGGTCGTGGACGGTGGCCATGGCTGGCTGCCTCTCCTCGGTGGCGTGCACCGCGCCCGGTCGGGCGGCGGGCGGCCGCCCGGGCCTCGGGCCCACGTCGATGGGGAGCCCGAGCTGCCGGTCCCCACGGGGGATCCGACGAGCGGGGGCGAGACGGCCGGGCTCGATCCTAAGGAGCGCCCCGGGGCCGTGGTGCGTGGGGGGCGGGCAAGGGCCGCCGGAGCCGTGCGGCACCGGTCCGGACATGGGCGTGTGCCGCACGCCGGACCCGGCATACGCCCAGCAGTCAGGACCGTGCGGTGAGGGCCTGCAGGAGCGAGGCGCCGGTCGCGGCGTCGTCGACCGTGATGGTGAGGCACCGGCCGGAGGTGGCCGTGACCCGCAGGGCCGCGCCGTTGCGGATGACCACCGCCGGGCCGCGAGCACCGATCCGGTAGCCCCAGCCGCCGTGCTCGCCGATGGTCACCTGGGTCGCCTCGGCCGAGGCGACCCGGTCGAGGGGCATCCGGCCCCGGGGCCAGCCGAGCGGGGTGTGCCAGGTGAGCCCGCGCCCGTCGACGGTGACCGTGACCGCGGAGGTCATCGCCCCGACGAGCAGGATGACGACGGGCGCCAGCGCGCTCTCCCAGCTGCGGGTGACGACCGGGGTGACCAGGCCGATGACGAAGGCGACGGCCAGGACGACCAGCAGCCAGCGCGGCGCCTCGGCGCGGGAGGTCCACACGGCCCGGGCGCCGGGACGCAACGTGGTGGGGCGGGCGGGCTGGAGGGTGTGGATGCCAGGCGCGCGGTCCGGGCACAGGCGCCAGACGGCCAGCCCGACCACGAGCGCGGGAAGGACCCACAGCAGGCCGCCGAGCATGGGGTTGCGGACGTCCTCGGCGTGGGCGACGTCCAGGTGGACGACGAGCTGGCGGACGAGCAGGGAGGCCATGACCAGGGTGAGGCCGACGACGGCGGCCACCAGGGAGCGGGAGGCGCCGCTCAGGCCCGGTCGACGACGCGCGAGGTGGGTCAGCAGCGTGAGCGCGGGGACGACGACGAAGGTCAGGAGCACGCCGGGGGAGAGGGGCCGGGGCTCGAAGCCGTTCGGGACGCCGTGGACGTCGAAGTGGTTGGCCATCCGGGCCGGCACCCGGCCCCACCACAGGGCGACGGCGCCGACGCTGCCGAGGACGGCGAGCAGGAGGGGTGGACCCGCGACGAGCAGCTGTCGACGGCGGGCGGCGTCGTCGGTGGTGCGGGTGGGCTGGACGGGCTCGGCGGGCGAGGCGCCGGCGTGGGCGGTGCTGGTGCTGTCGTGGCTGGTCATGACCGGGCCTCCTGATCGAGGAGATCGTGCAGCTGGGGGAGGGTGAGACCGTGCCGGCGCCCGGCCTCGAGGAAGGTGCGCGCCGACTGCTCGAGCTCGGCGGTGTCCAGGCCCTTGGTGGTGACGACCGCTCCGCGGCCGCGGCGCAGCTCGATGGCGCCGTCGTCGCGCAGGGTGTTGTAGGCCCGCAGGACGGTGTGCATGTTGACCCCGAGGCCGGCGGCGAGGTCCCGCGCGGCCGGGAGCTTGTCGCCGGGGCCGACCTCGCCGCGCAGGATCGCGCCGCGGATCGCGCCGACGAGCTGGCCGTAGAGCGGCTCGGCAGATTCCGGATCGATGGTGATGAGCACGGCACCATGGTAGTTGTTCTAGAGCAACTAGAACAATGTAGTTCGAGAACTTCTCTCTCGGGTCCGAGCAGCCCGGGGTGGGAGAGCATCCGTGGTGAGGGATCGACGGTCAGGAGTCGAGGAGCGCGGGCCGGCGGGCCACCCGGACGAGCGCCGCGCACAGGCGGCCCAGGTCCTGGGCAGGCACCAGGGCCGCCAGCTCGGGTGCGGTGGTCGGCAGGCCCGCCGCCGTCGCGCCTAGGCGCACCAGGGCGTCCACCTGGGGGCCGACCTGCGGCCACACCACCTGCACCTCGCGCAGGAAGATCGCGGCCGCCGTGGGTCCGATGCCGGCGAGCTCCTGCAGCAGCCGGGCGATCTCGCGCGGGTCGTCTCCGGCCTCGGCACGCAGCCGTCTCAGGTCCCCGCCCCACCGCTCGATCAGCAGCGCGGCGTTCTCGTCGAGGCGGGTCGCGGTGCTGACGTCGTAGCGCCGATAGCCCCCGCGCCCCAGCGCGTCGACGCGCCCGCGCCAGGTGCTCGCCCGCAAGCGCTCCGGAGCGGTCCACCCGGCGGCGTAGATCTCGCGGGCCGCCCGCACGGCCACCCTCGAGGCGATGCGGGTCGAGAGCAGCTGGGTGAGCACGAGCAGCTGCCACAACGGCTCCGGCTCGTCGGCCAGGACGATCCCGGCCTCCTCGGCGAAGGTCCGGCCGTGCCCGGCCACCAGGCGGCGAGCGACCTGCGTCTGCGTCATCGTGCCTCTCCGGTCGGGGCGGGTATGACGGCCGCGGCGCCCCCTCCGGGTGGGAGGAGGCCCCGCGGCTCGGCATGCACCTGGGGTCTGTCGGAGGGCTCGGGCCACTCGATCGCCGGGGGTGCGCGGACCCGCCTGTGCAGCGAGGCCCGGCGGACCCGACCACCGCCGGCAGGTCAGGACTGCGCGCGCTGCACCATCTCGAGGAGCTGGCGCCGCGCCGCGAGGTTCTCCTCGGCCTTCTTGATCCTGGTGGCGTCGCCGGTGGCCTTGGCCCGCTCGAGCGCCTTGTTCTCCTTCTCCAGAGCCTTCTCGATCTGCTCGGCAAAGGCGGAGGCGCGGTGGTTGACCTCCGGGTTGGACTTCTTCCAGCGCGCGTCCTCGGCGTCGCGGACGGCCTGCTCGACCTTGCGCAGCTCGCCCTCGATGCGACCCATCTCCGAGCGGGGGACCTTGCCCGCGGCGTCCCACCTGTCCTGGATGGTGCGCAGCGTGGACTTCGCGGCGGCCAGGTCGGTGATCGGCAGGAGCGCCCTGGCCTCGGCCAGCAACCCCTCCTTGACCTCGAGGTTGGCGCGGAACTCCTTGTCCTCCTCGGCCGACTGGGCGTCCTTGGCGTTGAAGAACGCGTCCTGCGCGGCCTTGAACCGGGCCCACAGCGCGTCGTCGTCCTTGCGGCCCGCGCGGCCGGCCTGGCGCCACTGGTCCATGAGGCGCTTGTAGGCGCCCGCCGTCTGGCCCCACTCGGTGGAGGTGGAGAGCTTCTCGGCCTCGGCGACGAGGCGCTCCTTGGTGGCCTTGGCCTCGGTCTGGGTGGACTCCAGCTCGGCGAAGTAGACGCGACGGGCCTTGTCGAAGGAGTTGCGGGCGTGCGAGAACCGCTGCCACAGAGCGTTCTCCGTCTCGCGGTCGAGCTTGGCGGAGGTGCGCTGGTGCTGCTTCCACTCGTCCAGCAGCTCGCGGATGCGGGTGCCCGAGGTCTTCCACTGGGTCTTGGCGGGGTCCTGGGCGGCGATCCGCTCGGCCTCGGCGACGATCGCCTCGCGCTCGGTGCGGGCCTGCTCCCGTGCCGCGGCGCGCTCGGTCGCCTCGACCTGCCTGCGGGCCTCGATGGCCGTCGCGATCGACTCGATCTTGGCGTCCAGCTGCGGCAGGTCACCCACGACGTTGGCCTCGCCGACGTGCTCGCGCAGCTTGGTCAGGTCGTCGGTGGCCTCCTTGGCGGACAGGCCGGTCTGCAGGACGCGGTGGTAGAGCAGCTCGGCGGCCGCCCACATCTCGTCGTACTTGCGCGCGAAGTAGGCGAGCGCGTCCTCGGCGGAGGCGCCGGGGTAGGACCCCACCGCGCGCTCACCGTCGGGGGTGCGGACGAAGACCGTGCCGTCCTCGGCCACCCGGCCGAAGGTCGCGGCGTTGCTCGGGGTGGTCGTCGGGGGAGCGGTGACCGTCGCCGGCGTGGCGGCGGCCGGACGCGGCATCGCGGCCGGGCTGGGCTTGATCGCCGCGGGCGAAGGGACGCCCGGGCGGGCGACCGAGGCCGACCGCGGCGCGGGCTTCGCCTCGGACGTGCTCTCGGCCTGCGCCTGGGAGCCGTCGGCGGTGGCGGACCCGTCGGGCGTCGTGGGCGAGCCGGCGGGCTGCGGGGACGTCTCGGCGGGCCTGGTCCCCGCGGGCTTGGCATCGCCCCGGGGCGCGGCCTCCTCGCTCGCGTCCTGGGTCGCGACGACGACCGGCTCGGCGCCCTCGGAGGACGCGACGCGCTCGGCCTCCTCCTGGGTGTCCGGGGAGATGTCGTCCGCGCCGCCGGCCACCGGCGCCGGAGCGTCCTCGGTCCTGTCACCGCCGGACACCAGACCTCCGAGGGCGCCGGTGAGCGCCCCGAGGACCGCGCCGCCGACCTTGGCGACCGTCTCGACGGGGCGAGCCTTGTCACCCTCGTCGGTGCCGACGGCCTCGGGGAGGCTCGAGTCGGCGGCCTCGGTGGCCGCGACCTCGGTCTCGGGGGCGCCCTGGACGGTCGTCCGGGCGTCGGTGGACGGCCGGCCGGCCTCCCCACCCGGGGCGGTGGCGGGCGTCTCCACGCCGACCTCCGCGGGTGCGGCCTCGGGCGAGGCGGCCGACACGGCGGCGTCGACCTGGGGGTCGGGGTGGGCGGAGGTCTGCTCGGGCTGGTTGGACACGGTCATGCCTTCTTCTCTGTGACGGAGACCTTGAGGATGGAGATCGCGGTCTTCGGATGGCCGTCGCCGGGACCCACGAAGTCGTCGACGCCGGTTGCGGCGATGCGGTCCACCATATCCAGCCCGGCAGTCACCCTGCCGAAGATGGAGTAGCCGCCGCCTGCGGTGGGCAGCTGCGTGTCCTTGTAGACCACGAAGAACTGCCCGCCGTTGCTCTGGGGGTCCTGGGTGCGTGCCATCGCCAGGGTGCCGCGGGGATAGGTGCTGTCGGCCGGCGCGTGCTCGACGCCGTAGCCGTAGCCCGGGCCGCCGTTGCCCTTGCCGGTGGGGTCACCGCACTGCAAGACGTAGATGCGGGACGTGGTCAGGCGGTGGCAGGGGCTCGGCGCCCAGTAGCCCTGCTGCGCGAGGAAGAGGAAGGACGCCACGGTCTGCGGGGCGACCTTGCCGTCCAGCTCGACGGTGATCGGGCCGCAGTTCGTCTCGATGGTCGCGACCCAGGTCTTGCCCGCGGCGGTGGCCGCGTCCGGGACCGAGGTCCAGGTCTTGGGGGTCGCCTGGGGCGGGGGCGGGGTGGAGCAGTCCAGCCCGGCCGCGGCAGCCCCGCTGCCGGAGCCCGTCGGGGCGACGGTGGCCTGCGGCGAGGGATCGATGGTGCGGGTGCCGCCGGTCGACGGGGCGGCGGAGGGAGCGCCCTCGCCCAGAGACATCGTCACCCCGACCACCATCGCGAGGACCAGCGCCACCGTGGCGAGCACCGCGAGCACCTGCCGTCGCCGGGCGGTCCGGGCGGCCTGCTGGGCCCGCTTGGCCTCGACCCGGGTGGCGCGTCGTCGCGCTCTGGCCTTCTCCTGCTCCTTCGTCACGCTGTGCAGTCTAGGGATGACGTATGGCGAGGTGCGCGGCGACAGGCCCGGCTTTCGCGGCCGGATGCGGCGCCCGACTAGGCTGGGTCGGTGCTCCTACTCGGATTCCCGGCGCAGGCCTATGCCACCAACTGCTACGTCGTCGCCCCGGCGGCGGGGGAGCAGTGCCTCGTGGTCGACCCCGGTTTCGGCGTCGTCGACCAGCTGGAGGCGCTGCTGCGAGAGCACCGGCTCAAGCCCGCCGCGGTGCTCCTCACCCACGGCCACCTGGACCACGTGTGGTCGGTGACGCCGGTCTGCACGACCGGGGACGACGCGGACCTCACGGCATACATCCATGCCGACGACGCCTATCGCCTCGCCGACCCGGCCAAGGACCTGGAGCCGCAGCTGGTGCGGATGTTCGAGCGGCAGTTCGGCGCGGCGATGACCTGGCGGGAGCCGAGCGCGGTGCAGACCGTCGCCGACCGCCAGCACCTCGACCTCGCCGGCCTCGGGGTGGACGTGCTCCACGCCCCCGGGCATACCGAGGGGTCGGTGATGTTCACGCTGCCCGGCGTGCCCGACGGGGTCCCCGTCGAGGCCCAGCAGACCCTGCTCGCGGGCGACGTGCTCTTCGCCGGCTCCATCGGCCGCACCGACCTGCCCGGCGGCAGCCACGACGCGATGATGCGCTCCCTGCGTGAGGTCGTGCTGCCCCTGGCCGACGACACCCTCGTCCTCCCCGGCCACGGCCCCGCCTCCACGATGGCGCGCGAGCGCGTGACCAACCCCTACCTCAAAGGACTCTGACCACCAGTGAGCACCAAGATCGCCCCGCTGTCCGGCTTCCCGGAGTGGCTGCCCGCCGAGCGCGTCGTCGAGCAGGCCTTCCTCGACGTGATCCGTGAGACCTTCGAGCTGCACGGCTTCGTCAGCGTCGAGACCCGCGCGGTCGAGCCCGTGTCGCGCCTGCTCGGCAAGGGCGGTGACGCCGACAAGGAGATCTACGGCGTGCACCGGCTCGCGGCCGACGCGGACGACAAGGACGCCGACGACCCGGACAAGGCGCTCGGCCTGCACTTCGACCTCACCGTGCCGTTCGCCCGCTATGTCCTGGAGAACGCCGGCAAGCTGACCTTCCCCTTCCGCCGCTACCAGATCCAGAAGGTCTGGCGTGGCGAGCGCCCGCAGGAGGGTCGCTTCCGCGAGTTCACCCAGTGCGACATCGACATCGTCGACGTGGGCGAGCTGGCCGCGCACTACGAGGCGGAGATGCCGCTGGTCATCGCCGACGTCTTCAGCCGGCTGCCCATCGGCGACTACCGGATCCAGGTCAACAACCGCAAGATCCCCGAGGGCTTCTACCTCGGGCTGGGGCTGACCGACGTCGTCGGCACCCTGCGGATCGTGGACAAGCTCGACAAGATCGGCCCGGAGGGCGTCACCGAGCTGCTGGCCGCCGCCGGCGCCACCGACGAGCAGATCTCGCAGTGCCTGCGGCTGGCCGAGATCTCCTCGCAGGACACGTCCTTCGCCGACCGGGTGCGCGCGCTCGGGGTCTGCCACCCCACCCTCGACGAGGGCCTCGCCGAGCTCACCGCCGTCATGGAGGCCGCGATCGCCGAGCGGCCCGGCGTCCTCGTCGCCGACCTGCGGGTCGCCCGCGGCCTGGACTACTACACGGGCACGGTCTACGAGACCCAGCTGGTCGGGCACGAGTCCTACGGCTCGATCTGCTCCGGCGGGCGGTACGACGCGCTGGCCTCCGACGGGCGGACCACCTATCCCGGCGTGGGCATCTCCATCGGCCTGTCCCGGCTGCTCGCGAAGCTGATCGCCGGGGGCCTGGTCACCGCCACCCGGCCGACGCCGACGTGCGTGGTCGTCGCCCTGGGCGTCGAGGAGGACCGGCCGCGTGCCCGGGCCGTCGCCGCCGAGCTGCGGTCCCGCGGCATACCCACCGAGATCGCTCCGAGCGCCGCGAAGTTCGGCAAGCAGATCAAGTTCGCCGACCGGCGGTCGATCCCCTTCGTGTGGTTCCTCGGGGCCGACGGCGCGTCCGACTCGGTCAAGGACATCCGCTCCGGCGAGCAGGTCGAGGCGAGCTCGGACACCTGGGTGCCCCCGGCCGAGGACCTGCACCCCACCCTGCAGCGCGTCGAGGCCTGACCCCGCCTCGCCCACCCGTCGTCCTGGATCGTGGGCGATGCCCGCCGGAATCCGGCTGAGGACGCACCCGATCCTGCGACGGTGAGAGGGCCGGGCGGCATACGCTCGGACGTATGACGCAGGTGGGGGAGACCTGGCAGGTGCGCGAGCGTCGCCGCGCCGAGGTGGCGCGCACGGCACGGGGGCTGCCGCGGGAGCCGATGGAGCCGCTGGCGCGGGTCCTGGCGATCCTGGCCGTCAGCGCCTGGGTCGGTGTCCTCGTCTGGTCCTGGCGGGTGCTGCCCGAGCGGGTGCCGCTGCACTGGGGTGACGGGTCGGGTCACCCGGACCGGTGGGGCAGCCGCACCGAGTCGCTCCTCGTGTCGCTGCTCGTCGGGCTCCTGGTGCTCTCGATGCCCTTCCTCTCGCGGCTGGCCCTCGTGTGGCCCGACGGGATCAACGTGCCGCACAAGGAGTGGTGGCTCGACGAACCCCGCAGGCTGGTGACCTTCGAGCGGCGGGTGCGCGAGGACCTGTGGCTGCTCACCGCGCTGACCCTGGCGTTCGTGACCGCGATGGAGCTGCTGACGGTGGTGTCGGTCCGACGCGGCGACGGCGTCCTCCCGGAGGGCTGGTTCTGGGGACTGCTCGGCGGCTACCTGCTGCTGGTGGGTCTGACGACGCTCCGGATGGCGCGGGGCTCGCGCTACCGCCCCACACCGGACCCGACCTGACCAGGCCTGAGTCGACCAGGATCGGGTGCGTCACCCGCCGGATTCCGGCGGGTGACGCACCCGATCCGCGGAAGGTGGGTCGGGGAGAGGTGGGGGGCGCTCAGGCCAGGGGGTTGACGAGCAGCAGCTCGGTGTTGCGATCGGCGGGGGTCCCCAGCTGGCCGAGGTCGGCGTGCAGGTCGTTGAACGACATCTCTCGATAGACCGAGGCGAGCGCCTGCGGCGATCCGTCGGTGTAGGACGCCTGGTAGGGCGCGTCCGACTCCACCAGCGTGGTGAAGATCGACAGCGTCCCGTCGGCGTTGTCCGCCACCTCGATCAGCCGGGCGTGCTGCGGGAAGTCGATGTGGCTGGCGGTGTTGATCTCCCAGAAGGAGTGCGCCGGCGTCCGACCCCGCTGCGCGGTGATCTTGTTGGCGTGGGTGTGGCCGTTCACCCAGGCCAGGACGTTGGGATAGTGCTTGAGCATCGTCACGAGCTCGACGCCGGCGTGCCGGATGCCCGTGCCGTCGAGGGGCAGCGCGAGGTTGCCCATCGTCCCGGACGTGTGGTGGCTGAAGAGAACGAACAGCTCGTCCTGCACCTGGTGCCGGCGCTCGACGCCCGCCCAGTCGTCGTACCGCGAGCTGCCGCGGGTGAGCACACCGGCCAGCCAGCGCCACTGCACGTCGTCGATGGAGCCGTCGGTCCAGCCGGCGCGGTTGGTGGAGTCCAGGCAGATGCCGGTGATGCCGGGCGCGAGCGGGAAGGTGTAGTAGCCGCGCCCCGAGTCCACCGACTCCTGGGTGAAGCCGTGACCGACGGGGCCGGGTCCGGTGGCGTCGGCTCGCAGGTGGGCGGCCATGAACTGCCCTGGCGTGAACGGCGCCCGGCGCGCGTCCGGCGTCACCCGCCAGCTGCTCGTGGGCTGGGTGTCCGCGGCGGCGGGGGCGGCCACCCCGGGGCGGGTGACCGCCGTCTGCAGGGCGGAGGCGGCCGCGGGGTCGGGGAAGCCGTTGAGCTTGAAGGAGCCGGTGTATGCCGCCGCGAGCGGAGAGGCGCTGGGCAGGACCCCGCAGACGGAGTCGTCGTGGTTGCCGAAGACGGCATACCAGGGCATCGACAGGCCGGGGGAGGAGTGCGTGGCCATGGCTCGGTCGAGGAACCCGGGCAGCTGTGGGAACCCGGCGGCCTTGTAGCGGTCGACGACGGGCAGCTCGGGGTTGTAGTAGCGCTTGTCGCCGCTGGCCTGGACGCCCTCCCAGCGGGTGGCCGAGCCGGTGTTGGGGGTGATCTCGCCGCCGGACAGCACGCGGATGAACCAGTCCAGCTCGACGTGCTCGTGGTTGTCGGTGTTGTCGCCGGTGGAGACGGCGCACGACAGCGGCAGCCCGGTCCAGGGGGCGGCGGTGATCGCGTTGAGCCGGCGCACCAGGCTGACGCCGCCCTGCGTGCCGAGGGCCTCCTGCGGCCGGAAGGCGCTGCCGTTGACGAGCGTGAGCCACTCGAAGCGGACCGGTGACTGGGCGTCCAGCATGTGCAGGTCGGTGAGGTGGGCGAAGGCCAGGCGACCGGTGCGGCGCTCGTCCCGGCCCGGCTGCGCGGCGGCCAGCTCCTCGCGCACGACGAGCGGATAGCCGGGTCCGGCGGTCAGTCGTCGATAGCCCGTCGCACCGACCGGGGCGGCGGCCGCCTCCAGGGTGGTCCCGGCGGTCGTGACCGCCCGGGCGGTCGTCAGCGAGAGGGCCGCGGCGCGGGCGGAGGGGGTGGTCGTGAGGCCCACGAGCGCGGCGGCGGTGCTGCCGAGGACGGCGCGGCGGGAGACGGGTCGGGACTGGTCGGGCATGCGGTCACGTCCTGGGCGGCAGGGTCGGGTCCTGTCCAGTGTGGGTCTCGGGGGTTCGTGACACGGCGCCGGGGCGCACCTCGTGACCCGGCCGCGGGTGGTGCGGTTACTCGGGGGTGTGACTCGTCACGCTGCGCACGGGATGAGCCGGTGCGTGGTCCGACGACGCGCCCGACTGGCCTACCCCCGCCGCCCCCGGCGTCCCCGTGGCCCGCGGCGGACGCAGCCCGTGCTCGCGCAGCTCCAGGGTCGCGAGCCGGCGGATCACGTCCAGGTCCCGCCGTCGCCAGGCCCCGGCCGGGTCGTCGGACACCCGGGCCAGCACCGGCAGCGGCTGGGCGGCCATCGCCCGCAGCGCGAACAGGTCCAGGTCGGCGTCCGCGTCCACGAACCGCTGCGCGGCGGCCGACTGCCGGACGAAGGAGAACCGCCGGGAGAGCCACCAGGCCGCGGCGAGCACCACGGGGATGGCGGTGACCACGATCCCGAGCATCGTGGCGACCTGGTGGATCTGGTCGACCAGCGCCGTCGAGGACTGGGCGATCCCGTCCCCGGTGCCGGACGCCTTGTCGAAGGGCACGCGCAGCTTGTCGCCCACCATGGGCACGTCCCCCACCGACGCGCTGGCGTCGTGCATCGACCGACTCAGGTCCCGGGCCCGGGTGCTGATGCCGACGACCGGCTCGGCGAGGGCGCCGACCATGTCCGTGACCAGGCGACCTGCCCACCACCACAAGGCGATCCAGAGCAGGAGACCCAGGTCGCCCAGGACCTGACGGGCACAGCGGGCGGGGGCGGCGGCATACAACCTCATGGGCACAGTCTGGCCCTGCCCACCCCGCCAGGACGCCCGACCCGGCCGTGCGTAGACTCGCAGCTGCGTCCGCCGCCCGCACCCCTGGCGGCACCGGGACGGGGACGACGAGGTCCCCGCGATGACAGGAGCAGTCATGAAGGTTGGCATCCCCCGCGAGATCAAGAACAACGAGTTCCGGGTGGCCATCACCCCCGCCGGTGTCCACGAGCTCGTCACCCACGGGCACGAGGTCGTCGTCGAGAAGGACGCCGGTCTGGGCTCCTCGATCACCGACGAGGAGTACACCTCTGCGGGCGCCACGATCATCGACTCCGCGGACGACGTGTGGGGCCAGGCCGACATGGTCCTCAAGGTCAAGGAGCCGATCGAGGCGGAGTACCACCGGATGCAGGAAGGCCAGACCCTCTTCACCTACCTGCACCTCGCCGCCGACCGCCCGCTGACCGAGGAGCTCAAGAAGCGCAAGATCACGGCCGTGGCCTACGAGACCGTGCAGCTGGCCGACCGCTCGCTGCCGCTGCTCGCCCCGATGTCCGAGGTCGCGGGCCGCCTGGCCACCCAGGTCGGCGCCTACTACCTGATGAAGACCAACGGCGGCCGCGGCGTGCTCATGGGCGGCGTCCCCGGCGTCCAGGGCGCCAACGTCGTCATCCTCGGTGCCGGTGTGGCCGGCCTCAACGCCGCGCAGATCGCCGTGGGGATGCACTCCCGGGTGACCCTGCTGGACATCAACATCGCCCGGCTGCGCTACCTCGACGCGATCTACCAGGGCCACATGCAGACGATCACGTCGAACTCCTTCGAGGTCGCCAAGGCCGTCCGCGAGGCCGACCTGGTCATCGGCTCGGTCCTCATCCCCGGCGCGAAGGCCCCCAAGCTCGTGTCCAACGAGCTGGTCTCGCAGATGAAGCCGGGCTCGGTGCTCGTCGACATCGCCATCGACCAGGGCGGCTGCTTCGAGGACTCGCGGCCCACCACGCACGCCGAGCCGACCTTCCAGGTGCACAACTCGACGATGTACTGCGTGGCCAACATGCCGGGCTCGGTGTCCATGACGTCGACCTACGCGCTCACCAACGCGACCCTGCCGTATGCCGTGGCCCTCGCGGACAAGGGCTGGCGCGACGCGCTCAAGGCCGACCACGCGCTGGCCCTCGGCCTGAACACCTACGACGGCGAGGTCACCTTCCAGGGTGTCGCCGACGCGTTCGACATGTCCTGCGTGGACCTCGACGAGGTCCTGCGCTGACGCCGGAGCGCGCGACCCGCGGGTGGCTGGACCACCTCGGCGTGGAGCGGGGCCACTCCCGCAACACGCTGGCGTCCTACGCCCGCGACATGCGCCGCTACCAGGACTTCCTGGCGGGGCGCGGCATCACCGACATCGCGCAGGTGCGCGAGGAGGACGTCTCGTCCTTCCTCGCGCACCTGCGCACGTCCGGGCCCGGCGTCGACGGCGCGCCGGGACGAGCGGCGCTGTCCGTCTCGTCCGCGGCCCGCACCCTGATCGCCGTGCGCGGCCTGCACAGGTGGCTCCTGGTCGAGGGGATCACCTCCCAGGACCCGGCCCGCGAGGTGCGTCCGCCCCAGCCGGCGCGGCGCCTGCCCAAGGCGATCGGGATCGGCGAGGTCGAGCGGCTGCTGGCGGCGGCGTCGCTGGGGGACACCCCGGTCTCGCTGCGGGACCGGGCGCTGCTCGAGGTGCTCTACGCCACCGGCGCGCGGATCAGCGAGGCCGTCGGGCTGGACCTGGACGACCTGCCCGGACCGGGCATCCCGGACGACCAGGCGGCCGTCCGGCTCCTCGGCAAGGGCGGCAAGGAGCGCCTCGTGCCGCTGGGCTCCTATGCCCGAGAAGCCTTGGCGGCGTATGTCGTCCGCGGCCGACCGGCCCTCGCGCAGGCGGGCTCGGGCGGGGCTGCGGTGTTCCTCAACCAGCGCGGTCGGCGCCTGTCCCGTCAGAGCGCGTGGGCCGTCATGCAGACAGCCGCGCAGCGGGCGGGGCTGACCGAGCACGTCTCCCCGCACACCCTGCGGCACTCCTTCGCCACCCACCTGCTCGAAGGCGGGGCGGACGTGCGCGTCGTGCAGGAGCTGCTCGGGCACGCCGACGTGACGACGACGCAGATCTACACCATGGTCACCGTGCAACGGCTGCGCGAGGTCTGGGCCGAGGCCCACCCGCGCGCCCGCTGACGCGAAACCGGCACGCGCACACACCAATCCTGGCGAGGTGCTGCCCTGACTGTGCGTAGTGACGGTATGGTCACGCTTGACCGATCTGCGCGAGGCAGACCGCAGCACCAGCGTGGGAGTTGATCGACCGGATGAGTCACCCGGAGCAGACCCAGCAGCAGCCGACCGCCTTCGAGTCGCCGCGCCACGACGTGCTTCCGGGCACGACGGGCGCCTTCGAGGGCACGCTCGGGCCGACGGGTCGGCCGATGCCGGAGTTTCCGCAGCCGCAGCCGCTAACCAGCCACGGTCCGGCCCGTGTCATCGCCATGTGCAACCAGAAGGGTGGCGTCGGCAAGACCACGACGACCATCAACCTGGGGGCGGCGCTGGCCGAGCTCGGGCGCAAGGTGCTGATGGTCGACTTCGACCCGCAGGGGGCGCTGTCGGTCGGTTTCGGGATCCGCCCCAACGACCTGGACACCACGATCTACAACCTGCTCGTGGACCGCCGGATCGACATCCGCGACGTCGTCCAGCCCACCCGCACCGACAACGTCGACGTGGTCCCGGCCAACATCGACCTGTCGGCCGCCGAGGTCCAGCTGGTCGGCGAGGTCGCCCGCGAGCAGATCCTGGCGCGGGTGCTGCGCCCGGTCCTGGACGACTACGACGTGATCCTCGTGGACTGCCAGCCCTCGCTGGGTCTGCTGACGGTCAACGCCCTCACCGCCGCGCACGGCGTGATCATCCCGCTGGAGTGCGAGTTCTTCGCGATGCGCGGCGTGGCGCTGCTCGTCGAGACGATCGAGAAGATCGTCGACCGGCTCAACCCGCGCCTGCAGATCGACGGCATCCTGGCGACGATGTACGACGGTCGCACGCTCCACTCCCGCGAGGTCGTCCGCTCGGTCGTGGACCACTTCGGCGACACGGTCTTCCACACCGTCATCTCCCGCACCGTGAAGTTCCCGGACGCGACGCTGGCCGCCGAGCCGATCACCTCCTACGCCTCCGCCCACTCCGGGGCCGAGGCCTATCGCCAGCTCGCGCGGGAGCTCATCGCCCGCGGTGGTGCCGCCTGAGCGTCATGACCGCGGACGTCCCGGGCGTGCTGCCCGAGGGTTCGGTCCCGGGAGGGGTGCTCACCCGGCGAGGGGCGCCCACGCCCTTCGAGGTGCACCTCGACGTCTTCGACGGCCCCTTCGACCTGCTCCTGGGTCTGATCAGCAAGCACAAGCTGGACATCACCGAGATCGCGCTGGCCCAGGTCACCGACGAGTTCGTGGCGCACATCCGGGCGGCGCAGCGGGCGGCCGACGAGGGTGGCGCCGAGTGGGACCTGTCCCAGGCGTCGGAGTTCCTGCTGGTCGCGGCCACCCTGCTGGACCTCAAGGCCGCCCGGCTGCTGCCGAGCGCGGGCCCGGACGACGAGGAGGACCTGGCGCTGATCGAGGCCCGGGACCTGTTGTTCGCCCGGCTGCTGCAGTACCGCGCCTACAAGCAGATCGCCGGTGCCTTCGCCGAGCGGATGGACGTGCACGGGCGGGCGCGGCCGCGGCAGGCGGGCCTGGAGCCGAGGTTCGCGGCGCTGCTGCCCGAGCTGGTGATGACGGTGACGCCGGAGCAGCTGGCGATGATCGCGGCGCGGGTCCTCACCCCGAAGGCGCCCCCGCAGGTGGGGCTCGCCCACCTGCACGCGCCCCAGGTGTCGGTGCGCGAGCAGGCGGCGCTGGTGGCTGCGCGACTGCGTGCCCGCGGCACCATGAGCTTCCGCGCGCTCGTGGCGGACGCCGACTCCACGCTGGTGATCGTGGCCCGCTTCCTCGCGCTGCTCGAGCTGTTCAAGGAGCGGGTGGTGGCCTTCGACCAGGCCGAGGCGCTGGGCGATCTGACCGTGCGGTGGACGGGGGAGGAGGGCCAGGAGGTGCAGATCTCCGGCGACTTCGACGAGCCGGCGCGCCCCGACGGTCCGGTGGTCGCTGGTGACCCTGTGACCGAGCGGGAGGGTGACCCCTCCGACGAGGAGCTCGCGACCCTCGCCCGGCAGCGCAGGCGGGCGGACGACATACCCCCTGGTCAGGAGGTCGATCAGTGACTGACGCTCAGGTCGATATCGAGGCCTCGGACCCGGCGTCCCGGCCGCCGGAGGAGGACGCCGTCGACGTGCGCGCCCTGCCCGGTGGTCTGCGCGCCGCGCTGGAGGCGGTCCTCATGGTGGTCGAGGAGCCGATCGACGAGCCGACGCTCGCCGCCGCCCTGGAGGTGTCCCTCGACGAGGTGCACCTGACCCTGCGGGGACTGGCGCGCGAGTACGACGAGCAGGGGCGGGGTTTCCAGCTGCGGGCGCTGGCCGGCGGGTGGCGCTACTACTCGCGGGCCGAGCACGCCCCGGCCGTGGAGAGGTTCCTCCTGGACGGGCAGCGGGCCCGCCTGACCCAGGCCTCGCTCGAGACCCTCGCCGTCATCGCCTATCGTCAACCGGTCTCCCGGGCGCGCGTCAGCGCGGTGCGCGGGGTCAGCGTGGACGGGGTGATCCGCACGTTGATGACCCGCGGCCTGATCACCGAGATCGGCCACGACGAGACGACCGGTGCGGTGCTCTACGGCACCACGCCATACTTCTTGCAGCGGATGGGCCTCACGAGCCTGGACGAGCTGCCGGCCCTGGCGCCGTACCTGCCAGACACCGACATCCTCGACGAGATCGCAGAACAGGGGCGCTGACCACATGAGTCCGCAGCAGAACAGCAGAGGTGGCTCCGGCCGGGGCCAGGGCGGCGCGCGCCGGGGGTCGGGCTACACCGGCGCCGGGGGCGGTCGCGCGGGCGGCCCGACCGGGGGCCCGCAGCGCAAGCCGGGGGCGCGTCGCGTCGCCGGTCAGCGCCCGGTGCGCGGCCAGGGTGGGCAGGGCTCCGGCGGCGCGGGCGGCCGGGGCCGGGGTCCGGCGCAGCCGTACGTCGACGTGCACGACCCGGACGGCACCCGCCTGCAGAAGCTCCTCGCCTCGGCCGGCATCGGCAGCCGCCGCACCTGCGAGAACCTCATCGCCGAGGGGCACGTCCAGGTGGACGGCCAGGTCGTCACCGACATGGGCGTGCGCGTCGACCCGGCCACCGCCCAGGTGCACGTCGACGGCGTGCGGGTGATCTTCGACGAGACCAAGGTCTACTACGCCTTCAACAAGCCGCTCAACGTCGTCACCTCGATGAACGACGAGCTCGGCCGCGTCGACATCGGCGACTACCTCGGCGAGGGCCGCAAGACGCGGCTCTTCCACGTCGGGCGCCTCGACCAGGACACCGAGGGGCTGCTGCTGCTCACCAATGACGGCGAGCTCGCCCACCGGCTGCAGCACCCGGCCTACGGCGTGACCAAGACCTACCTCGCCCAGGTGCCCGGACCGGTGCCGCGCGACCTCGGCCGCCAGCTGCGCGAGGGCGTGGAGCTGGAGGACGGGCCGGTGCGGGTCGACTCCTTCAAGGTGATCGACTCCTCGCCGGGCAAGGCCGTGCTGGAGATCGTCATCCACGAGGGTCGCAAGCACGTGGTCCGCCGCATGCTCGAGGCCGTCGGCCACCCGGTCATCAACCTGGTGCGGGTCAAGGTCGGCGAGGTCGGCCTCGGGCACCTCAAGGCCGGCAAGATGCGCCCGCTGACCCGGCAGGAGATCTCCTCGCTCTACGAGGCCGCCCAGCTGTGAGCGGCGCCGCTGGTGCACCGCGCGCCCGGATCGTCGGCACCGGCCTGATCGGCACCTCGATCGCGCTGGCGCTGCGGGCCGCGGGCTGGCCGGTGTCGCTGGAGGATCCCTCGCCGACCGCCGCGGCGCTGGCCCGGGACCTGGGGGCGGGCACGATCGACGAGCTCGCGCCCGACGTCCTCGCACCCGACGTAGTCGTGGTCGCCGCGCCCCCGGACGTGACCGGCGCCGTCGTCGCCACCCAGCTGGCGCGCTGGCCGTCGGCGGTCGTCACCGACGTGGCCTCGGTCAAGTCGTCGGTGCTGGCGACGGTGCGGTCGCTCGGCGGCGACCTGCGGCGGTATGTCGGCAGCCACCCCATGGCCGGGCGCGAGCGCTCCGGCGCCGTCGCGGCCCGACCGGACCTGTGCGCCGGGCGCCCCTGGGTGGTCGTGCCCTCGCCCGAGTCGTCCGCCGAGGCGGTGGCGCTCGTGGTCTCCCTCGCGCGGGCGGCCCGCGGCGAGGTCGTCACCCTCGGGCCGCAGGAGCACGACGCGGCCGTCGCCGCCGTCTCCCACCTGCCCCAGCTCATGGCCACGCTCACCGCCGCCCGCCTGCGCCACGAGCCCGACGACGCGGTCGCCCTGTGCGGCCAGGGGGTGCGCGACGTCACCCGGATCGCGGCGAGCGACCCCGGCCTGTGGACCCAGATCCTCGCCGGCAACGCGGCGGGCGTCGCGGCGCTGCTGCGGGCGGTGCGGACCGACCTGGACGACGCGGTGGGCGCGCTGGAGGCGCTGGCCGCGGGCGGCGACGCCCCCGGCGCGCGGGCGGTGCTGGCCCGGCTGCTCGACGACGGCAACCACGGTCGCGCCCGCGTGCCCGGCAAGCACGGTGGCGCTCCGACGCCATACACCGTCGTCACCGTGGTGGTGCCGGACGAGCCCGGGGCGCTGGGCAGGTTGTTCGCGGCGATGGGGGAGGCGGGCATCAACCTGGAAGACCTGCACCTCGAGCACGCCGTCGGACACCCCGTCGCCCTCGCCGAGGTGTCGGTGCTCCCGGGGGTGGCGGATCGGTTGCGCACCCACCTCGGAGCCGGTGGCTGGACCATCCACTAGGGTCTGCCCCATGACCGAGCCCAACCTGCTGCCGACCTCGCCCGAGGACCAGATGAACGGCCCCGACCTGGTGGCCGTCGCGATCGACGGCCCCTCGGGCTCAGGCAAGTCCACGGTCTCCCGGATGGCCGCCCAGCGGCTCGGTCACGGCTATCTCGACACGGGCGCGATGTATCGCGCGGCCACCTGGTGGTGCCTGCACGAGGGCATCGACCTGGCCGACCAGGCCCGCGTCGCCGAGGCCGTGCGCGCCCTCCCGCTGGAGATGGGCACCGACCCCGTCGCCCCCACCGTGCACGTCGACGGCACCGACGTCGCCGAGGCGATCCGCACCACCGAGATCGCCTCGGTCGTCTCCCAGGTCGCCACCAACCTCGACGTCCGCGCCGAGCTGCGCCGCCGCCAGCGGGAGATCATCGGCCGCGTCGGTCGCCGGCGCGGCGGGATCATCGCCGAGGGCCGTGACATCACCACCGTGGTCGCCCCCGACGCCGACGTGCGCATCCTGCTCGTGGCGTCGCAGGAGGCGCGGCTGCGCCGGCGCGCCACCGAGCTGCACGGTCAGGCGTCGGCCGAGTCCGTCGCCGCCACCCGCGACCAGATCGTGCGCCGCGACCGGGACGACTCCACGGTGTCGAGCTTCATGACCGCGGCGCCCGGCGTGATCACCATCGACACCTCCGACCTGACCCTGCAGGGGTCCGTGGAGGCCGTGCTCGACGAGATCGCCTCGGCCATGGGCCGCATCCGCGACTGAGGTCGGGTGGGCGAGGTCGCGCGGCCTCGTCAGGACGTGCCCGCCTGCCGGCCGTCACCTCACCTCGCCGAGGCAGGCCTCGCGCGGCTCGTGCGGCTCGTGGGGCAGCGTCCGGATCAGAAGCCTCCTTCATCTGGGGGTCTGCCCTGTGGTGATGAGGATCCAGACGGTAGTGGTGATGGTGCTCAGGCGGTGTGGGAAGCCGCGGTAGCGGCGGAGGGATCCCCGATGACGAGTAGCCGCCACAGGACGGCCGGCACGCTGATGGCGAGCTGGGGTCCCCCGCATCATGGACCCAAGCGATTGCGGGACGTCAGGGTGGAAGGCCAGGTCAAGAGCGCCGGTTGCCATGCCCACCGCATCTGATCCAGGGCAAGTCGATAGCCATTGAAGAGAGTTGTGACAATGAGTAGCAGAAGAGTCGCAGCAGGACTACTCGTGATGGCAGTGTGCTCGCTGGCGGGATGCGCCTCAGAGCCAAAAAAGAGAATTTCCTTACCCCTAATTCAGCAACCCCGCAAGTGGTTGCTGATACTTTCATAAAAGCCGTCTTGGCCGGTGACTGCGAAACTGTTGATGCGCTCTTTCCGAAGCGGGGAACGGATGGTTATACACAATGCTCAGACAAGGAGAAGTACAAGCAATACACGATAGGACACGTCTCCGCGGGTGTTCCGAAGTCCTATGCCAAAAATCCCAAGAACGAGTTGCGAAAGGTCTACATCACGCGCAATGGTCAGATCTGGGGATTTTTCCTCGAGCGATCTTCTAAAAATGATCCTTGGCGCATTACTGACGAGGGGGTTATTTGATGCGAGGCGCCCGTTGAGGTTTTCTCACGAGACTTAGTTGTTTGGCGATTCTGCGGGGGTGTGCCCTGCGGTGACGGTGTGTCGGACAGGTAGCAGAGGAGCCCGGTGGGCAAGGTCGGTTTCATCGCCGTCTCCTCGCCCGAACGGAGCCCCGCGTGCTGTCCTGACGTGGCGCCCTGCACCTCCCTCCTGCCATCGGGCGTAGCGTGTCGGCCAACCTGGTGCAGCCCACGACGAGTAGTGCTGGGCTGCGCCTGGGGCCCGGTCGGCAGGAGGGGACACCGGCTCCCTGATCCCGACGGGGGAGCCGGTTACCGCCATCGCCTCGCCATGGCGTCTTCGTCGTGGTCGGGATCACGCTGGGTCCTGGCGTCGGGGATCCTTCGTCCCGACGCCAGGACCGGCGCCGGTCCTGGCTGCGTCGTGGCATGGTCCAGAGGAGTCGGCGGTCGGCCGGTGGCGCGTGCGTCGCGAACAGGCTTCGGGGGCGCTGCCCAGGGAAACGACGTGTCGAGGCCAGCGGAGTCCTTGGGCATGGCGAACGGGCCGAGCGGAGTCATGAGGCCGATGCGGAGGCACGGCTCGGAGCGGGCAGGAGGGTAGCGCGGCTCGATGGGGGACAATGGGTGGTGGTGTGCCCGCTCCGCGGCATACCGGATGGCGTAGCGAAGGACCTCTCAGGTGAGCGATCACGACAACCAGCCCCTCGACCAGGTGGCGGCCGACGCGCCGCTGGACCTCGACGAGGGCGTGGAGCAGGCGCTGCGCGCCGGGCTCGAGGACTTCGAGCTGACCGACGAGGACCTCGCCCTCATCGACGCCGAGCCCGACAGCCAGTCCGACGAGGAGGGATCCGCCCCGCTGCCGGTCCTCGCCGTGGTGGGCCGGCCCAACGTCGGCAAGTCCACCCTCGTCAACCGCATCATCGGTCGCCGCGAGGCCGTCGTCGAGGACGTGCCCGGCGTGACCCGCGACCGCGTGGCGTATGCCGCGGAGTGGACGGGCCGCAAGTTCACGCTCGTCGACACCGGCGGCTGGGAGGTCGACGCGACCGGCATCCACCTGCGCGTCGCCGAGCAGGCCGAGGTGGCCGTCGAGCTAGCCGACGCGGTGCTCTTCGTCGTCGACGCGACCGTCGGCGCCACCGACACCGACGAGGCCGTCGTCAAGATGCTCCGCCGCTCCGGCAAGCCGGTCATCCTCGTCGCCAACAAGGTCGACGACCAGCGCGGCGAGGCCGACGCGGCGATGCTGTGGGGTCTCGGGCTCGGCCAGCCCTGGCCGGTGTCGGCGCTGCACGGCCGTGGCTCCGGCGACGTCCTCGACGAGGTGCTGCGGGTGCTGCCCGCGGTGTCCAAGGTGGGCGGCGCCTACGAGCGGGGCGGGCCGCGCCGGGTGGCGCTGCTCGGACGGCCCAACGTCGGCAAGTCCTCCCTGCTCAACCGGCTCGCGGGGGAGGAGCGCGTCGTCGTCGACAACGTCGCCGGCACCACCCGCGACCCCGTCGACGAGCTGATCCGCCTCGGGGACACCACCTGGCGCTTCGTCGACACCGCCGGCATCCGGCGGCGCGTCCACCAGACCCGCGGCGCCGACTTCTACGCCTCGCTGCGCACCCAGTCCGCCCTGGAGAAGGCCGAGGTCGCGATCGTCCTGATCGACGCGGGCGAGCCCATCAGCGAGCAGGACATCCGCGTCATCCAGCAGGTCGTCGACGCCGGCCGCGCCCTGATCGTCGCCTACAACAAGTGGGACCTCGTCGACGAGGAGCGCCGCTACTACCTCGAGCGCGAGATCGAGCGGGAGCTCGTGCAGATCCAGTGGGCGCCGCGCGTCAACGTCTCCGCCACCACCGGGCGCAACACCGGCAAGCTCGTGCCCTACCTCGAGACCGCCCTGGAGTCCTGGGACACCCGCATCCCGACGGGCAAGCTCAACTCCTTCTTCGGCGAGATCGTCGCGGCGCACCCGCACCCCGTCCGCGGCGGCAAGCAGCCCCGCATCCTGTTCGCCACGCAGGCGGCGACGCGCCCGCCGCGGTTCGTGATCTTCGCCAGCGGCTTCATCGAGGCGGGCTACCGGCGCTTCCTGGAGCGGCGGCTGCGCGAGGAGTTCGGCTTCGAGGGCACGCCGATCGAGATCTCGGTGCGAGTCCGCGAGAAGCGGCGCCGCCAGTCCCGCTGAGTCGGCGCTCCGGCAGCAGCCGGAGGCGACGGTATGCCGGACCGGGCCGCCCGGACCGGCATACCGTCGCGTCGGCAGCCGGGCAGCCACGACCACGGCAGATCCACATGCACGACGGCGCGGGGCCGCACCGGGGTGCGGCCCCGCGCCGGGTCTGCGGGGCGGAGGCGGTCAGTCGCCGGTCGGGGCCTCACGCCGGGGAGGCCGGGCGATGACGCCCCTCAGCTCTCCATGGGTCTGCTGGTGCTTGCGCAGCATGGTGCGGGCGTCGGTCCAGGCCTTCGTGCGACGAGTGTCCATCGGGTCCTCTCGTAGGGGTTCGTACCTGGTGCAACGTCCTTGAGGCCAGGGATGTTCCGGGGTCGACCACGCGGATTGGAAGATCGCGTCGTGAGTGCGCTAAGGTGACGTGTCGCTCACCGCGGTGGGCAACGGGCTGTAGCGCAGCTTGGTAGCGCACTTGACTGGGGGTCAAGGGGTCGCAGGTTCAAATCCTGTCAGCCCGACCGCACGAAGGGCCGGATCTGTCATCACAGATCCGGCCCTTTCGCGTATGCCGTGGACGGTGGGCGTCGGGCGATTTCGGGGCCCCTGCCCCCGTTACCTTCTTCGTGCCCTCGGTGATGGGGGTGCTGGTCACCAGGTCTGGTATGACTCTTTGCCCCTGTCGCGCATGATCCGGGGGGTGTTGTCGCCGGGCTTGGTGGCGTCGGTGTGACCGCTGATAGGGACACGGCCCCCGCGCTCGGGAGGTCTCTTCGTAACGTGGCTGCCGGCTGCTGACGCCCGACCTGTGGCCAGCGGATCATGAGTCCGTCGGTCAACGAGGAGGACAGGATGCACGGGCTACCCGACCGCACCTACGCGGTCTACCTGGGGTTGGACGTCGGCAAGGAAACTCACCACGCCACCGCCCTGGACCCGTCCGGAAAACGGCTGCACGACAAGGCGCTACCGCAAGACGAGACCAAGCTGCGCGCCCTCTACGAGCACCTGTCCACGCACGGCCCGGTCCTGGTCGTGGTGGACCAGCCCGCCTCGATCGGGGCCCTGCCGGTCGCGGTCGCCCGCGCCGTCGGGGTCGACGTGGCGTACCTGCCGGGCCTGGCGATGCGCCGCATCGCGGACCTACACCCCGGCGCAGCGAAGACCGACGCCCGCGACGCGTACGTCATCGCCGACGCGGCCCGCACCATGCCCCACACCCTGCGGCGCGTGGACATGAACGACGACGCCCTGGCCGACTTGGAAGTCATCGTCGGGTACGACGACGACCTGGCCGGTGAGGTCACCCGCGTCACCAACCGCCTGCACGGCCTGCTCACCCAGATCCACCCAGCCCTGGAACGAGCCCTCGGACCCCGACTGCACCACAAGGCTGTCCTCGAGCTCCTGACCAGGTTCGGCGGACCCGCCGGGCTACGCACGGCCGGTCGGCGGCGGCTGACGAGCGTGGCCAAGCCCCGCGCGCCGCGCTCCTACGATCGGATCGTCGACGAGGTCATGACCGCCCTGGACGCCCAGACCGTGACCGTGCCCGGCACCCGCGCGGCCGAGCTCGTCATCCCGAAGCTGGCTTCCCAGCTCGCCGACCTGCTCGAGCAACGCGCGACCGTCGCGGCGCAGGTCGAGGAGATCCTTGATGCCCACCCTCTTGCCCCGGTCCTGACCTCGATGCCCGGCGTCGGTGTCAGGACCGCCGCAAGGATCTTGCTCGAGGTCGGCGACGGCAGCGCCTTCCCCACAGCCGGGCACCTCGCCGCCTACGCAGGCCTCGCCCCCGTCACACGTCGATCCGGGTCCAGCATCCGCGGCGAGCACCCCTCCAGGTCAGGCAACAAGAACCTCAAACGCGCGCTGTTCCTGTCCGCCTTCGCAGCCCTGTCCGACCCCACCAGCCGCGCCTACTACGACCGCAAACGAGCCCAAGGCAAGAAGCACAACGCCGCCCTCATCTGCCTGGCCCGCCGACGCTGCGACGTTCTCTACGCCATGCTCAGAGACGGCACCACCTACCAAGCCCCGACGGCCGCCGCGGCTTGACGAACCCCATAGGGACACCCCACGAGCGTCGGGTGAGCGGACACCCCGCACCCCGCGGGCGGCTCCTTGAGGCCAGGCTGGCCCCGTGGCACGTTCAAAGAGGGGGCCAAACGTACCCTTCGGGGCCAGCCTGGCCTCGGTGGCCTCGGTGGCCTCGGTGGGGCGCGGGTGACCCGACCGTCGCCCCTGGGGCCTGGCCGCGGATCCCGGGCGGTGTCCCGGCATACCGATGATCAGCGGGGGAGCAGCCGCCCCACATCGCGGCGGTCGGCCTCGTCGCTCACCCAGCCGGCGAGGACGAGGTCGCAGGCGCCGCTGCCGAGGTTCTGGCAGACGAGGCGGCCTGCCGGGCGTGCCCCCTGGAGCGCGTCGCCCGTCCAGCCGGTGGCCGCGGGATAGTCGGGCGAGAGCTTGTCCGGCGCGACGGCGGTGAGCTGGTCGACGTCGTCGCTGACCACCGTGGCGGTGCGGGCGAGGTCCGCGCCCACGGTGCTGGCGTAGTCCAGGGGCAGGAGCAGCACGTCGTCGCGCACCCGGGCCGGGTCCAGCTCCTGGCCCTGCAGCCCGATCGGCAGGCCACTCACGACGGTGCCCGCGTCGGACACCGCGTCGTAGGGGTCGTCGACCAGGGTCACCGACAAGTCGGGGACGTGCTCGGCGCACCACCGGCCCAGCTCCTCGCGTGCCGTCGCCCGCCGACCGTAGACCCGCACCTGGGCAACCCCGAGGGCCGTGAGCACGGTCAGGTGGGAGCGGGCCTGCACCCCCGTCCCGAGGAAGGCGACCGGGGCGTCCAGGTCCGCGAGTCGCCGCACGCAGGCCCCGGTCACCGCGGCGGTCCGCAGGGCCGTCAGGGGACCGGCGTCCATGACGGCGCGGACCTGGCCGGTGCGGGCGTCGTTGACGATCATCAGGCCCTGGATCGCGGGGAGCCCGCAGGCGGGGTTGTCGGGCAGCACGGTCAGCCACTTGCACCCGACCAGGCCCTGGTCGGCCAGGCCGGCCGGCATGGCGTTGGCGAAGCCGTCGCCGGGCAGTGCGACGGCGGGCTTGGGCGGCACGTCCGCGCGTCGCCCGGCGAGAGCGACGAGGGCCTGCTCGGCCAGGTCGGTCGCGGTCACGGGGTCGGGCAGCAGGGCCGTGACCTCGTCGGCGGACAGGTGGCGCCAGGTCTGGTGAGGCATGGGGGTCAACCTATCGGCCGGCCCCGTCGGCGGGAGCGTGTCTTCCGCCACGTCCTGTCCTGTGCGACAGTACTTTCCTCGGAATCCGTTTAATGAGGAGTTCACATGAGCCACAGGGTGTCTCGACGCGACCGGCGATGGTGGGCAGCCCTCGTCGCGGTCGTGCTCGGGTCGTTCGCGGTGCTGCTGTGGATGGGCCAGCAGATCGACACCTCCAAGCCGCCGATCCCCGCCCGGGTCGTCGCCGACGGCACGGAGCTGTTCACCGGCGACGACATCGTCCACGGCCAGCAGGTCTGGCAGTCGCTGGGCGGCCAGGAGATCGGCTCGGTGTGGGGACACGGCGCCTACGTCGCGCCCGACTGGACCGCCGACTGGCTGCACCGCGAGGCCACCACCCTGCTCGACGGGTGGACCCGCGAGGAGGGCGGCACGACCTACGACCGGACCACCACGGAGCGCCAGGGAGCCCTCAAGGCCCGGCTCAAGCAGGAGCTGCGCACCAACACCTACGACCCGCGAACCGGCACCGTGGAGCTGTCCGCCGCCCGCGCCCACGCCTTCACGCTGAACGCCACCTACTACACCGCGATGTTCGCGGGCGGGCACGAGCACTACGCGATCCCCCGTGGCACCCTCACCGACGCGGCCGCGGCCCGCGACCTGACGGCGTTCTTCTGGTGGACCAGCTGGGCAGCCTCCACCAACGCGCCCGGCAGCGACGTGACCTACACCCAGAACTGGCCCCACGAGCCGCTGATCGACAACGTGCCGCCCCCGGACAACGTCCTGTGGAGCATCCTCAGCTTCGTCCTGCTCCTCGGCGGCATCGCGGGGATGGTCTTCTACCACTCCTCCCAGGACGCGGAGGACACCGAGCACCCTGAGCAGGTGCCGACCAAGGATCCCCTGCTCGGCTACCGGCCCACCCCCAGCCAGCGCGCCACGCTCAAGTACTTCTTCGTGGTGGGGTTGCTGTTCGTCCTGCAGATCGCCTGCGGCATCATCGGCGCCCACTACGGCGTCGAGGGCGGATCCCTGTTCGGCATACCGATCGACCGGGTCCTGCCGTATGCCGTGGTCCGGACCTGGCACACCCAGCTCGGCATCTTCTGGATCGCCAGGGAGTGTCAGAACAACGGTGGGTGGGGGTTCGGCCTGACGCGCTGAGCGGTGCTCGGCGGGAGAGCAGGCAGCATGACGAACACGATTGGGGTCGTGGACCTCAACGATGACGACAAGCAGGCGCTGGCGCAGCGTCTGGTGGACCAGGCCCGCGCTGAAGGAGTCGACCTGGTCGGCCCCGACGGTGTGCTGACGGGCCTGACCAAGCAGGTGCTGGAGACCGCTCTGGAGGAAGAGCTGACCGAGCACCTCGGCTACGAGCACTCGGATCGGCACGCGAAGCCGGCGCCGGTCGACGGGGGCGGGAACGAGCGGAACGGCACCCGATCCAAGACGGTGCTCACGCAGATCGGGCCGGTCACGATCGACGTTCCGCGGGACCGGGACGGCACATTCGACCCGAAGATCGTCCGGAAGCGGCAACGCCGTCTGGACGGCGTCGACCAGCTCGTCCTGTCCTTGTCGGCGCGCGGGTTGACCACCGGTGAGATCGCGGCGCACTTCGCCGAGGTGTATGGCGCGTCGGTGTCCAAGGACACGATCAGTCGGATCACCGAGAAGGTCGCCGCGGAGATGTCTGAGTGGCAGCACCGGCCCCTGGACCGCGTGTACCCGGTGATCTTCATCGACGCGCTCGTGGTGAAGGTCCGTGACGGGCAGGTCACCAACAAGCCCTTCTACATCGTCATCGGCGTGACGACCGCCGGGGAACGCGACATCCTCGGGATCTGGGCCGGCGACGGTGGGGAGGGCGCAAAGTTCTGGCTGGGCGTGCTCACCGAGATCAAGAACCGCGGTGTCGAGGACGTGTGCATCGCCGTGTGCGACGGGCTGAAAGGACTGCCCGAGGCGATCACCACGACATGGGAGCTCGCCGCCGTACAGACGTGCGTCGTGCACTTGATCCGGAACACGTTCCGGTACGCGGCCCGCCAGCACTGGGACGCGATGGCCAAGGACCTGCGGCCCGTGTACACGGCCGTCAACGCCGAGCAGGCCGCCGCACGGTTCGAGGACTTCGCCGCCACGTGGGAGCCCGTCTGTCCCGCCGCGATCCGCATGTGGCGAGGCGCGTGGAACGAGTTCGTGCCCTTCCTCGACTACGACGTCGAGATCCGCAAGGTCATCTGCACGACCAACGCGATCGAGTCGTTGAACGCCCGCTACCGGCGCGCCGTCCGTGCGCGAGGGCACTTCCCGAACGACGCCGCCGCGTTGAAGTGTCTCTACCTGGTGACCCGTTCCCTGGACCCCACCGGGAGAGGCAGGGCACGATGGGTCATCCGGTGGAAGGCACCCCTGAACGCCTTCGCCATCACCTTCGAGGGACGCATCACCCCCTCGACCACCTAAGAACGCTGGGCACCCCGCCCACCGATAATCCGACAGTCCCGCTGGCGGGTCCTAGCGCTTGGTGGAAGGTTTCGACGTGGAGATGTTGGTGCGGTGCGTGGACGTGGTTCACCGTGTGGGAGAAGGAGCAGGGGAGCGCCTCGTGCTCGATGAGGTGTCGTGTGCCCTGGCGCCGGGGAGGATGGTGGCGCTCATGGGTCCCTCGGGTTCGGGTAAGTCGACCTTGCTGAACATCATGGGTGGGTTGTTGCAGCCGTCGTCCGGGCGGGTTGTGGTCAACGGGACAGCCATCGAGGCGATGTCGGCCGACGAGCTGACGGAGTTCCGGGGAACCAACGTGGGGTTCGTCTTCCAGGAGTGGAACCTGGTGCGGGACCTCACCGTGATCGAGAACGTCGCTCTGCCGTTGCGGCTGGCGGGTGTCCCGCGACGACGGAGCAACCAGCTGGCCCTGGCCGCCCTGGAGCGAGTCGGGGTGGATCACCTGATGGGTGGCTTCCCCGACAAGATCTCCGGAGGAGAGCAGCAGCGGGTGGCCATCGCCCGGGCTGTGGTAGACGACCGTCGGCTGATCCTGGCCGATGAGCCCACGGGTGCGCTGGACCAGGCGAACGGTGCCCGGGTGCTGACGCTCCTGCGCTCCCTGGTGGACGGCGGTGAACGGGGATGCATCATCGCCACCCATGACTCCGCGGTCGCGGCCAGGTGCGACACGGTGTGGCGGATCGTCGACGGTCGTATCGAGCAGCGGGACGCCGCCCGATGAGGGCCCAGATGCGGTTGCTGGGGTGGCGCCTGGCGACGCGACATCGGGTGCGGACCGCGCTCCTGGTCCTGGCCGTCGCCCTACCTGTGCTGATTTGTTCCTGTCTGTCCAGCCTGGCGGCGACCGCAGCCGTCTCCGAGGACGAGGCTCGGGCCCTGATGGTCGGGCAGTCCGAGGGTCGTCTGACAGCCCTGTCACGAAGCGCCGATCCTCGCCCGGCGCTCCTGCCCGGCACGCACCTCGTGCCGGACGTCTCCTACCAGGACATGCCCATCACCTCGCCCGGCGGACGACGCACGGATGTCAAGGGGCGAGCCCTGGACCTGACAGACCCCGCGACCGCCGGCATGTTCGTGGTCGAGGAGGGCCGCCCCGGCGTCGACCCCGGGACGATCGGTCTGTCCCGAGCGCTGGCCGCCAGGCTGCAGGTGGGCGTGGGTGACCACGTCGGTGTCGGCCCGCAGGGCGTCCCTCGGCGGGTGAGTGCCCTGCTCGTCTATGCGCCCACCGCCGACGACGTGTTCTTCGTGAGCGCGTCGCCGATCCCCTTGGCCGGCCCGCGGGCCAAGGACATCGAGGGATCTCATCGCTGGCTCGTCGTCGGTGGGGTGGACAGCGGGCGCCTCGAGGCAGCTCGCCTGCTCTACGAACCACGACAGACCTTCGATGGGCACGTGTCCGGCACGCAGGAGATGCAGGCGTTGTCCCTCGGGGTGGGCGTCGGTCTGCTGGTGGAGTGCCTCCTCCTGGTCGGAGCCGCGATGACCATGGTGGTGCGTGCCGAGACCCGGTCCGCCGGTCTGCTGGCGGCCATGGGAGCAGGACCTAGGATCCGCTGGTCCTTCCTGCAGTGGTACGTCCGGGTGGTCACCGTCACGGGGATCCTCGTCGGATCCGGTCTCGGGATCGGACTCGCCTACGTCTTGCAAGGCCCGGTCCAGGACCGCGCCGCCGCGGACTGGGGACGGTTCACCCCTGCCTGGTGGGTTCTGGTGGCAGTGGCGGTGATCGCCTGGATCGGCGTGTCGGCCACCTGTGCTGCACCGCGGCGCAAGATGCGCCGAGCGCCCCTCCTCCACCTTCTCGGGCAGGCACCTCCCACCGTTCGGGAGGGGAGCAGAGGGGGCTGGGTGGTGGTGGTCGCGCTGCTCGTCCTCGGACTCCTGGTAGGAGCAGCCAGCGTGGTGTGGTCCTACTGGTCACCCCTCCTTGCTCTCGTCGCGGCCCCCCTGATCTGCGCCGGTCTGGTCCTGGCCTGCCTGCGACTCGTGGCGCGCCGGGGAGCGTCCCCGACCCTGCCGGGCCCCGCGGCCGCCGGAGTCGCGTTCCGTCACCTGGCGGCGGCCCCGGCCCGGGCTGCGCTGACCGCCATGGCGATCGCTCTCGTGGTGTGCATCGCGACATACCTTCAGATGGCGTCGCAGGCCTTCGTCGAGTCGGCGGAGCGCAACCCGGTCACCCCCGTCGTCCCGGGCTACGCGCTCGTCGAGACGCGCCGCCCCCTCACGGCGGGTGAGGTGCGAGACCTTGGCGGCACGGTGCGGTCGATCACCCCCGTCTCGTCTGCCGCCCAGGGCGAGGGCGAGGTCACGCTGGACACCGATCTGATGCGGTGTCTCTCGGCCACCGTGGTCTTCTCCACCTCCGGTGCCGGGGGCTTCGACGCCGTGCCGTGCGTGTCGCGCTCCACGGCCAAGGTGGTCTTTCCCTCCGTCGCGGTTGCGACGCCGGACGACGCCTCGGCGTTCGCTCGGCGTCCTTGGCTGCCCGGGGAGGCTGCTGCGTATGCCGAGGGACGGCTGGCGGTGGTGACCGACGACCCCGGCGTTCCGGGCCCGCTGACCCTGGCAGTCCAGTCGTTCACGGCCGGCGGCAGCCACCTCCAGCTGCATCCCCTCGGTCGAGTTCCCCGCCGGGTCGCTCCGGGGGGCGCCCGCTTCGGCCGGATGCCCGTGGCGTACCTGTCGCCCGCCGGTGCGAGGCGCCTCGGCCTCTCGCCGGGGGACCCGCAGTACCTCGTCGCGGCGGCCGGCCCGAGACAGATCCAGAGCCACCTGCCTGCCGACGTCCAGGCAGATGCACGCATCACCGTCAACGAAGAGTCCCCCCAGCTGGGGCCAGCCCGAGCCATGAAGGTCATAGCCACGGTGGGGGCCTGTCTCACGGCGGCCGCGATCTTGGCCGCCATGATGGCGCTGTGGAGCGACGACCTGCGCTCGTCCCGGCAGATGATGGCGGCTCTGGGAGCGTCGCGACGATGGCTGGGGAGCACCGGGGCCCTCCTGGGCGGATCGATCGCTCTGGTGGCCACCGCGCTCGGCGCCCTGTGCGGGGTGGCGGGTGGGGTCACCCTTGCCCGAGCGGCCCGACTGCCGATCCCCACGACCTGGACGCCGCTGCTGACCTTGTCGGTCAGCGTGGCTGTGGCCGTGCTCGTGGGTGCCCTGTCGGTGCCGAGGCGCTGGAAGGTCCTCCGTCGAGGGTGAGGAGAAACCCACTGACGGACCCTCCCGGTCGGTGCGCCCGAGGTGTCTCGGCTCCTGCGGTCGGTCTCGGGCTGAAGCCCGAGACCGACCGCAGGAGCCGTCCCGAGGGGCGGCGCCTGCCAGGGCCGGGTCACCCCAGGCGGTAGCGTCACCGGCGTGACGAGAGCGACCGGGATGGGATCGTGGCCGGGCACGGACGTGCGCGAGACGCAGCGGGCGGTGCGCTCGCTGCTGGCCGACGAGGGGTTGCCCTACCTGCCCGAGCTGCCCGACCGCGGTCCGGGCGCAGACCTGATCGGGCGGGCGGCGGCGCTGCTGGTGGACCTGCACGTCGACCTGCAGCCGCAGGGCTGGCGGTTCGTGGACCGGGCGGGTCGCGACGCCGAGCGGGCGGCCGCGTGGTGGCGCCAGGACCTGGACGAGCTGGCGGAGACCTTCGACGGCTACGAGGGCGAGCTCAAGGTCCAGGTCGCCGGGCCGCTCACCCTCGCCGGGTCGGTCTGGCTGCACCGCGGCGAGCGTGCGGTCGTCGACGAGGGCGCGCTGCGGGACCTGACCGGCAGCCTCGCCGAGGGGATCAGGAACCACGTCGCCGAGGTCGAGCGGCTCGTGCCCGGCGCCCGCGTGGTCGTCCAGCTCGACGAGCCCTCGCTGCCCGCCATCCTCGCGGGGCGGCTGCCCACCGCGAGCGGCTTCGGCCGGATCCGGGCGATCGACTCGTACGTCGGCGCCAACCTGGTCGGTGAGGTCCTGCGCGCCGCGGGCGAGGTGGGGGGACGAGCCGCAGGCGAGCGGCATACGGTCGTGCACTGCTGCGCCAAGGGTGCGCCGCTGCCCCTGCTGCGCGCCACGGGCGCCGGCGCCCTCGCGGTCGACGCGACCGTCCTCGGCCCCAAGGGCTGGGAGTCCCTCGCGACCACGCTGGAGGCGGGCACCGACGTGTGGCTCGGGGCCTATCCCTCGGCTGCCCCGCTGCCCGGGGTCGGCGCCGTCCGTGACACCGTCGTGCGCCGCTGGTCCGATCTCGGTCTGTCCGCGAGCACCCTGGCGGACGTGACGATCTCGCCCGCCTGCGGACTGGCCGGACTCGCTCCGGCCGACGCGGTCGCCGCCCAGCGGCTCGCGGGACAGGTCGCCGAGGCCGTCCGCGAGGCCACCGGCTGATGACCCGGCCGCGGTGGCCCTGGCAGGTCAGCTGGCTGGTCCTGGTGCTGGTGTGGGGGGCGAGCTTCCTGCTGATGAAGGTCGGCCTGGACGCCCTCGTCCCGCTGCAGATCTCGACCCTGCGGGTGCTCACCGGCTGCCTGGTCGTGGTGACGCTGCTGCGGCTCACGGGCGGCCGGCTGCCCCGCGGACGTCACGTCTGGGGTCACCTGATGGTCGTCGGACTCTTCCTCGCCACGGTGCCGTTCACCTTCTTCGCCCTGGGGGAGACCCGGGTCTCCTCGGCCCTGGCGGGGATCGGCAACGCGATCACGCCCATCGCCACCGTGGGCCTGACCATGGTCTTCGTGCGGGACGAGCACTTCTCCCGGCCCAAGCTCCTCGGCGTGCTGCTCGGCTTCCTCGGGGTCGTGGTGATCATGCAGCCCTGGGCGGCGGCCGAGCGACCGGACCTGCTCGGCTTCGCGATGACGCTGCTCGCGGGCTCCAGCTATGGCGTCGGGCGGACCTGGCACCGGCTGCACCTCAAGGAGCACGACCCCGGTGGGCTGGCCGTGCCGGCCGCCCAGCTGCTGTGCGCCTCGGGACAGCTGGTGGTGATCCTGGTGGGGGCGTGCGCCCTCGGTCTGGCCGGCGTCACCAGCCCCTGGGAGGTCCACCTGCGCCACGGATCCGGCTCGGTGCCCTGGTCGCTCGCGGCGGTGCTCGCCCTCGGGGCGGTGGGCACGGGCCTGGCGTTCTCCCTGCAGTTCCAGGTGGTCCGGGCCGCAGGCGCCACCGTGGCCACGACCGTCACCTACCTGATCCCCTGCGTGTCCATCCTGCTCGGGGTGCTCGTGCTGGGCGAGGCCATGGACGCGTGGACGCTCGTGGGCTTCGCGATCGTGCTGGCCGGCGCGGTGCTGGTCGGGATGGGCAACCGGTGGGCCGCCTCCTGGGCCGCACGTCGCCAGGGCCGGTCGTAGGTCAGGTCGCTGGCAGGATGACGGGCATGGAGCTCGCGCAGTGGCAGGACCGGATCGAGTACGTCTCGGCGGGCTACGCCGACCACTACGGCGTGGACCGCACCACCGAGTGGGTGCTGCTCAAGCTCGCCGAGGAGGTGGGCGAGCTCGTCCAGGCGCACCTGTCGTCGAGCGGCCAGGGGCGCGACCGCGGGCGCTCGCCGGACGAGCTGGCCGAGGCGGTGCGCGGCGAGGTCGACGACGTGCTCGCCATGACGCTCGTGGCGGCGCAGCGGCTGGGCGTCGACGTCGAGGAGGCCCTGGCCGACAAGTGGCTGCGCTACGAGTCCTTCCACCAGGAGCGGGGATTCGTGGCGGGCGGCGCGCCGGCTGCGGGCTGAGGGGCGCCTGAAGCAGCCGACATACGGCCTGGACGGCTCGGTGTCGTCGCCGAGGGTCTGTCGGCCCCGCGTGGCACCATGCGCGTATGCCGAGAAAGACCACCCCCCAGGCCCCCGCGGTGGCCGACGCCGACGGAGCCGAGGTCCCGACCAGCGACGCCGAGGTCGCCGACGCCTCCGTGGCGGCGCGGCACGAGTGGACCGAGGTCGCCGAGCGGGTGCGGGACGCGCAGGAGCGCTACTACGGCACGGACTCGTCGACGATGTCCGACGCGGAGTACGACCAGCTGATGCGCCGGCTGCAGGCGCTCGAGGACGAGTTCCCCGACCTACGGACGCCGGACAGCCCCACCCAGCAGGTCGGGGCGGCGCACCGGGCCACCGACTTCGCGCCGGTCCAGCACCGGGAGCGGATGCTGAGCCTGGACAACGTCTTCAGCCCGGACGAGCTCGCCGAGTGGCTGGCGCGCGTCGAGCGCGGTCTGGAGGGCGCGCCGCACTACCTGTGCGAGCTCAAGATCGACGGCCTGGCGATCGACCTGGTCTACGAGCACGGAGAGCTCGTGACGGCGGCGACCCGCGGCGACGGCCGGGTGGGGGAGGACGTCACCCCCAACGTCCGCACCATCGAGGGGATCCCGCACCGGATCACCGGTGACGACGTGCCCGCGCTGGTCGAGGTGCGCGGCGAGATCTTCTTCCCGATCGAGGCCTTCGGCGACCTCAACGCCCAGCTCGTCGAGCAGGGGCGGGCTCCCTTCGCCAACCCGCGCAACGCGGCAGCCGGATCCCTGCGGCAGAGGGACTCCCGCGTCACGGCGACCCGCCCGCTGCACATGCTGGTCCACGGCATCGGCGCGCGCGAGGGGCTCTCGCTCACCCGGCAGAGCGAGGCCTACGAGCTGCTGCGCGGGTGGGGCTTCCCGACCACCACGCACCACCGGGTGCTGCAGACGCCGCAGGAGGTGCTGGACTACGTCGCCCACCACGGCGAGCACCGCCACGACGTGGAGCACGAGATCGACGGCGTGGTGGTCAAGGTCGACGAGCTCGCGCTGCAGGGGCGGCTGGGCACCACCTCCCGCGCGCCCCGCTGGGCGATCGCCTACAAGTACCCGCCCGAGGAGGTCAACACCACGCTCCTCGACATCCGGGTCAACGTCGGCCGCACCGGCCGGGTGACGCCGTACGGCGTGATGGAGCCGGTCAAGGTCGCGGGCTCCACGGTCGAGATGGCCACGCTGCACAACGCCTTCGAGGTGCGGCGCAAGGGCGTGCTGATCGGCGACACCGTGGTGCTGCGCAAGGCCGGCGACGTGATCCCGGAGATCCTCGGCCCGGTCGTGGACCTGCGCGACGGCAGCGAGCGGGAGTTCGTGATGCCGACGCACTGCCCGGCGTGCGGGACGGCCCTGGCGTACGAGAAGGAGGGCGACAAGGACATCCGCTGCCCCAACGCCCGCTCCTGCCCCTCCCAGCTGCGCGAGCGACTCTTCGGGCTCGCCTCGCGGGGCGGCTTCGACATCGAGGCGCTCGGGTGGGAGGGCTCCCTCGCGCTGCTCGACTCGGGCGTGATCGCGGACGAGTCCACGCTGTTCGACCTCACGCCCGAGGCCGTCGCCCGGGTCCCGCTCTACACCCGGGCGGCCAGCCGCAAGGAGCAGGCCGACCCCGACGCCGTTCCCGCCCCCGGCATCGTCGACGGCCGGGTGCTGTCCGCCACGGGCCGCAAGCTGGTCGACAACCTCGCCAAGGCCAAGCACCAGCCGTTGTGGCGCGTCCTGGTGGCCCTGTCCATCCGCCACGTCGGCCCCACCGCCGCCCGGGCGCTCGCCACCCACTTCGGGTCGCTGGACGCCATCCGGGCCGCCTCGGTCGAGGAGCTCGCCGGGGTCGAGGGCGTCGGCGGGGTGATCGCCGAGTCCGTGATCCAGTGGTTCGAGGTCGACTGGCACCGCGAGATCGTCGACCGCTGGGCGGCGGCCGGCGTGCGGATGGCGGACGAGCGCGACGAGTCCGTCGAGCGGACCCTGGAGGGCCTGACCGTCGTGGTGACCGGCTCGCTGGAGGGCTTCACCCGCGACAGCGCCAAGGAGGCGATCATCGCCCGCGGTGGGAAGGCCTCCGGATCGGTGTCCAGGAAGACCGACTTCGTCGTCATCGGCGAGGGCGCGGGCACCAAGGCCGCCAAGGCCGAGGAGCTCGGGCGCCCCGTCCTGGACGAGGCCGGCTTCGTGCGGCTGCTCGCGGGCGGGGCCGCGGCCGTGCGCCCGGCCGACGAGACGGAGCCGACCGCGGACGAGCAACCGGACGGCGGAGAGCCGGGGGACGGGCAGCCGGACAGCACTCCGGCGTAGTCGCACGCTGCCGCCGGCCCCGCCCGGTCGCGGCCGCGATCGCGCCAGGCTGCGACCGGGCAGGGCCTGCGACGCCGGCGATCAGCCGAGCGCGTTGGCGACGGTGACCCGGCCCTGACTGTCGGCATACGTCATCCGGGCCACGTGGTAGATCCGGTTGGCGTAGGCGTAGCCGGTGGTGGACCTGTTCCAGGCGGCATACATCATCGCGATCTTGCCGCTCGGATCGACGAAGGCCGAGGCGCCGCCCGGCCCCCAGATCCCGAGGGTCGAGCTGGTCCTGAGGATCGGGTAGGTGAAGATCCGGCCGCACGTGGAGCGCGGGGACGCGCAGTGGGTCTCACCGGTCGCGTAGCTCGCCGTCTGCCACAGGTTGCCGGAGTGGAAGAGGAAGTAGCGGCCGCCCCAGAAGACCATCGAGGGGTTCTCGACCAGCGTCCCCTCCCAGGTCTGGGAGGTGCGCAGCAGCAGCGCCTGGCTCACCCCGGGCACATAGCTGGTCGCGGCGTCCCGGAAGGTGCCCGCGTCGTTGATCGGGATGCTGTAGATCTCGGTGGGCTTGCTGCCCGGAACACCCTCGTTCTTGAAGATCAGGTGCAGCTGGCCGGTCTTCGGGTCACGGAACAGGTCCGGGTCGATCGAGCCGTGGGGGTCCCCCGAGCACACGACCGGCTTGGTGGTCCGGTCGATGAAGGGGCCCTCGGGGGACGTGGCGGTCGCGAGCGAGATGCACTGGCGGCCGGTGGCATAGCTCTGCTGGGCGACGTAGGCCAGGAGGTAGCGGCCGTCCTTCAGCCGCTCCACGGAGGGGGCCCAGGCGCCGACGCACCACTTGTCCTCGGCAGCGGTGGTGCCGGGCGTGACCACCTTGCAGCGGCTGCGGTCGGCCCAGGCGGCCACGTCGGGCAGGGCGTCGTGCAGTAGTAGGGGTCGACCCGCAGCGTGCCGTTGTAGACCTTGCGCAGGCCGGGGTAGTAGGTGCCGGTGCGGGGGTTGATGCCCTTGTTGGGCAGCGGGTCGCCGACGGCGCCGTAGGCACGGCGGGCGATCCACGACTTCGTGTCGACCGAGTGCATCACGGGCAGGTAGGCCCCGCCGGTGTTGGTGCCGTAGGCGTAGTAGGTGCTGCCGACCTTGAGGACGTCGGGGTCGGCGAACTCGCCCACGTAGGTCGTCGCCGGCTTGAACCAGCCGGTGTCGGTGGCGGCCTGGGCGGTGGGCGCGGCGGGCTGGGACACCACCGAGCCGGCGGCGGCGCTGGCCGCGAGGACGGCGATAGCAGCCGCCCGCAGGAGGCGGTGTCGTCGGAGAGAGGTGGAAGTAGTCACGCCGCGTACTCAACGGTAGTTGAATCATCCACGGAGAGTTACCTTGACTCGTTACCTCGGGTGGCGGACCGAGGGGTGCGCCATCCGCGTGGAGTCACCGAACCGGTCGGAGCAAGGCCGTAACGCCCGGGGTCCGGCTCCTCCGGGCCCGCACCCCGGGCAGGCGACGTGGCGGATCACGCAGCGCCACTAGACTGCGGCGCATGTCTTCCCTGTCCCGCGACCAGGTCGCCCACCTGGCCAGCCTCGCGCGCATCGAGATGACCGATGCCGAGCTCGACACGACGGCCGGGGAGCTGGCCGTCATCCTCGACTCCGTCGCGCAGGTCGGCGAGGTCGCCGCCGACGACGTCCCGCCGATGTCGCACCCGATGCCCCTGACCAACGTGACCCGGCCCGACGAGGTCAAGCCCGGCCTCACCGCCGCGCAGGCCCTGTCCGCAGCGCCCGAGCAGGAGCTCGACCGCTTCCAGGTGCCCCGGATCCTGAGCGAGGACTGACCATGACGACCACCGACCTCACCCGGCTCACCGCCGCCCAGATGTCCGAGGGCCTCGCCGCCGGCGACTTCACCGCCGTCGAGCTGACCCAGGCCCACCTCGACCGGATCGCCGCCGTCGACGGCGCGGTCCACTCCTACCTCCACGTCGACGCCGAGGGCGCTCTCGCCACGGCCCGCGAGGTCGACGAGCTGCGAGCCCGGGGCGAGCAGCTGCACCCCCTCGCCGGCGTCCCGATCGCGGTCAAGGACGTGATGACCACGACGGGCATGCCCACCACGTGCGGCTCGAAGATGCTCGACGGCTGGGTGCCGCCCTACGACTCGACCGTCGTCGAGCACATCAAGGCCGCGCGGATGCCGATCCTGGGCAAGACCAACATGGACGAGTTCGCCATGGGCTCCTCCACCGAGCACTCGGCCTACGGCCCCTCTCACAACCCCTGGGACCTGGAGCGGATCCCCGGCGGCTCAGGCGGTGGCTCCTCCTCGGTCGTGGCGTCCTTCCAGGCCCCGCTCGCGACCGGCACCGACACCGGCGGCTCGATCCGTCAGCCCGCGGCCGTGACCGGCTCGGTCGGGACCAAGCCGACGTATGGCGGAGTCTCGCGCTACGGCCTCGTCGCACTCGCCTCCTCCCTCGACCAGGCGGGCCCGTGCGCGCGCACCGTCCTGGACACCGCCCTGCTCCACGAGCTCATGGGCGGGCACGACCCCCGCGACTCCACCTCGATCGACGCCCCGGTGCCGCCGGTCGTCGAGGCCGCCCGCAACGGCGACGTCCGTGGGATGCGGATCGGCGTGGTCAAGGAGCTGTCGGGCGAGGGCTACCAGGCCGGGGTGCAGCAGCGCTTCGACGAGACGGTCGCGCTGCTCGAGGCCGGGGGCGCCGAGATCGTCGAGGTCTCCTGCCCCCACTTCCGCTACGCCCTGGCGGCGTACTACCTGATCCTGCCGTCCGAGGCCTCCAGCAACCTCGCGAAGTTCGACGCCATGCGTTACGGCATGCGGGTGGCGCCCCAGGGCGTCGACGCCCCCAGCGCCGAGCAGGTCATGGCGGCCACGCGCGACGCAGGCTTCGGCCCGGAGGTCAAGCGCCGCATCATCCTCGGCACCTATGCCCTGTCCAGCGGCTACTACGACGCCTACTACGGCCAGGCTCAGAAGGTCCGCACCCTCATCGCGCGGGACTTCGAGGCGGCCTTCGAGCGGTGCGACGTGCTGATCAGCCCCACCGCGCCGACCACGGCGTTCAAGCTGGGCGACAAGATCGACGACCCGATGGCGATGTACCTCAACGACATCGCCACCATCCCGGCCAACCTCGCCGGCACCCCCGGCATGTCGGTCCCCACCGGCCTGGCCCCCGAGGACGGGCTGCCGGTCGGCATGCAGATCCTCGCCCCCGCGATGGCCGACGACCGGATGTACCGCGTCGCCGCCTACGTCGAGCGCGAGCTCGAGCAGACCTGGGGCGGGCCGCTGCTCGACCAGGCGCCGGCGCTGCCCGGCGACGAGACCCGGAAGGACCGCTGACATGGCCACGACCCACGTCGAGGAGGTCCTCGGCTACGACGAGGTCCTCGAGCGCTTCGACCCCGTGATGGGGCTCGAGGTGCACGTCGAGCTGAGCACCGCCACCAAGATGTTCTGCTCCTGCGCCACGACCTTCGGGGCCGAGCCCAACACCCAGGTGTGCCCGGTGTGCCTCGGCCTGCCCGGCGCCCTGCCGGTGGTCAACGCCAAGGGTGTGGAGTCCGCGATCCGGATCGGCCTGGCCCTCAACTGCGAGATAGCCGAGTGGTGCCGCTTCGCGCGGAAGAACTACTTCTACCCGGACATGCCCAAGAACTTCCAGACCTCGCAGTACGACGAGCCGATCGCCTACGGCGGCTATCTCGACGTGACGCTGGACGACGGCGAGGTCTTCCGGGTGGAGATCGAGCGCGCCCACATGGAGGAGGACACCGGCAAGTCGCTGCACATGGGCGGCGCCACCGGGCGCATCCACGGCGCCGACTACTCGCTGCTGGACTACAACCGGGCGGGCATCCCGCTTATCGAGATCGTCACCAAGCCGGTGACCGGCGCGGGCGAGCGGATGCCGGAGGTCGCCAAGGCGTACGTCTCCGCCATACGTGACCTGATGCGTGCGCTGGATGTCTCGGACGCGCGGATGGAGCAGGGCTCGATGCGCTGCGACGCCAACGTGTCGCTGATGCCCAAGGGCGCGGACCGCTTCGGCACCCGCACCGAGACCAAGAACGTCAACTCGCTGAGGTCGGTCGAGCGGGCGGTGCGCTACGAGATGCAGCGCCACGGCGCGATCCTCTCGTCGGGCGGGACGATCCTGCAGGAGACCCGGCACTGGCACGAGGACACCGGGGTGACGACCTCGGGTCGCGAGAAGTCCGACGCCGAGGACTACCGCTACTTCCCGGAGCCGGACCTGGTGCCGGTCGCCCCGAGTCGCGAGTGGGTCGAGCAGCTGCGGGCGACCCTGCCCGAGCCTCCCGGTGAGCGGCGCAAGCGGCTGCAGGGGGAGTGGGGCTACTCCGACCTGGAGATGCGCGACGTCGTCAACGCCGGCGCCGTCGAGCTCATCGAGGCCTCCGTCGCCGCCGGGGCGACCCCGCCCGCCGCCCGCAAGTGGTGGATGGGTGAGGTCTCCCGCCGCGCCAACGACCAGGCCAAGGACCTCGCCGACATGGGGGTCACCCCGGAGCACGTCGCCGAGCTGGACACCATGGTCCGCGACGGCCGCCTCAACGACTCCATGGCCCGTCAGGTCATGGACGGGGTGCTGGCCGGCGAGGGCTCGCCCCGTGAGGTCGCCGACGCCCGCGGGCTGGAGCTGGTGCAGGACGACTCCGCGCTGGAGGCCGCCGTCGACGAGGTGCTCGGCCGCAACGCCGACATCGTCGCCAAGATCAAGGACGGCAAGGTCCAGGCCGCGGGCGCCCTCATCGGCCAGGTCATGAAGGCCATGAAGGGTCAGGCCGACGCGGCCAAGGTGCGCGAGCTGATCCTGGCCAAGTGCCAGTGACCGGATGACGAACGACGGCGGCGCCCGTCGCGTCCGGGGACTGCCCCGGGTGCGGCGGGCGCTGCGGCGTCTCGGCGTCGGGGTGCTCGGGGTGGTCGCGGCCCTCACGGTCCTGGCGCTGGTGACCTGCTGGGCGATCTCGCCGCCGGACACGCTGGCCGCACCCGACGGGGCGGACGTGCAGGTGGCGGGCACCCGGGTGCACTTCCGCGAGTGGGGCGGCGGCCCGGGGCGGCCGATCCTGCTGATCCACGGCTTCGCCGAGCACACCGCCGTCTGGGAGACCAGCGCCCGCCTGCTCGCGGGCAGCCGGCGGGTGGTGGCGGTGGACCTGGAGGGGCACGGCTACACCGGGCGGACCGGGCGCCACGACCTGGACCACCAGGTGGCGCTGGTCGACGGCCTGATCGCGCGACTGGGCCTGGATCGCCCTGCGGTGGTGGGGCACTCGATGGGCGCCGCCGTCGCTGCCGGGCTCGCGCTGCAGCACCCCGACCACGTGGGCGGGATCGTCCTCGCCGACGGGGACGCGCTGCCCTTCCGACGCGAGGACGGCTCGGACGAGCCGCGCTCCGGCCCGCCCTCGTGGCTGCTGCACAGCCCCTGGGTCCTCGCGGCCTACCGCGTGGGCACCCGCTGGTCCTGGCTCGACGAGCGGATCGTCCGGCAGCAGTGCGGCTCTCGCTGCCTCGCCGTCACCCCCGAGCTGGTCGAGGCCTGGCTGCGACCCATGCGGCAGCGGTCGACGGAGCAGGCCCTGCCGGCGATGGCGGGGTCGGGGGTGCTGCACCTGACGCCGGACGAGCTGCGCCGGATCACGGTCCCACGCGCCATCGTCTGGGGCGCCGAGGACGCCACCTCCGGGGGTTCGCTCGCGCTGGCGCAGGACTACCTCGGCCGGCCCCGGACGATCGAGATCCCCGGCGCCGGGCACCTGGTGATGGTGGCCGATCCGGCGGCCTTCGCGCGCCGTCGAGCAGCTCGTCGCGGGCTTCTGACGGCCGTGGAGCGTCTCGGGTGCGCCGACGGGGACCCGGGCCTTCCTGAAGGCAGCCCACCCGGGGCTCGACCTGCTGACGCCGGACTCCTCCCGACAGGCCCTCGCCGGAGGCGAAGGAGTCCCCGAGGGCGACCACGCGGGGCGCGACGGTGGCCGCGACCGGCGACCGGTGGCGACGCCGCCGACCGAGGATGCCTGGGCAGCGGTGGTGGTCGGAGCGGTCGCGAGCGCGGCCACGGAGCAGACGACGGCGGCCATGACGGACGGGTGCCTCGGCATGGCGATCCCCCCTGGATCCACCGAAGGTGTCGGGGAGAGCCTCGGTTCCCCTGACCTGCGTGAACGGCGGTCCACCCGGACACCTACGTGGGAATGCCCGCAACGCCGAGGACGACTGCGCACGGTGCTGCGGCCGGTGCGGAGCGTGCCCGCGTAGGGCGCGGTCCGCGCCGGCCGCGTCGCGGGTGGGGCGCGACGGCACGTGGCGTCGCGTCCCACCCGCTCGACCGGGACGGTCCCGGGTCAGCGGCGGCCGCCGCCGAGCAGGCCGCCGAGCACCTCGGTGATGATCCGGCCGGTGTCCAGGCCCTGGCCGGACTGCGGCGGCAGGTCCTGCTGGACCGGGGCCTGCCCGGGGATCGTCTGGGTCTGCGGGGTCTGGGCGCCCTGACCGGTGGCGCGGCCGAGGACCGAGCCGAGGATGTCGGTGAGGATCGATCCGGCCGCGCCGCCCTGGCCGGTGGTCTGGCCCTGCGGCAGGCCCATGCTGCCGCCCGCGCCGGCCTGGCCGAGCACCTGGCGGGCGAGCCAGGCCATGACGATCGGGGCCAGGATCGGGATGAGGCGCTGCACCAGCGGGCCGGCGACGCCCTGCAGGCCGCCGAGCTGCTGGGCCACGGCGCCCTGCTGGTCACCGAAGATGTGCTGCGCGATCGCCTCGCCGTCGCGGGTGTCGACCTGCCCCAGCTCGACCGGGCCCTCGCCCAGCCGGCCCTCGTGCTGCGACAGGGCGTCGACGATGGACGCGGCGCCGGAGGGGTCGGCGGCGTTGGCCTGGAGGCCGCCGAGCAGGGCGGGCAGCGCGGCCGCGGCGGCCTGCTGGACCTCCTCGGGGCGGGCGTCGAGCTGGCGGGCCAGGTCGGCCACGGGAAGGGAGCGAAGGATCTCGTCGACAGCGGACATGGGGTCTCCTCGTGCGGGGATGGTGCTGGGTCGACCACAACCTAGCGCCCTCGTGGACGCACGGGTCCGGTTCGCGGACATCGCCATACGCTGACCCCATGGCTGTGATGACCGTCGCCGACCGGGAGTGGATCGAGCGCGTGGGGCAGGTGCCGGGCGTCGAGCTCGTGACCTGGGACCTCGCGGGGCCGTGCCCGCGCGCGGACGAGGTGGAGCTCGTCGTCGCGCCCTACCGGCTGAGCACCGAGGGCTTCGAGCACCTGGCTGACCTGCCGCGGCTGCGGGCCTTCCAGCTGCTGTCAGCGGGCTACGAGCACGCGATCCCCTTCGTCCCGCCGGGGGTGCAGCTGCTCAACGCCCGCGGCGTGCATGCCGCCGCCACCGCCGAGCTGGCGCTGGCGCTGACCCTGGCGATGCAGCGGGAGGTGCCGTGGTTCGTCCAGGGGCATCGCGAGCAGCGTTGGCAGGACAAGCACTTCACCCCGGGCCTGGCGGACCGGCGGGTGCTCGTCGTGGGGTATGGCGACATCGGGCGGGCGATCGTGCGTCGGCTGCTGCCCTTCGAGTGCGCGGTCACGGTGGTCGCCAGCCGCCCGCGCGCGGGGGACGACCTGGTCGCCGAGGTCCACGGCATCGACGAGCTGCCGCTGCTGCTGCCGGACCACGACGTGGTCGTCCTCGTCGTGCCGCACACCCCGCGGACGGACCGGCTGATGGACGCCGCCATGCTGGCCCGGATGCCGCAGGACGCTCTGCTGGTCAACGTCGCTCGCGGCAAGGTCGTCGACACCGAGGCCCTGCTCGAGGCCACCCGCGCGGGCAGGATCCGTGCGGCGCTGGACGTCGTGGACCCGGAGCCGCTGCCCGACGGGCACCCGCTGTGGTCGACGCCGGGGGTGCTGGTGGCGCCGCACGTGGGTGGTCTCGCGGAGGGCTTCTGGGCCCGGGCGGCCCGGCTGGTCCGGGCCCAGGCGGAGCACCTGCGGGCGGGCGAACCGTTCGACAACGTGGTGCAGCTCGCTCGCTGAGCGTGCGTGCCGCCCCAGTGGCAGACTCACGTCATGGCTGAGGACCCCATCGTCACGCGCAACGACCACCTGCACCGCTACGAGGTGCGCCACGACGGTGAGCTCGCGGGTTTCGCCGACGCCCACCTCGACGGCGAGGTGCTGGTGGTGCCGCACACGGAGGTCGACCCGGCCTTCGGCGGCATGGGCCTGGGCAGTGCTCTCGTCAGGGGCATGCTCGACGACGTCCGCGAGCGCGGGCTGCGGGTCGAGCCGGCCTGCTCCTTCGTCGCGTCCTGGCTGGACAAGCACCCGGAGTATGCCGACCTGCGGGCCTGATCAGCTCGGCTCGGCCACCGTGCCCGGCCGGGTGACCAGCGCGCTCTCCAGGAGGGTGACCAGGCTGTCGGACAGGTCGTCGGGGGCCACGTGCCCGGGGTCGAGGAGGTGCTGCAGCGCCCCGCCCTGGAAGGTCGCGTAGAGCAGCCGGGCCAGGCCCAGGCTGTCGATGGGCAGCCGGACCCCCTGGTGGCCGAGGTAGGCCTCGAGGATGGCCGCGATCTCGCGCAGGTTGTGGGTCACGACCTCGCGCCAGGCCGCGCCGGCCGCGGGCTCGCGGATCGCGTGCAGCATCAGCTCGGTCTGCAGCAGCAGCCACTGCTCGCGCTCGCCGGGCTGCTCGGTCCAGGTGGTGAGCACCTCGTGGAGCAGCTCGCTGGGCGTCAGGCCGGCGCGCCGGGTCAGCTCGGTGACCCGCTCGCGCAGCGCGGTGCTGCGCTCCTCGACCAGCGCGATCACCAGGTCGTCCCGCGAGGTGAAGTTGGAGTAGAACGCGCCCCGCGTGAATCCTGCTCGCTCGCAGACGTCCTCGACCGTCGTGCCGTGCAGCCCGCGCTCGGCGAAGGCCTCCGAGGCGGCGGCCAGCAGGCGTCGCCGGGTGGCCTCGCGACGGGCGGATCGCGGTGTCTCAGGGTGGGGCATGGCCATGGCTCCAGACTACTCGCGAGTTTTGGATACGGAGATGTATCTGCGTACGGTGGTGCATCGAAAGCCGGGAGGTCACCTCCCCACCGCGCGCAACGGGGCGAGCGGCCTACCGCACCCACGACCGGCCCCGGTCACCAAGGAGACACGCGCATGGCACTCGTCGCGCACGCAGCGCGGGTGGACGGACCCCACGGTCCGCTCCTGCTGCCCACCTCCCTCGAGGCCCGCAAGGGCGAGATCGGGCTGGTCGCGGGGGATCCCGGCCCGGCCCTCACCACCCTGGCCCTGGCCCTCGGTGGCCGGGTCGCCCTCGACGGGGGACAGATCACCTGCAACGCCGACCCCGACCCGGCGCTGCGCCGCCGGCGGGTCTGCCTCGTCGACGTCCCCGGCATCACCGAGCCCGAGCCGGCCCTGCCCGTGGAGGTGGTCGTGGGAGAGGAGCTCGCCCTCGCCGGTCTGCCGTCACGCCGCCAGGACATCCACGACTTCCTGGCCGAGCGGGACGCGGCCGGTCGCGGCTCGCAGCGCTGGGAGGCCCTCGACCCGGCCGAGCACGTGCGCTGGCTCGCCGACATCGCCTCCCGCCGTGCGGACGTCACCGCCGTGGTGCTCACCAGCCCCGACCGATGGGGCGGGGACCCGCACACCTGGATGACCACCGCCCGCGAGCTGGCCGACCGGGGGCTGATCGTCGTCGTCCTGGCCACCCACGCGAGCCTGCGCCTGCTGGGCGCCCACTCGCCCTACGAGGTCGGGGTCGTGTCGTGAGGGCCCACCGACTGGCCCTTGCCGAGCTGCGACGGCTCACCTCGGGGCGGCTCCTGCGCCTCGCCCTCACCGCGATGCTGCTCATCCCCTCGCTGTATGCCGGGCTGTACCTCTACGCCAACAAGGACCCCTACGCCAACCTCAAGAGCCTCCCCGTCGCCGTCGTCGACGAGGACCAGGGGACCACGCTCGCCGACGGCAAGCGGCTGCAGGTCGGGGACCAGGTGACCCGGACCCTCGTGGACCGGCACACCTTCGACTGGCACCGGGTGTCCCGGCAGGAGGCGACCAAGGGGGTCGACGAGGAGCGCTTCGACTTCGCGCTCATCGTGCCCAAGACCTTCTCCGCGGACCTGGCGAGCGCCGGGACCACCCACCCGCGGCGGGCGACGCTGGAGCAGTACACCAACGACACCAACGGCTACCTCGCCCGCACCATCTCCAACACCGTGGTCGGGGAGGTCACCCGCTCGGTCGCCCAGCAGGTCGCGAGCAGCGCCTCGGCGCAGATGCTCGACGGCTTCGCCACCATCCACACCAAGATGCAGCAGGCGGTCTCCGGCGCCACCACGCTCGCCGACGGCAACGGCCGGCTGGCCTCGGGGACCGCCGAGCTGGTGAGCGGCGTGACCCGGCTGCGCGACGGCACCACCCAGCTGCAGGCCGGCGCCACGAAGCTCGCGGCCGGCGCCGACCAGGCCCACACCGGCAGCACCCGCCTCGCCGCGGGCGCCCAGCAGCTCGACGGCGGGCTGGCGACCATGGACGCGAGGACGGCGGCGCTGCCGGGCCAGACCGCTCAGCTCGCGTCCGGCGCGCACCAGGTGGCGGACGGCAACACCCAGCTCGCGTCGGGAGCCCAGCAGCTCGCGACCGGCGCCACGGCGGCGTCCTCCGGCGCCGGCAAGCTGCGGGCCGGGGCCCAGAAGCTCAACGCCGGTGCCTCCGCCCTGGCCTCCGGCGCCCACCAGGTGGCCGACGGCAACGCCAAGATCGACGCGGCGGGCCGGCTGGCCGCCGACGCCGCGGTCCAGATCGACGCGACGCGCAGCCGGCAGCGGGCGGCCATCGAGGCCCGGCTCACCCGGCTGCAGCAGCGGATCGACCAGCTGGGGGCGCTGGCCGCCGACGTCCGGCCCACCAACCCGCAGCAGGCCGACCTGCTCGTGCGGGTCCAGCAGGACCTCGCCGTCCAGGTGGCCACCGCACGGGAGCAGCTCGCCTCGCTGGACGCGCAGCTCGACGGGGCCTCGGCCAAGGTGACGGGGGCCGCCAGCTCGCTCGGGAAGCTGGCGAGCGGCTCCCAGCAGGTGGCGGACGGCGCCGACAAGCTCGTGGCCGGGAGCGCGACCCTCGCCGACAAGCTGGGCGAGCTCCAGTCCGGCACCGCGCAGCTCGCGTCGGGCGCGACCCGGCTGGGCGCCGGTGCGACCAAGGCCGCCGGCGGTGCGTCGCAGGTGGCGGCCGGGGCCGACAAGCTCGCCGCGGGCAGCGCCCAGCTGCACGACGGGATCGTCCAGGCGCACACCGGGAGCACGAAGCTGACGGCCGGCGCCGCGCAGCTCGACGGCGGGGTGGCCCAGCTCGCCTCCGGCAGCCACACCCTGGCCACCAAGGAGCAGCAGGCCGTGGACGGCGCCGTCCAGCTCGTCACGGGCACGGCCAAGCTGCGTGACGGGGCGGCCCAGGCCCGGGACGGCGCCCGCCGGCTGCACGACGAGATGGCCAAGGGGGCCGGCCAGGTCCCGGCCTTCACCACCGAGCAGCGGACCGCCGCGGCCCAGACCGTCGGCAACCCGGTCACGGTGCACGCCACCAACGCCGCCAAGGCCGACAGCTACGGCGCGGGGCTCGCGCCGTTCTTCGTCAGCTTGGCCCTGTGGATCGGCGCCTACGTGCTCTTCCTGCTGGTCAAGGCGCTCTCCTCGCGGGCCCTCGCCGCCCAGCAGCCCGCCTGGCGGGTGGCCCTCAGCGGCTGGATGTCGCCGGCGCTGCTCGCGGCCGGGCAGAGCTTCCTGGCCTACTGGCTCGTGCTCAAGGGCCTGGACTACCACGTCGACCACCCCGTCGCGGCGATGGCCTTCATGGCCTTCGTGTCCCTCACCTACGCCGCGATCCTGCACGCCCTCGCCTCGCGGTTCGGCGCGGTCGGCAAGTTCCTCGGCCTGGTCCTGCTGGTCGTCCAGCTGGTCTCCGGCGGGGGCACCTTCCCGTGGCAGACCCTCCCGGACCCCCTGCAGGCGCTGCACCGGGTGCTGCCGATGAGCTATGCCATCGACGGCCTGCGGCACCTGATGTACGGCGGGCGGATGGCCTTCGTCGCCCTGGACGTCGCGGTGCTCGCCGGCTACCTGGCGGTGGCGCTGGTCGCCTCGACCTACGCGGCGCGCCGGGCCCGGGTCTGGACGCCGTCGCGGATCAAGCCCGACCTGGTGCTCTGACCCCCGTCCCCTGGCCCGGGGCGCCGAACGGGTGGCCGGTCCCGCGACTCCTCGGGCGGGGTCGGGGTGGCAGACCGCCGCGAGGCGTGCGGTCCTGAGAGGGTATGGCGCACGTCCTCGCGCCATACCGCCGCCGCACCAGCCGGGAGCTGACCATGACCGCATCGCCCTTCGTCGTCGCACCCTGGACCCTCGTCGAGGAAGCCGTGGACCTGGACCGGCTCGGCCTGACCGAGGCCCTGCTGGCGGTGTCCAACGGCCTGATCGGGCTGCGGGGCAACCTCGAGGAGGGGGACCCGGCCGCCGAGCCCGGGGTCTTCCTGGCGGGGGTGCACGAGACCTTCCCGATGAGCTATCCGGAGCGGGGCTACGGCGACCCGGAGATCGGTCAGGCCCTGGTCAACGTCCCGGACGGGCTCCGGGTGCGGCTGCTCGTGGACGACGCGCCCCTCGACGTGCGCGCCGGGCAGGTGCACGCCCACCGGCGGTGCCTGGACCTGCGTGACGGGGTGCTCGCCCGCGACCTGGACTGGACGGCTCCCGGGGGCGCGCGCCTGCGGGTGTCGACGGCCCGGCTGGCATCCTTGGTGGAGCGGTCGGTCGCGGCGCTGCGCTACGAGGTGCGCTGCGAGGAGGGGCCGGTCAGCCTGGTGCTCGAGTCCGACCTGGTCGCTAACGACAGCGACCCTGTCGTCGAGAATCCCGACCCCCAGGTCGACGCCGCCCTGGGCCGGCCCTACGACGACCGGCGGCAGGATCCGAGCCGGGGCGGCGGGGTGCTGGTGCACGCCACCCGCCACAGCGGGGTGGTCGTCGGCTCGGGGATCGACCACCGGGTCACGCTGGTGCGGGCCGACGGCCGCGAGGAGCCCGTGACCCCGCAGGTGGAGGTCACCGCCGACGAGGTGCGGGCCACGGTCGTGACCACCCTGGAGCCGGGAGAGCGGCTCGTCGTGGTCAAGCTGCTGGCCTACGTGCGCTCGGGGACCGCCCGGGACTCGGTCCTCGCCGACCACGTGCGGGCCCACCTGGCCGCGGCCCGGGCCCTGGGCTGGGCGGGGCTGCACGAGGCGAACCGCGCCCACCTGGACGACTTCTGGCAGGTGGCCCGCGTCGACGTGGCGGGGGACCCCGCCCTGGAGCAGGCGCTGCGCTACGCGATCTTCCAGACCTACCAGAGCGCCGCCCGGATCCAGGACGCGCCCGTCGGCGCCAAGGGTCTGACCGGCGGGGGCTACAGCGGCCACACCTTCTGGGACATCGAGGGTTTCGTCATCCCCACCCTGACCATGCTGGCGCCGGACGCGGCCCGCGAGCTGCTGCTGTGGCGGGCGTCGACCCTGGACGAGGCGCGGCGCCTGGCCCGCGAGCTGGGGCTGCAGGGTGCGGCCTTCCCGTGGCGGACCATCGACGGGCACGAGGCGTCGGGCTACTGGCCGGCGAGCACCGCGGCCATGCACGTCAACGCCGACGTCGCCCGGGCCATGGACCTGTTCCGCCATGTCCGCGGCGAGGACGAGTTCGAACGGGTGCACGGGCTCGTGGTCCTCGTCGAGACGGCCCGGCTGTGGGTCTCCCTCGGCCACCACGACCGACGCGGGGCCTGGCACCTGTTCGGCCTCACCGGCCCGGACGAGTACACCGCCGTCGTCGACGACAACGTCTTCACCCTGCTCATGGCGGCGCGCAACCTGCGGGCCGCGGCGCAGGCCTGCGCGCGGCACCCCGAGGTGGCCCAGGAGCTCGGGGTCACCCCCGAGGAGACCGCGCGCTGGCTGCGGGCGGCCGACGCCGCCCACGTGCCCTACGACGAGGAGCTCGGCGTCCACCCGGCCTGCGCGAGCTTCACGTGCTACGAGGAGTGGGACTTCGAGGGGTGGGGGGATCGCTACCCGGTGCAGGAGCATGCGCCATACATGGAGATCTATCGCCGTCAGGTGATCAAGCAGGCCGACCTGGTGCACGCGCTGTGGTGGTGCGGGGACTCGTTCACGGACGAGCAGGTGGCCCGGGACCTGGACTACTACGAGCGCCGCACGGTGCGCGACTCCTCCCTGTCGGCCGCCATCCAGGCCGTCGTCTGCGTGCAGGCCGGGCACGTCGGCCTCGGCCGGGACTACCTGCGCGAGGCAGCGCTCGTGGACCTGCAGGACCGCCAGGGCAACACCGAGCTGGGGCTGCACCTGGCGTCGCTCGCGGGAGCCTGGCTGGCGCTGACGGCCGGGCTGGGCGGGCTGCGCGAGGACGCCGAGGACCCCCGGCTGTCCCCGCGGCTGCCGGAGGGGATCGATGCCTACTCCTTCGGCTTCCGGTGGCGGGCGGGCTCGGTGCGGGTCACCGTCGGCGCCGAGGTGCGGATCGAGGTGACCGGGCTGCCCCAGCTCGCCGTCGTGGTCTACGGCGAGCGGCACGTGGCGAGCCCCGGGGAGCCGCTCGTCGTCGCGCTGCAGGAGGCGGCACCGCTGCTCGGCACTCCGACGCAGCCCCCCGGACGCTCGCCCCGCGAGCTCGCCGATGGGTGAAGATGGCCGTATGACGACCCCCACGCGCACCCTGGTCCTGATGCGTCACTCCGAGGCGGCCACCGGCGGCCCCGACCACGAGCGGCCGCTCACCGAGGAGGGACTCGCGCACTCGCGGGCCGCGGGGGAGTGGCTGGCCCAGCAGGTCGGGGAGATCGACCTGGTGGTGCTCTCCGACGCGGTGCGCACCCGGCAGACCTGGGAGGCGGCCGTCGAGGGCGGCGCGTCCGCGCGGGAGGTGCGGGCCACGGAGACGATCTACGAGGCGTCGCTGGACCACCTGCTCGCCGAGGTCACCCACCTGCCCGACGAGGCGACCACCGTCCTGATCCTCGGCCACGCGCCGGGGATGCCCATGCTCGCCAGCACCCTGGCCTCGTCGGACAGCCCGGTCGAGGTGGCCGAGGCGCTCGACCAGGGCTTCCCGACGTCGACGATCTGCGTGCTGGAGGCCGACCGCGAGTGGCTCGAGGTCGGCGCGGCGACCGCCGACCTGGTGGCGGTCGCGGTGCCGCGGGGCTGACCCGGGTGCGGCCCGGCCCGGAGACGACTCACAGTCCCAGGGACCGGTAGCGGTCGAGGCGCCGCCGCCGGCGCTCCTGCTCGTCCAGCGCCAGCACCGCCAGGATCTCCTCCCGCAGCGCCTCGCCCATGGCCCGGCAGAAGGCCACCGGCGCCTCCGCGGCCTCCGGGTCCTCCGGCACCACCCGGTCCACGATGCCCGCGGCCAGCAGGTCCCGGGAGCGGACCCCCTGGGCCTGCGCCATCTGCGGGGCCCGGCTGGTGTCGCGGTGCACGATGGCGCTCGCGCCCTCCGGCGGCAACGGCGACAGCCAGGCGTGCTGGGCGGCCAGCACCCGGTCGGCCGGCACGAGGGCCAGGGCGATCCCGCCGGTGCCCTCGCCGAGCAGCACGGACACCGTGGGGGAGGGCAGGGTCACCAGGTCGGCCAGGCAGCGGGCGATCTCGCCGGCGAGACCCCCCTCCTCGGCCTCCTTGGACAGCGCGGCACCGCGGGTGTCGATGACGGTGACGAGCGGCAGGTGCAGCTCGCTGGACAACCGCATCCCCCGGCGAGCCTCGCGCAGCGCGCCCGGCCCGAGCTGCTGGGACTCGGTCTGGCCGCGCCGGCACTGGCCGAGGACCACGCACGGCGCCCCGCCGAAGGTCGCGAGCGCCAGCTGCAGCCCCGGGTCGGACTCGCCCGCGCCGGTGCCGTTGAGGGGCACCACGTCCGAGGCGGCGTACTTCAGCAGCCGCCGCAGCCCGGGGCGGTCCCGCTTGCGGGACAGGGTGATCGAGTCCCAGGCCGGCAGGTCCGGCAGCTCCGGCTGCGGCTGGGGGTGCTGCTCGGGCAGGCCCTCGGTCTCGGCGAGCATCACCGTCAGCGTCCGGTCGGCGATGTCCGCGAGGTCCTCGGGGGCGAGCACCGCGTCGACGATGCCCTTGTCGTGGAGGTTCTCGGCGAGCTGCACACCCTCGGGGAAGCGCTCGCCGTGCAGCGCCTCGTAGACCCGCGGCCCGAGGAAGCCCACGAGGGAGCCGGGCTCGGCCACGGTGATGTGGCCGAGGGAGCCCCACGACGCGAGCACCCCGCCGGTCGTGGGGTGTCGCAGGTAGACGAGGTAGGGCAGGTGGGCGGCCTTGTGCGCCATGACGGCCGCGGTGATCTTGACCATCTGCAGGAAGGCCGTGGTGCCCTCCTGCATGCGGGTGCCGCCCGAGACCGGGGCGGCCAGCAGCGGCAGCCGCTCCCGCGTCGCCCGCTCGATGGCGAGCACCAGGCGCTCGGCGGCCGCCACGCCGATCGACCCACCCAGGAAGCCGAACTCGCACACCACCACGGCGACCCGGCGCCCGCGCAGCAGGCCCTCGCCGGTGACGACCGACTCGTCCAGCCCGGTCCGCTCGCGGGCGGCCCGCAGCTCCTCGGCATACTCCTCGGTCAGGGGGACGGGCACGGGCTCGACGTCCCAGCGGCTGAAGGTGCCGTCGTCCAGGACGAGGTCGACGAGCTCGAGGGCGGTGCGGCGGGTCTGGGTGGCCATGGGTCCTCCTGGGGTTCGCGCCCAGTCTCCCAAGGCGCGCCACGACCGTGCGGTCGGTGCGGTGCAGGTCACAGCGCGTGCGGGCGACCTTCCCTTCCGTGACCGTATGTCGAGACGACGCCGCCCGCCCTTTGACGGGAGGAGGGGTCCGGGGGACTGTTGTCCCGTGGCCACCCTCCTCGTACTTCCCTGAGCGCTCAGCCGACCCGCACCGCTGCGGCCGTCGACCGAGCGCCACCCCTGCGTCCCCTCCCCGGGGCAGGGGTTTTTTCGTGTCGGCGTCACCCGACGCCGTGCAGCCACGATCCAGACCGAGCCGAAAGAGGTGAACGACCGTGACCGACACCTCGTCGTCCGCTTCGCCCACCCGCCCGGGCGCGTCGCCCGCGCCCAGCCCGTCGAGTCTCGCCGCGTCGCTGCGGCAGCGCCACCCCGTCGAGGTCACCGGCGCCCAGGCGCTCGTCCTCGCGCTCGAGGCCCTCGACGTCGACACGGTCTTCGGCATCCCCGGCGGAGCGATCCTCCCGGCCTACGACCCGCTCCTCGACTCGGCCACGGTGCGCCACGTGCTGGTGCGGCACGAGCAGGGCGCCGGCCACGCCGCCCAGGGCTACGCGGTGGCCACCGGCAAGGTCGGGGTGTGCCTGGCGACCAGCGGCCCCGGCGCGACCAACCTGGTCACCGCGATCATGGACGCCCACATGGACTCGGTGCCGATCGTGGCGATCACCGGGCAGGTCGGCTCGGGGATGATCGGCACGGATGCCTTCCAGGAGGCCGACATCCGCGGGATCACCATGCCGATCACCAAGCACAACTACCTGGTGACCGACCCCGCCCGGATCCCGCAGTCCGTCGCCGAGGCCTTCCACATCGCGAGCACCGGCCGCCCCGGACCCGTCCTGGTCGACATCACCAAGGACGCCCTCCAGGCTCGGACCACCTTCTCCTGGCCCCCGACCTTCGAGCTGCCCGGCTACCACCCGGTGACCCACCCGCACCACAAGCAGATCCGCGAGGCCGCCCGCCTGATCCGCCGGAGCGAGCGCCCGGTGCTGTACGTCGGCGGCGGGGTCATCCGCGCCGAGGCCCACGAGGAGCTGCGCCGCCTGGTCGACCTCACCAGCATCCCCGTGGTCACCACGCTCATGGCACGTGGCGCCTTCCCCGACAGCCACCCCCTGCACCTGGGCATGCCCGGCATGCACGGCTCCGTCGCCGCGGTCACCGCGCTGCAGAAGGCCGACCTGCTCATCACCCTCGGCGCCCGCTTCGACGACCGGGTCACCGGGCAGCTGTCCACCTTCGCCCCCGGCGCCGCAGTCATCCATGCCGACATCGACCCCGCCGAGATCGGCAAGAACCGCCTGGCCGACGTCCCCATCGTCGGCGACTGCAAGGAGGTCATCACCGACCTGCTCACCGAGCTGCAGAGCACCGGCGACACCGGCGCCCCCGACGTGGGGGACCACGCCGCCTGGGTCGCGACCGCGCAGGGCTGGCAGGAGACCTACCCCGTCGGCTACGTCCACGAGGACGACACCACCATCGCCCCCCAGCGGGTCATCGAGCGTCTCGGCGCCCTCGTCGGCCCGGAGGCGATCTACTGCTCCGGCGTCGGGCAGCACCAGATGTGGGCCTCCCAGTTCATCGGCTACGAGCGCCCCCGCCAGTGGATCAACTCCGGCGGCGCCGGGACCATGGGCTTCGCCGTGCCGGCCGCCATGGGCGCCAAGGCCGGCGACCCCGCCCGCACCGTGTGGGCCATCGACGGCGACGGCTGCTTCCAGATGACCAACCAGGAGCTCGCGACCTGCCTGATCAACGACCTCCCGATCAAGGTCGCCGTCATCAACAACTCCTCGCTCGGCATGGTCCGCCAGTGGCAGACGCTGTTCTACGACGAGCGCTACTCCAACACCGACCTGCACACCAGCCACGACCAGGTGCGCATCCCCGACTTCGTCAAGCTCGCCGAGGCCTACGGCTGCGCCGGGCTGCGCTGCGAGGATCCCGCCCGCATCGACGAGACCATCGAGGCGGCCATGGCGATCCACGACCGGCCCGTCGTCGTCGACTTCGTGGTGAGCCGCGACGCCATGGTGTGGCCCATGGTCCCCGCCGGCGTCGGCAACGACCAGATCCAGATCGCCAAGGGCCTGGCCCCGCAGTGGAGTGATGACGAATGAGCAAGCACACCCTGTCCGTCCTGGTCGAGAACAAGCCCGGCGTCCTCACCCGGATCGCCGCGCTGTTCTCCCGCCGCGGCTACAACATCGAGGCGCTCGCGGTCGGCGAGACCGAGCACCCCGAGATCTCCCGCATGACGATCCGCGTCGACGTCGACATGCTCCCGCTCGAGCAGGTCACCAAGCAGCTCAACAAGCTCGTCGAGGTGCTCAAGGTCGTCGAGCTGCAGCCCGACCAGTCGGTCCAGCGGCACATCATCCTGGTCAAGGTGCGCGCCGACGCCGGCCACCGCGGCCAGGTCATGCAGGTCGTGGAGATGTTCCGCGCCAAGGTCGTCGACGTCGGCCCGGACACCATGGTGATCGAGGCGACCGGCAACGTCCTCAAGCTCGAGGCCCTCCTCGGCCTGCTCGAACCCTTCGGCGTCAAGGAGCTGGTCCAGTCCGGACTCGTCGCCATCGGGCGGGGTTCGCGCAGCATCACCGACCGCTCCGGACGCTGAGGCGCCGGCATACCGCCCGCGTGTCCGCGGCCCCGGACCGCCACCGACGGGACAATCGTCCTCGGACCTGACCCACCGCCTCCCCCGAGGCCCCACCCAGCGAAGGAGACCAGCCCCATGGCTGAGATGTTCTACGACGACGACGCCGACCTGTCCGTGATCCAGGGGCGCCGCGTCGCCGTCATCGGCTACGGCTCCCAGGGTCACGCCCACGCCCTCAACCTGCGCGACTCCGGCGTCGACGTGCGCATCGGCCTGGCCGAGGGCTCCCGCTCGCGCGCCAAGGCCGAGGCCGAGGGGCTGCGGGTGCTCACCGTCGCCGAGGCCGTCGCCGAGGCCGACGTGGTCGTCGTCCTCACCCCCGACCAGGTCCAGCGCACGGTGTATGCCGAGCAGATCAAGCCGCACCTGCGCGACGGCGCGGCCCTGGTCTTCGGCCACGGCTTCACCATCCGCTACGGCTACATCACCCCCGAGGCCGGCTCCGACGTGATCATGGTCGCGCCCAAGGGCCCCGGCCACCTGGTGCGCCGCGAGTACACCAACGGCCGCGGCGTCCCCGTGATCGTCGCCGTCGAGCAGGACGCCTCCGGCTCGGCCTGGGAGCTCGCGAAGTCCTACGCCAAGGCCATCGGGGGGCTGCGCGCGGGCGGGATCAGGACGACCTTCACCGAGGAGACCGAGACCGACCTCTTCGGCGAGCAGGCCGTCCTGTGCGGCGGCGCGTCGCAGCTCGTGATGTACGGCTTCGAGGTGCTCACCGAGGCCGGCTACCAGCCCGAGGTGGCGTACTTCGAGTGCCTGCACGAGCTCAAGCTGATCGTCGACCTCATGGTCGAGGGCGGCATCGCCAAGCAGCGCTGGTCGATCTCGGACACCGCGGAGTTCGGCGACTACGTGTCCGGGCCGCGCGTGATCTCCCCGGAGGTCAAGGAGAACATGCGGGCCGTGCTCAAGGACATCCAGGACGGCACCTTCGCCAAGCGCTTCATCGACGACCAGGACAAGGGGGCGCCGGAGTTCACCGCGCTGCGCGAGCGCGGCGCCCAGCACCCGATCGAGCGCACCGGCCGCGAGCTGCGGTCGCTGATGAGCTGGATCAAGGACGACGGCACCGCGGACTACGTCGAGGGCTCGGCCGCCCGCTGACCCCGCCGCGCCGGGCGGGCTCCCTGCAGGGGCCCGCCCGTCCGCGCCGTCCTCCTGCGTGCCCGCCCGGCGCTCCCTTGCCGCGCTCGCAGCGCCCACGGGGCACGAGAGCGAGCCCGTCACCGGTCGTTCTCGAGCGACGAGCGGTGACGGGTCCGCGGCGGCGACGGCCCGGTCTCGGCGGCGGTGGTCCGTCTCGGTGCAGGCCGAGGGACTTGCGTGCGGCGTGCCCGTCCGTGGCCGGGCCGCAGCCAGGTGCGGGGACACGAGACGGGCCCACCCGCAGCCCTGCCGGTCAGCCCCAGGTCAGCTCGTCGAGCACCTCGGCCACCAGCGCCCGCCCCGCCATGGTGGCCGGTTCGCCCCGCTCGCTGCCGCCCCGCTCGACCCCGCCCCGCCGGGCCAGGCACCGCTCGATGACGGCGGCGTGGTCCGGCAGCCGGGTCCGCGCCCACTCCCCGCCCTCGACCTTGCTCACCAGCTCCCTGGTCTCGGCGAATCGCCAGGCGCGGCAGGCATTCAGCACCGCACAGCACTCGTCCGCCTCGTCGACGGCCCACTGCAGCTCCTCGACGAGCTGGGCCACCACGGCGTCACGGTCGACCTCCCCGACGAGGGCGTCGGGGGAAGGGCCGAGCAGCGTGACCCCGTGCTGGCGGGTGACGGCGAGGTGCAGCAGGAGGTCGATGTCGCCGCGTCCGTCGTCCAGCACGACGCGCGAGTCTCGTTGCTGCCCGGGCTGGGTCGCCACGTGCACCGCGAACGACCAGGGCTCGCGCGGGGTCTCGGCCAGCGACCGGCGGATGATGCTGAGCTCCAAGGGGATCGACTCCCGGCCCCGGTCCGTCGCCGCCGCGGCGATGGCGCGACCGACCTCGCCCCAGTCCGCCTCGGCGTGGTCGGGGACGACGACCAGGACGTCGAGGTCGCTGCGCCCGAGGACGAACGCGCCCTGGGCCGCCGACCCGTGCACCCACACCGCCACCAGGTCCTCACCCAGGAGGTGGCGCAGCGTGGTCAGCACACGGTCGACGAGAGGCTGCCAGGGAGTCGTCATGCCGGACAGTCCATCACAGGTCGTGACCGCGGGGACGGGCGCAGGCGCACCTGCCGTCGAGGGGCAGCGATCAGGTGGTCGGGGGAGGACGGGTCCTGGCCCGGTCTCCTCCCACGGTGGGAGAGGACCGGGCCAGGATGCCGACCGCGCGGTGGCGGACGAGACCGGCCGCGCCGGCCGGACCGCGCGTGCGATGCGGCGCAGGAACCCCGCGCGGGCCGGCGGGGTCGTCAGCGGACGTCGTCGGTCGGCGCGACCACGGCCTGCGGCTGCGGGGCGAGCCCGAAGTAGGACGCGAGCCCCACGCCACCCGCCATGAACCCGCCGTTGCCGCAGACGAAGGTGTCCTTGAGCGACTCGCCGGCCGTCTCGTTGCCCTCCGGGGTGCCCTTGGGGGCCGCCGGGGTGGCGGGGGAGGTGGTCGTGGTGGCATCGACCTTCGCGGCCCCGTGCAGGCGCAGGTCCACGGCGCTGTCGCCGACGTGGACCGGGTAGCTTCCGGCGGACCGCACCCAGCGGTGCTGCGCCACGTCCCAGTGGGACAGGTCGCGGGTGGTCAGGGTCATCGTCACCTGGCGCGACTCGCCGGGAGCCAGCGCGACCTTGGCGAAGTCCTTGAGGGCTCGCGGGGTCGCCGGGGCGCCCGCCGGCTGGTCGACATACACCTGCGGGACGACGGATCCGGCCCGGGAGCCGGTGTTGCGGACCGTCACGGTCACCGGGAAGGACCCGTCGGCGGTCTCGGCCCCGACCTTGAGTCCGGAGTAGTCGAAGGTGGTGTAGGACAGGCCCGACCCGAAGGCGCCGAGCGGCGTCTTCTTCTCCTGGGCGTACCACCGGTACCCGACGGCCAGGCCCTCGGAGTGCTCGCCGCCGGGGAAGCGGTCCCGGGCGGCGGCCGGCAGCTGGTCCTGCGACGCGGGCCAGGTGACGGGCAGGCGGCCGGAGGGGTTGGTGCGGCCGTAGAGCACGTCGGCCAGGGTCACGCCGTAGGACTGGCCGGGGTACCACGCGGCAAGGACGGCCCGCGCCGTGGCGGCCGGTGAGAGGTCCACGGGCGCACCGGTGTTGACGACGACGACGGTGTTGGGGTTGGCCTTGGTGACCGCGTCCAGGATCGCCCGGTCGGTGGCGGAGAGCAGCAGGTCGCCCTCGTCCTTGGACTCGGACACGAGCTTGCTGACCACGACCACGGCCACGTCGGCGCCCCGGGCCTTGTCGGCGGCGGCCGCCGGGATGGCTCCGGTGTAGGACGAGAAGGTCGTGCCGTTGTGGGCGGCCTCGGCGGCGAGAGCCTCCAGGGGGGTGGACACCTTGTCCGCCACCACGTGGGCCGAACCGCCACCGGAGCCGAGGGTGTTGCGGCCGGCGGCGGAGCCGATCACGGCCATGCTGCGGGTGCGGGCAGGGTCCAGCGGCAGCAGGCCGTCGGTGTTGCGCATCAGCACCATGCCGGCGGCCGCCACGTCCTGGGCGACCTTGGCGTTCTTGTCGTTGGTCACCCGGGTGTCGGGCGTGCCGGTGACCTTGCGGTCGAAGAGTCCCCGCTCGAACATCTGCGTGGTGATCCGGCGGACCATGTCGTCCAGCCGCGCCTGCGGCACGAGCTTGTCGTTGATCGCCGCCCGCAGTCGCTTGTCGTAGTAGCAGGTGTCGGGCATCTGCAGGTCGAGCCCGGCGTTGGCCGACGCCGTGGACGCGTGCATCCCGAACCAGTCGCTGATGGTGAAGCCGCGGAAGCCGAGCTGGCCCTTGAGGACCTGCGTCATCGTGTAGGTGTCGTTGCAGGCGTGAACACCGTTGACCTTGTTGTAGGAGCACATGACCGAGTCCACGCCGCCGGCCACCAGCGGCTCGTAGGGCGCGAGGTAGAGCTCCTGGAGGGTGCGCTCGTCGACCTTGGCGTCGCCCTGGGCGGTGTTGCGACCGGTCTCCTGGGTGTATGCCGCCAGGTGCTTGGCCACGGACAGCGAGCCCTGGGACTGGATGCCCTGGGACTCCTGGAGGGCGAGCTGCCCGATCAGGTCGGGGTCCTCGCCGAGGTCCTCGAAGTGGCGGCCGGCGCGGGGGTCGCGGGCGATGTCCAGGCCCGGCCCGAGGGCGTAGTTGGCGCCCTTGCCCACGGTCTCGGCGCCGATGACCTCGCCGTACCGCCGGGCCAGGGCCCGGTCCCAGGTCGCGCCGAGGGCGATGGGGGCCGGCAGCTGGGTGACGCCGGTCTTGCCGTTGCCCACCCCGGCCGGCCCGTCGGTGGGGCTCAGGGCGGGGATGCACAGGCGGGGGTTGGCCTTGACCTGACCGGCATAGGTCGGGCCGTAGGGCTGCAGGATGCCGGCGGACCCGTGGACCATCTGCAGCTTGTCGTCCAAGGTCATCGCGGCGAGGAGCTGCGCGGCGCGCTCGGCGGCGGGGGCGTCGGACCCGACCCACGGACAGGCGGGCGCCGGATCCTCGGCCGCGGCCGCGGGGACGGACACCCCCGCGGCCAGGGCAGGCACGAGAGCCAGGAACAGAGCGGGACGCAGGCGCATGAGAACTCCTCGGCAGGAACGGTGGTACGGACCCTACCGAGCCCGCCTGCGCAGGTCGCCTGCGGCCGGCGTCGAGCAGCCCGAACGGGTGGTGGTCAGCTCTGGCAGCGTGCGGTGCTGTGCCGTGAGTAGCGACCGCGGTCCCTCGCGAGGCCGCACAGGACAGGCAGGTAGCGCTGGTCCTGGTCGACGTACAGCTTCAGCCAGGCCGTGGTCAGCTCGGTGAGACGCGGGTCCGGGAGCAGGGGCCGCAGGTGCCCGGCGCCGGTCAGCTCCACGTAGGCCTTGTCCGGTCCCAGGGGGAGGCTGTCGTACATCGGCACGGAGTGCCAGGCGTTCGGCGCGGTCAGGTCCAGCTGGGCCGCCAGCACCAGCGAGGGCACCCGGGTCCCGGGGAAGGCCTTGACGGTGTCCCACGGGAAGACGTCGACCTGCGCCTTGAGCTCCGGGTGATCCTGCGCCTCGCGCAGCGCCCCGCCCCCGGACATCGACCAGCCCCAGATCGCCAGCCGATCACGGTCGAGCGCACCCTCGACCCGGGGGGAGGTGCGCAGCCACCGCAGCGTGGCGTCGAACACCGTGGCCCGCCTGGCCACGTCGTCCAGGATGGTGGGGGTGTCCGCCAGCAGGACCACGAAGCCCTGGGAGGCGAGCTGCGGCGCCAGCCAGGAGAGGGTCGACCGGGTTCCGTTGAAGCCCGGCAGCAGGACCACGCCGCCGAAGGCGCCCTGGGAGCGGTCCTGGGGCAGGTAGAGATCGCCGCCCTTGAATCCCGGCGTCTCCGCGGCGGGGACCACCACCTTGTCCACGGCGAAGGCGCCCTGGCCCCGGGCCGAGGTCGCGGTGGGTGCCGGGCCTCGCTGGTAGGGGCTCGTCTGCTCGGCCCGGGCCGCGGGAGCGAGGCCCAGGCAGCCGATGGTGGCGAGCGCCAGGGCGGCGGCGAGCAGGGGGTGGCGGGACGCGGTGCGGGTCATGGGGGTCCTGGGAGGCGGGGGTGGGTGGACGCGAGGACGGTCGTGCTCAGGTTACTGATGGGTAACCCTCCGGTCCAGGGTGATGGCGCTCTCACCACAGCGGGAAGCTCCCGCGCTCGACATGCCGCGGTCGCCCGCCCGGTCCCTGCCCCAGGTGCGACTCCACGAGCTGCACCTCGGTCACGGTCCACGTCGCCGAGGTGAAGGTGTCCAGGACCTCCAGCCACCGGCGCACGTCCTTGGCCCGGCCCAGCCGAGCCAGGGTCAGGTGCGCCTGGAAGGGGCCGCCCTCGACCTGCGTGCCGGCGGCGTTGGCGGCATTCCGCACGCGCCGGGCCAGGGGGGCCAGCCCGGCCAGCGGGTCGTCGACGCCCAGCCACAGCACCCGGGCGTCCGCGGTCCCGGGGAAGGCCCCGCCCGCCCGCAGCGTCAGGTCGAAGGGCTCGGTGGTCAGGGCGACCTCGTCGAGCCGCTCCTCCAGGCGCTGGAGCGACCCCGGGCCCACCGACGGCAGGAAGGCCAGCGTCAGGTGCCACTGCTCGGGCCGCGCCCAGCGCAGGTCCGGGTCGGCGTCCAGCCGGGGCTCGAGGAAGGTCTCGACCTCGGCCAGCACCTCCGGCGGCGGTATGACGGCCACGAACATCCGGCTCCCACGCGACATGTGGCCCAGCATCGCAGACCCGGGTCGCACGGTCCCCGGCGCCGGAGGGGTCCCCGTCACCCGCGGATCCGTCGGGCTCGCTAGCGTCGTCCTCGTGAGCATCACGGCGTCCTGCGAGTCCTCCGCCACCACCGCGCAGCTCTGGGCCAAGGTCGGCGACTTCGCCCAGTGGGGCACGGTCCTGCCCACGGTCATGGCGGTGCGCCCCGTCGACAAGGCCCAGGGGGTCGGGGCGCACCTGCAGGTCATCCGCTACGGCAAGGCCCCCGACGTGCACGAGATCACCGCGTGGCAGGACGGTGCGTCCTTCACCTGGCGCCGCGGCGGCCGGCTGGCGACGACCACGACCTACCGGGTCGAGGCGGTGGGCCCGGGGTCGCGCCTGGAGATCACGAGGTCCTGGAGCGGGGACGGCGCGGCCCTGGTTGCCCTCGCGTCGGCGGGGTCGGCGAGGGCCGACCTCGAGGCTCAGGCCTTCGCCTTCGTCGCGGCCGCCACGGGGGCGTGAGCGACGCGCCGCGGCAGCAGGTCCGGTCCGTCGGCGGGGGCCGGGTCCGGTCGCGTAGGGTGACCTGCGTCGAAGGAGGACCGATGGACGCCAAGAAGACGTTCCTGTCGTGGCCGGTCGTGCGTCAGCTGACCGGTGGCGACCCGCTCGGACGCGGGCGCGCCGCCCGGTCCGCCACGACCGCCGCGCTGCAGCCCCGCACCGTCACCGCCGACTCGGTGGCCCACAGCGTGTGTCCCTACTGCGCGGTCGGTTGCGCGCAGAAGGCCTACGTCAAGGACGGCAGGATCGTCCAGGTCGAGGGCAACCCGGACTCGCCGATCTCCCGGGGCAAGCTGTGCCCCAAGGGATCGGCCACCGAGCAGCTCGTCAACGCGCCCAACCGGCAGACCCAGGTGCTCTACCGCCGACCCGGCGGCACCGAGTGGGAGCCGATGAAGCGCGAGCGCGCGATGGACCTGATCGTCGACCGCGTCCTGGACACCCGCCGGCGCACCTGGCAGGACCGCGACGAGCACGGTCGTCCGCTGCGCCGCACGATGGGGATCGCGAGCCTCGGAGGGGCCGCCCTCGACAACGAGGAGAACTACCTCATCAAGAAGCTCTTCACCGCGATGGGCGCCATCCAGATCGAGAACCAGGCGCGTATTTGACACTCCGCCACGGTTCCCAGTCTGGGAGCCTCGTTCGGTCGTGGCGGTGCCACGAACTTCGTGCAGGATCTCGCCAACTCTGACTGCATCGTCATCCAGGGTTCCAACATGGCCGAGGCCCACCCGGTCGCCTTCCAGTACGTCGTGGAGGCCAAGCGCCGGGGTGCCAAGGTCATCCACGTCGACCCACGCTTCAGCCGCACCTCGGCGCACGCCCACCGCCACGTGGGCATCCGCGCCGGCAGCGACATCGTCTTCCTCGGCGCGATCGTCAACCACATCCTGTCCAACGACCTCTACTTCGAGGAGTACGTCCGGGCCTACACCAACGGTCCGGTGATCCTGCGCGAGGACTTCCAGGACGTCGACGAGCTGGACGGCGTCTTCTCCGGCTACGACCCGCAGACGGCGACCTACAACTCCGAGACCTGGATGTATGCCGACGCGGGCGAGGGCCCCGGCGGGGACCAGGACGGGGACCAGGACGACGACGGCAGCACCGACGGCCACGAGGAGTCCCACGCGTCCAAGCACGAGCGCGCCGCCGGGGACGAGCACGGCTCGGGCGGACCGACGCTGCCCGGCGCCCACCGCGTCCGCCGGGACGACTCGATGCAGGACCCGCGCTGCGTGCTGCAGGTCCTCAAGCGGCACTTCGCGCGCTACACCCCGGAGATGGTGGAGGAGGTCTGCGGGGTCTCCCGCGAGGACCTCGCCTACGTCGCCGAGGCGATGACCAGCAACTCCGGTCGCGAGCGCACCACGGCCTTCTGCTACGCGGTCGGCTGGACCCAGCACTCGGTGGGGGCGCAGTACATCCGCACCGCCTGCATCATCCAGCTGCTGCTGGGCAACGTGGGACGACCGGGCGGCGGCGTCATGGCGCTGCGCGGCCACGCCTCGATCCAGGGCTCGACCGACATCCCGACGCTGTTCAACCTGCTGCCGGGCTACCTGCCGATGCCCAAGGCCGGGGTCCACGACACCTTCGAGGACTACCTCGGGACCATCTCCACCACGGACCAGAAGGGCTTCTGGACCAAGGCGGACACCTATGCCGTCAGCCTGCTCAAGTCCTGGTGGGGGGACGCCGCCACCAAGGACAACGACTGGGCCTTCGACTACCTGCCGCGGCTGACCGGTGACCACGGGACCTACCGCACGACGATGGACATGATCGACGGCAAGGTCGAGGGCTACTTCCTCCTCGGCCAGAACCCCGCCGTCGCCTCGGCCCACGGCAGGCTGCAGCGCGACGGACTCGCCCACCTGAAGTGGCTCGTGGTCCGCGACCTGCGCCTCATCGAGTCGGCGACCTTCTGGAAGGACTCGCCCGAGATCGAGACGGGGGAGCGCCGGCCCGAGGACATCGACACCGAGGTGTTCTTCCTGCCCGCCGCCTCGCACCTGGAGAAGGCCGGCACGTTCACCCAGACCCAGCGCATGGTGCAGTGGCGCGAGCAGGCGGTCCGGCCGCCGGGGGATGCCCAGAGCGAGCTCGACTTCTTCCACGAGCTGGGGGTGCGGCTGCGGGCGCGGCTCGCGGGCTCCACCGACGAGCGCGACCGGCCGCTGCTGGACCTGACCTGGGACTACCCGCTCGACGAGCACGGGGACGTCCAGGCGGAGGCCGTGCTGCAGGAGATCAACGGCCGCCACCTGACCGGCGACAAGGCCGGTCAGCCGCTGTCGCTGTTCACCGAGATGAAGGCCGACGGCTCCACGAGCGGCGGCTGCTGGATCTACACCGGCGTCTACAAGGACGGCGTCAACCAGGCCGCCCGCCGCAAGCCCAAGGAGGAGCAGGACGAGACCGCCTTGGAGTGGGGCTGGTGCTGGCCTGCCAACCGGCGGATCCTCTACAACCGCGCCTCCGCCGATCCCGACGGCAAGCCCTGGTCGGAGCGCAAGAAGCACCTGTGGTGGGACGAGTCGGCGGGCCGGTGGGCCGGACCCGACGTGCCGGACTTCCCGGCCGACCGCGCGCCGTCATACCGCCCCCCGGAGGGCGCGACGGGTCCCGACGCGATCGCGGGTGACGACCCCTTCATCATGCAGGCCGACGGCAAGGGCTGGCTGTTCGCTCCCAAGGGGCTGCTCGACGGGCCGCTGCCCAGCCACTACGAGCCGCAGGAGGGGCGCGTCCGCAATCCCTTCTACACCCAGCAGGCGAGCCCGACCCGCAAGGTCTACGAGCGCGAGGACAACCTCACCGCGCCGTCCGAGGGCCACCCGCCCGAGGACGACCACGCGGGCGAGCACCCCGAGGTCTATCCCTTCGTGTTCACGACCTATCGCCTGACCGAGCACCACACGGCGGGCGGGATGAGCCGCTGGCTGCCCTACCTCGCCGAGCTCCAGCCGGAGATGTTCTGCGAGGTCTCCCCGCAGCTCGCGGCCGAGCGCGGCCTGGTCAACGGCGGCTGGGCGACCATCGTGTCGCCGCGGTCGGCCATCGAGGCGCGGGTCCTGGTCACCGAGCGGATGAAGCCGCTGCTGGTGGAGGGCAAGGTCTTCCACCAGATCGGGCTGCCCTATCACTGGGCCCAGGGTGGCGGGGGAGCCGTCGTCGACGGCGACTCGGTCAACGACCTGATGGGCGTGGCCCTGGACCCCAACGTCCTGATCCAGGAGTCCAAGGTCGGGGCCTGCGACATCCGCGAGGGTCGCCGGCCGCGCGGCCCCGGGCTCGCCGACCTCGTCGAGGACTACCGCCGCCGGGCGGGCGTCACCGCCGAGACCGGCAACGACCTGCGCTCCGGCGCCGACGCCGGTGACGTCCAGCAGCACCGCGAGGTCGACGTCGAGGAGCGCGACGACGCAGGCGCCGACGTCGAGGGCGCGAGCGAGGCCGGCGGCGACGACGGCACGAAGGATGATGCCTGATGCCCAACTCCCTCTTCGGACCGCTCGACCCGGCGCCCGACGCCGGGTGGGTGGACGCCCCCGAGCGCAAGGGCTTCCTCACGGACACCTCGGTGTGCATCGGCTGCAAGGCCTGCGAGGTGGCCTGCAAGGAGTGGAACCGCGTCCCGGAGGACGGGTTGTCCCTGCTGGGCTCGTCGTTCGACAACTCCCGGTCGCTCGGGGCCAGCACCTGGCGGCACGTGAAGTTCATCGAGCAGCCGGGCCGGGCGGACGACGCGGTCCTGTCCCGCCAGCCCGTCGACCTCGGCATGCCGGGCCTGCGGCCGCAGGACGCCCCGACCGCCGGCGACGCGCCCCAGGCGGCGGACGCGCCTGCTCCGGAGGCCGTGCAGCCCGACTTCCGGTGGCTGATGAGCTCGGACGTGTGCAAGCACTGCACCCACGCCGGGTGCCTGGACGTGTGCCCGACCGGCGCGCTGTTCCGCACCGAGTTCGGCACGGTCGTGGTGCAGGACGACGTGTGCAACGGGTGCGGCTACTGCGTGGCCGGCTGCCCCTTCGGCGTGATCGAGCGTCGCGAGGGTGACAAGGGCACCGTCACCAACGCCGGGATCGCCCAGAAGTGCACGCTGTGCTACGACCGGCTCAAGGCCGACCAGACCCCGGCGTGCGCCAAGGCCTGCCCGACCGAGTCGATCCAGTTCGGGGACGTCGCCGAGCTGCGCGAGCGGGGCAAGGCCCGCGTGGCGCAGCTGCACGAGCAGGGCTACACCTCGGCCCGGATGTACGGCGACGACCCGCACGACGGGGTCGGTGGCACCGGCGCGATGTTCCTGCTCCTCGACGAGCCGGAGGTCTACGGCCTGCCGCCGGACCCGGTCGTCACCACCCGCGACCTCGCCGACATCTTCCGCAAGGGCGGGGTCGGCGGACTGACCCTGCTGGTCGGGGTCGCCCTGTCCTTCCTCGGAGGCCGTCGATGACCAACATCGCCCAGCAGGAGAGCCGCGAGGGCCTGTGGCCCGAGGAGGCGCGCGGGCCCCGCAAGCACCGCCGCGAGCGCGCCGGACGAGGCGGCGGATCGGGGCTGTTCGGCTTCCGCCGGTTTGCGGGCAACGGCGACCGTGGCGAGCAGACGATGGTCGGGGACGCGCAGTTCACGTCCTACTACGACCGCCCGATCGTCAAGCCGGCGCCGTGGAGCCACGACATCCCGGAGTACCTCTTCGTCGGCGGCCTGGCGGCCGGGTCCTCGCTGCTCGCCGCCGGCGCCGACCTGGCCGGCCTGCCGGGGCTGCGCCGCCAGGGCCGGATCACCGCGCTGGTGTCCATCGGCGCCGCGACCTACCTGCTCATCCACGACCTCGGCCGCCCCGAGCGCTTCCTCAACATGATGCGCGTCGTCAAGCTGACCTCACCGATGAGCGTCGGCTCGTGGATCCTCGCGGGCTACGGACCCTGCGCGGGCTTCGCGGCCGCGGCGGAGCTCGCCGAGGTGCTGACCCCGCACTCCCCGGAGGCGATCCAGCCCCTCGGGCGCCTGGTGACCTGGCTGGGACGTCCGGCGGGTCTGGCCGCGGCGTTCTTCTCCCCGCCGCTGGCGGCCTACACCGCGGTGCTCCTCGGCAACACCTCCACCCCGGGCTGGCACGCGGCCTACAAGGAGCTGCCGATGGTCTTCGCCGGCTCGGCGGGTGCCTCCGCCGCGGGGCTGGCGATGATCGCGGCACCGCACGAGCAGACCTGGCCCGCACGGCGGCTCGCCGTCGGCGGCGCCCTGTGGGAGATCGGCTCGGCGCGGCTCATGGAGCACTCGATGGGCCTGTCCGCCGAGACCCTCCACCAGGGGCGACCCCGCCGGTGGTACGACGCGAGCAAGGCCCTCACGCTCACCGGCGCGGCCCTGACCCTGCTGGGTGCCCGGCGCAGCAAGGCCGTCTCGGTCGCCGCCGGGCTCGCCCTCGCGGCCGGCTCCGTCTGCACCCGGTTCGCGGTCTTCGAGGCGGGCATCGCCTCGGCCGAGGACCCGAAGTACACCGTCGTCCCGCAGCGCGAGCGTCTCGAGCGTGGCCTGCGGACCCTGGGCTGAGGGGTGCGGCATGCTGGTCCGTGGCCGTCCGGCATACGCTCCGGCCTGTCCCACCTGATCCCACCCACCTGACCGTCGCGCCCGCAGCGCCGCGGCCGACCGACAAGGAGCCCTCCGATGAGCTCGTCCACCGCAGCCGGGGCTCCGGCGCTCGCCCACGACCGGGTGCCCAACCGTTGGTTGCTGCTGGTCGGCGCCGTCCTCGTGCAGCTCGCGCTCGGCGCGGTCTACGCCTGGAGCGTCTTCGGCAAGGCGCTGCAGGCGCCGGCCTCGGCGCTGCACCTGTCCAAGACCGAGGCGGCGGTCCCCTTCGAGACGGCGGTCGCGATGATCTTCGTCGCGTCCTTCCTCGCCGGCCGCCTGCAGGACAAGCGGGGGCCGCGCACCGTCGCCCTCGTCGGTGTCGTGCTCTACGGCCTCGGCATCATGCTCAGCTCCTTCGCCCGCGACGCCGGCCAGCTGTGGCTGCTCGTCCTCGGGTACGGCGTGATCGGCGGCTTCGGTCTCGGCATGGCCTACATCGTCCCGATCGCCATGCTGCAGAAGTGGTTCCCGGACAAGGCCGGCCTCATCACCGGCATCGCGGTCGGCGGCTTCGGCTTCGGCGCCGTGATCACCGCCCCGCTCGCCACCGCCATGATCGAGAAGGACCCGGCCCACCCCACCGCGCCCTTCCTGTGGCTCGGCCTGGCCTACCTCGTCGCCGGGCTGATCGGCGCCGCGATGTTCCGCAACCCGCCGCAGGGCTGGTCGCCGGTCGGCACCCCGGCCCGCTCGGTCGGCCTCCCGCAGGCCAGCACCGACCAGGTCACGCAGTTCACCCAGGCCGAGGCGCTGCGCACCCCGCAGTGGTATCTCCTGACGGCCATCCTCACCCTCGCCGTCGTCGCGGGCATCTCGCTGATCTCCGTGGCCGCCGCGAGCGCCACCGACATCGCGGGCTTCAGCAAGGCCGGCGCCGCCGCCCTCGTGGGGATGATGGGCCTGTTCAACGGCGCCGGCCGGATCCTGTGGGCCGCCGTCTCGGACAAGATCGGCAAGATGCCGGCCTTCATCGGGATCCTCGTCCTGGAGGGGCTGGCCCTCGTCGCGCTGCCGCACGCCACCAGCGCCGTGACCTTCGCGATCCTCGCCGCGATCGTCTACACCTGCTACGGCGGGGCCTTCGGCACCATGCCGTCCACCGCCGGGAAGTTCTTCGGCACCAAGTACGCCGGCGGGATCTACGGCCTGATGCTCGTCGCCTGGTCCATCGGCGGCGTCGTCGGTCCGCTGCTCGCCGCCCAGCTCATCGGGGACGGCAAGAACTACACGCTGGCCTACACCACGCTCGGCGTCGTCGCCCTCGTCGGCGCCGTGATCCCGCTGATCACCAAGGCGCCGCGCAAGGTCATGCCGCGCGCCTGATCCCGGCATACCGCTGCCGCGCGCAGCGCAGCGTCCCGACGGCCCCCGCCTGTCTCACCAGGTGCGGGGCCGCTGGCCTGCCTGCGGCCTAGAGTGGCGTCCATGTCCCCGTCACGGCCGATCGGACGCCGCAGCCTGCTCGTGCTCGCCGGTGTCGGCGCCCTGGCCGGATGCTCCCAGCGCGGGCCGGGCGCCCCTTCCTCGACGGGAGCAGGGGGCACCTTCGGCAGCTTCGGGGCGCCGGCGGCGACGACGGGTGCCGGGCTCGAGGGCACCGACGCGGCGGTGGCCCTGTCCAAGCAGGTCTTCGCAGCGCTGCGCACCGCGGACCGGGCGCTGCTGCTGCGCTCCTTCGCCCCGGCAGCGCAGCCGGTGGCCGGGCGGTGGTTCGACGCCGTCCGCAGCGTCCCGATGACGATGCACGGGGTGGTGCCGGTGTCGGGCGTGGACGGCGAGGAGCCACCGGCGCCGGGGAAGCCCTGGGTCTTCGCCTACCTGCACCAGGTCGAGGGACTGGACGGGGCCTTGTCCGAGGAGTGGTATGCCGCGCCCCTGGTGCGGCACGGCAGCGACACCGTCCTCGGTGCGTGGACGGGGGTGCAGGACGAGGACCCGCGCAGCCGGCAGCGATATCTCGGGGCCTATCCGCAGCTGTGGGACGAGGGCCCGGTGCGCTACACCCCCGGTCGGGGCATGGGGCTGCTCACGCCCGCCGCGTGGTCCGCCGCCCGCTGCCGCAAGGCCCTGCACGGCCTGGAGCCCGGGGTGCTGCGGACCACCCAGCTGCTGCGCGAGGGCGGGGTGCGGCTCCCGGCGGGGGAGGGGCTGCTCGTGGGGATCGTCGACGGTGCGCACGGCCGGTTCATGGACTACCTCGGTGGGGTGCGCACCACGCCCCAGGCCGACTTCGGGGCGGCGACGGTGCCGCTGCTGGCCCGGGACCAGCTCCACCGGCCGCTGGGCGACGGGCAGGTCTCGGCCAGCCGCATCCTCGTGCCTGCCGACGTGTTCGCCGAGGACGACGACGAGGCCCAGGCGACGATCCGGCACGAGTCCGTCCACGCCCTGCTGACGCGGCTGTGGGGAGCCTCCGACCCGACGGCCCGCTGGACGGTCGAGGGCATGAGCCAGTGGGCCGAGCTCGACGGGGACGCGGAGCTCGAGGAGGGGATCCTCGCCGACGCCGCGGACGCCTTCCCCGCCCGGATCAAGGCGGCCGACGACGTGGACTTCTGGACGGGGGACGACCCCGCGGTGCGGGACGCCTACGCCGTGGCCTACGCGGCCTTCGCCTTCGCCGTCGACCGCAAGGGACTGGCGGCGGCCCTGGAAGCCACCCACCGGGCCACATCCTCCGGTCATGGTGACGTCTACTCGCCGCTCGGTCTCGACAACGGTCCGGAGTTCGACAAGGCGCTGGCGGCCTGGCTGGCCGAGCGCACCTGACCCACGCCGGCGGCAGGACGACCCGGCTGCGGCGAGCCGCCGCCCGTCAGCGCACCTGCACGGTCACCCCGTCGACAGCGGGGACCACCTCGCCGATCACCGGGGCGCCTGGGACCTCGCCCACCACCAGCAGGCCGCCCGAGGTCTGGGCGTCGGCGAGCAGGAGCAGGGTGTCCTCGTCGACCGTGGCGTCCAGGGACGGACGCACCCAGTCCAGGTTGCGCCGGGTGCCCCCGCTGACGTAGCCGTCGCGCAGCGCCTCGCGCGCCCCTTCCAGGACCGGGACGCCGGCCGCGGACAGCCGCGCCGTGACGCCGGACGCGCGCATCATCTTGTGCAGGTGGCCCAGCAGGCCGAATCCCGTGACGTCCGTGGCAGCCTCGGCGCCCGCGGCGACCGCGGCCCGCCCGGCCTCGGCGTTGAGCGCCACCATGGAGGCGATCGCCTGCGGGAACACCTCCCCGGTGGTCTTGTGGCGGTTGTTGAGCAGGCCCACGCCGATGGGCTTGGTCAGGCTGAGGGGCAGGCCCGCCCGCGCCCGGTCGTTGCGCAGCAGGCGATCCGGGTCGACCAGCCCGGTGACCGCGAGGCCGTACTTCGGCTCGGGGTCGTCGATGGAGTGGCCGCCGCCGACGGGGCAGCCCGCCTCCCGGGCGATGTCGAGCCCGCCGCGCAGGACCTCGCGCAGCAGCTCAAGGGGGAGCGAGTCCCGGGGCCAGCCCACGAGGTTGACGGCGACGACCGGCCGCCCGCCCATGGCATAGACGTCCGACAGGGCGTTGGCAGCAGCGATCCGCCCCCAGTCGTAGGCGTCGTCGACCACCGGCGTGAAGAAGTCGGTCGTCACCACCACGGCCTGGCCGGGGCCGATCCGCACCACGGCCGCGTCGTCCCCGTCGTCCAGCCCCACCACCAGGTCCGGCGAGGTGACCCCGCGCAGACCCGCCACGACGTCCTCCAGCTCGCCCGGCGGGATCTTGCAGGCGCACCCCCCGCCGTGGGCGGTCTGGGTGAGGCGCACGGCGGCGCCGGAGGCGGGGTCGGAGGTGGTGTCGTCATACCGTCAATCTAACGACTGCAGCGGGTGACTCCGTGGTTGCGCACTGCGTCGACCAGCTCGGCCTCGGCCATCGAGGAGCGTCCCTCGACCTCCGGGGATGTCCGGCGTCGCTGCCCGCTCGTGGTCATCAGGTAGGTCTCGTAGGCCCGGTCCCCGTGCCGACGCGAGTACTCTCGGTGGTGGAGGCGTACAGGTGCCTGGTGGTCCTCGCGGTCTTCAAAACCGTTGTACGGCGGTATCCGTCGTAGGCGGGTTCGATTCCCGTCCGCCTCCGCCAGACCTGGCACCCGGCCCCGGACACCGCCTGGCAGCGGGTCCGGGGCCGGGTGGGTCAGGCCTTGACGACGATGACCGGGTGCCGGCGCGGGTCCAGCCACCGGACCGTCGCGGTGAGCTCGGCCATGTTGTCGATCCCCACGCAGCCGCCGGTGTAGCTGCGGGCGTGGTGCAGGAAGATCCCGGACCCCGAGCCGTAGCCGTACCGGCGCACGTTCCAGTAGTTGTAGCCGATGACCACGGCCTGGCGGTACAACCCCGAGGCGACGTAGGTGGCCAGGCGCTCGCTGTTGGCGGCGGTGGTCCGCGGCACCGCGCAGGACTGGCGCCAGCGGTTGTAGTCCCAGGCGTGCGGGTCCTGGATCCACCACGAGCAGGAGGTCACCGTGCGGTAGGCCATCCGCGTCCCGGGGTTCCCCTGGCCGAAGGCGCTCACCAGCGTGAACGCGCCGGCCGGGGTGGTGCTGGTGCCCTGTCGCCGCGCGGCCGCCGGCACGACCCCGCCGCGACCGAAGACCGCGGTGGCGGGCGCGTTGACCTTGATCCAGCGAGACCCGTTCCAGGAGTAGCGCGCCCAGGTGCCCTTGGTGCCGGCGACCCGGTCGGCGACGAGCACCTGGGTGGAGTCGAGCTGGCTGATCGAGGTGCCGGGGGCATAGACCCGCCGGACGGCGGCGGGTGTCGCGGCGGGCACTGCGGCAGGTGCCGTGGACCGGGCGACGGGCGAGCCGGGGGCGGGGCTCGCGGAGGCTGCGGGCGCAGAGCCCAGGGTGGTGAGCGTGGCCAGGGCGGCGGCCAGGAGGCGGGGGCGGGTCACGATCGTCCTTCGGGGGTCGGGGGTCGGGGGTCGGGGCAGGCGGGTGGGGGTCGGGTCGGCAGCGGCGGTGCGCCGCCGGTCGGGTCAGGGCAGCGAGCTCGCGGCCCTGGCGACGGCGTCGCGATAGCGCTCGTAGGCCTGGTGGTAGTCGGCCCACGCGGTGTCGAAGACGGTCTTGTCCCGGACGTACGCCGCCCGGGCGGTGGCCTCGGCGGCGAAGGCGCGCTCGAGGTCCTGGCAGCTGAGCCGGTAGCCGTAGCGCGCGTTGTCGGCGCCGTGGCAGCGGGCCCAGGTCGAGGCGGCCGCTTCGACGACCCGGTCGAAGTAGGGGCCCTCGTTCCACCCGGAGCGGGTGGTGCCCATCCGCCTGACCAGGACGTCGCCGCAGGCCCAGGTGGAGCAGCGCTGGCGCAGCTCCTGGTGCCCGCGCTCGTGCATCGCGACGAGGTAGGTGTCCAGCGAGCTCATGCCGCGCTGGACGTAGACCACCTGGTCGTCGTCGGTGAGGCCGACGGTGGACTCGCCGTCGACGGACAGGGCCTGCAGCGCGGGGTCGCCCGCGGCCAGGCAGCGGGCGGCGGCGCCGTTGACGGCCCGCACGACCCGGTCGCAGGACCAGGTGGCCACCTGACCGCGGGTGGGCCACTCGGGCAGCGGGGCGGGCGGCGCTGCCACCGTCGGCAGGGGAGCGGGCGGGGTCAGCGTGGGGCTGGCCGGGGCCTCGGGGATCGGCAGGGGGGTGACGGCGGCGGTGCGCCCGGCCTGGGCGGGGGGCGCCATGCCCTGCGTGGTGGACGTGGCGGCGCTCGTGGCGCACCCGCTCACCGCGACGGCGAGTGCGGCGAGTGCGGCGACGCCGGCGAGCGCGCCGGCGGCGCGTCGGGCGGGGGGCGTCGGGAGCATGCGGTCCTCTGCGGGGTGGTGGGCGGATCGCCCCCACGATAACTTCAGAGAGTAATTAGAGGTGACAGATTGTAGTAATCCGGCCGGATGTGGTGGTCACCGGGCCGGGAGCCCTGGGGCAAGGGCGACCGGCGCCCGACGCCATGCATCGATCCGGGCCGCAAGCCGCGGTCGGGCGACGACCACGTCGTAGGGTCTGACCATGAGCGCGGAATCCGAGGATCCCCGGCGTCGCATCCCGCGGACCGACACGCTGCTGGCCTCCCCGCTCCTCGCCGGGGCGCTCGCCCGCCACGCGCGGGACCACGTGCTCGCCGCCGTCCACGACGCCCAGGACCGGGCCCGGGCCGGGCAGGTCGCCCCCGACGCCGTCGCCGCCACGGCGGCCGCGCTGCTGACCGAGCGTGCTGCGCCCTCGGGCGTCCTCAACGCCACCGGAGTGGTGCTGCACACCAACCTCGGCCGCGCCCGGCTCGCCCCCGCGGCGGTCGACGCCGTCGTCACCGCGGCCGGGAGCACCGACGTCGAGCTCGACCTGCGGACCGGCACCCGCACCCGGCGCGGCCGGCGCACCGTTGACGCCCTGCTGCGAGCCGTCCCCGAGGCCGGCGGCGCCCTCGTGGTCAACAACGGAGCGGCGGCGCTCGCCCTCGCCGCGGTCGCTCTCGCCGGGGGTCGGGAGGTCCTCGTCAGCCGCGGGGAGATGGTCGAGATCGGCGACGGCTTCCGCATCCCCGAGCTCGTCGAGGCGACCGGCGTGCGCCTCGTCGAGGTCGGCACCACCAACCGCACGCGCCTCGGGGACTACGCCGCGGCGCTCACGGACCGGACCGCCGCGATCCTCAAGGTGCACCCCAGCAACTTCCGCGTCGAGGGCTTCACCAGCGAGGCGACCGTCTCCGAGCTCGCCACCCTGGGCCTGCCCGTCGTCGCCGACACCGGCAGCGGGCTGCTGCGGCCCGACCCGCTGCTGCCCGACGAGCCCGACGCGGCGGCCGCCCTGCGGGCCGGTGCCGCAGTCGCCACCTGCAGCGGGGACAAGCTGCTGGGCGGCCCCCAGGCCGGGATCGTCCTCGGTCCCGCGGAGGTCGTCGAGCGGCTGCGTCGTCACCCCCTCCACCGGGCGCTCCGGGCCGACAAGCTGACCCTCGCGGCCCTCGCCGCGACCCTCCAGGCGCCGCGGACTCCGACGTACGAGGACCTGCACGCGCCCTCGTCGACCCTGCGCGAGCGCGCCGAACGGCTCCGGACCCTCGTCGACCTGCCGACGGCCGAGGTGGTCCCCTCGGCCGGTCGCGTGGGCGGCGGGTCGGCGCCCGGGCTCGACCTGCCCGGCTGGGCGCTGCGCCTGCCCGAGCCGTATGCCGCTCGGCTGCGCCGAGGGCGAACCCCCGTGGTCGGCCGCGTCGAGGGCGGCCACACCCTGCTCGACGTGCGCTGCCTGCCCGACGACCGGCTCGACGTGGTGGCCGCCGCGGTCCGGGCCGTCGTGGCCGAGCTCGGGGACGCCGACCGGCCGGCCGAAGCCTCCGAGCTCGGGGAGGGTGCCCGATGAGGCACGTCGTCGCGACCGCGGGCCACGTCGACCACGGCAAGTCCACGCTGGTGCGCGCCCTGACCGGCATGGAGCCCGACCGCTGGGCCGAGGAGCGGCGCCGCGGGATGACCATCGACCTGGGCTTCGCGTGGGCGACGCTGGGGTCGGGGGATCGCCTGGCCTTCGTGGACGTGCCGGGGCACCAGCGGTTCATCGGCAACATGCTCGCGGGCCTGGGGCCGGCTCCGGCGGTGCTCATGGTGGTGGCCGCCGACGAGGGCTGGCGGCGCCAGAGCGAGGAGCACCTCGAGGCCGTGGATGCCCTCGGGCTGCGGCACGGCCTGCTCGCGGTGACCCGCAGCGACCTGGCCGACCCGACGTCAGCCCTGGCCGAGGCCCGGGAGCGGATCGCCCGGTCCAGCCTCGGCGCCGTGGAGGCCGTGGCGGTCTCGCCCGTCTCCGGCGAGGGACTGGACCCGCTGCGGGCGGCGCTGGAGCGCCTCGTGGCCCGGCTCCCCGCACCCGACCCGACCGGCCGGGTCCGGCTGTGGGTGGACCGGGCCTTCACCGTCGCCGGGGCGGGCACGGTGGTCACCGGCACCCTCGGCTCCGGGACGCTCTCCGTCGGCGACGAGCTCGAGCTGTGCGGCCGCAAGGTGCGGGTGCGCGGGCTGCAGTCGCTGGGCGAGGACCTCACCACCCTTCCGGCGCGGGGTCGGGTCGCCGTCAACCTGCGCGCGGTGGCCACCGCCGACGTGTCGCGCGGCAGCTATCTGCTGACCCCGGGCGCGTGGCGGCTGACCCGCGAGCTGGACGTGCAGCTGGGGACGGGCGCGGCCGAGGAGCTGCCCGGCGAGGTCATGGTGCACGTGGGCGCCGGCGCCTGGGCGGCCCGGGTCCGGCCGCTGGGGGACCGCTTCGTCCGGCTCCGGCTGCCCGAGGAGCTGCCGCTGCAGGCGGGCGACCGGCTCATCCTGCGCGACCCGGGTCGGCAGTCGGTCCTCGGCGGCGCCACCGTGCTCGACTCCGACCCGCCCGCCCTGCAGCGCCGTGGTGCTGCCCGGCGCCGGGCCGAGGTGCTGGTCGACGCCCGGGAGGGGGTCGACGTGGTCGCCGAGGTCCGCCGGCGCGGGCTGATGCACCCGGAGGACCTGGCGGTGCTGGGGGCCGACCCCGACGAGGTGCGCGGCGAGCTCGCCGGGGTCTTGCGGGTGGGGGACTGGCTGGTCCACGAGGACCGTTGGGCCGCAGGGGTGGCCGAGCTGCGGCGCCTGGCGATGGCCCGCGAGCGCGAGCACCCCATGGACCCCTGGCTCCCGCTGGAGCAGGCCCGGCGGCAGCTGGACCTGCCCGACCTGACGCTGGTGCGCTCGATGGCGGATGGTGCCGGGCTCGACAGCTCCGAGGGGCGGCTGGGCCGGCGCGGGCTGGTGCCGACCCTCGGGGACGCCGAGGCCGGGATGTGCGCGCTGGAGGCCCAGCTCGGCGCGGACCCCTTCGCCGCGCCGGAGCGGTGGCAGCTCGACGAGTGGGGGCTGGGCGCCCGGGAGCTGGCCGCCGCCGAGGCCGCCGGCCGGGTGGTGCGCCTCGTCGACGACATCGTGCTGCTCCCCAAGGCCCCGGCGCTGGCCATGCGGTCGCTGGCCGCTCTGCCGCAGCCGTTCACCACCAGCGCCGCCCGGCAGACGCTGGGGACCACCCGGCGGGTCGTCATACCGTTGCTGGAGCACCTGGACGCCCGGGGCTGGACCCGGCGGACGGACGAGAACCACCGTGAGGTCGCCCGGTGACCACCAGGTGAGACTGGTCGTCCATCAGGAGAGATGATCGCGCATCCTGGGGCCATGTCCGACGAGCAGAACGCCATCCGCCGTGCCCTCCAGGAGTCCATGGACCTGCGTGAGCAGGGCCGCACCGACGAGGGACGCTGACCCCGCCGTGCCCGCTCCCACCCCGCCGACCTCGCTCGATCTCGCGATCGTCCCCGGTGACGGCATCGGCCCCGAGGTGGTCGCCGAGGCCGTCCTGGTCCTGCAGGCCGTGGCCGCCGACGCCGGCGTGACGCTCGCCACGACCGAGCACGACCTCGGGGCCCGCCGGTGGCACGCCACCGGCGAGACGCTCACCGAGCACGACCTGGACGCGCTGCGCGCGCACGACGCCATCCTCCTCGGCGCGATCGGGGACCCCACCGTGCCGTCCGGGGTGCTGGAGCGGGGCGTCCTGCTGCCGCTGCGGTTCGCCCTGGACCACTGCGTCAACCTGCGGCCGTCCCGGCTGTTCCCGGGCGCCACGAGCCCGCTGGACCTGGACCGGGTGGCGCCCGAGGGCTTCGACCTGGTGGTGGTGCGCGAGGGGACCGAGGGGCCGTACGTCGGCAACGGCGGCGCCCTGCGCGTGGGGACCCCGCAGGAGATCGCCACCGAGGTCTCCGTCAACACGGCGTACGGCGTGGAGCGGGTGGTCCGGGCCGCCTTCGCCCACGCCGCCGAGCGCCCGCGCCGCCGGCTCACCCTGGTGCACAAGCACAACGTCCTCGTCCACGCCGGGGACCTGTGGCGGCGGATCGTGGAGGCCGTGGCCGGCGATCACCCCGACGTGACCGTGGACTACCTGCACGTGGACGCGGCGACGATCTTCCTCGTGACCGACCCGGGCCGCTTCGACGTGATCGTCACCGACAACCTCTTCGGCGACATCCTCACCGACCTGGCCGCGGCCGTGTCCGGCGGCATCGGGCTGGCCGCGTCGGCCAACATCGACCCCTCGCAGGCCAATCCGTCGATGTTCGAGCCGGTCCACGGGTCGGCCCCGGACATCGCCGGTCGCGGCATCGCCGACCCCACGGCGGCGATCCTGTCGGCGGCGCTGCTGCTCGACCACGTCGGGCTCCCCGACCAGGCGCACCGGGTGACCGAGGCCGTGGCCGCGGACCTGGCGAGCCGGGGGAGCGAGCCCCGTGGCACCAGCCAGGTGGGGGCCGCGATCCGTGCCCGCCTCTGAGCGCTCCTGCGGGCTCGGAGACCGGCCGTCGTCGCCGGCGGGCGCGAGGGGTAGCCTCGGACGCGAACCCCACCTCCCACCAGGAGCACCCATGACAACGTCGTCCCTGTCCTTCCCGGTCGAGCGGTCCACCTCCCCGGCCACGGAGGCCGAGCGCCGGCGGGTGCTCGCCGACCCCGGCTTCGGCAAGCACTTCACCGACCACATGGTCCTGGCCACGTGGACACGCGACGCCGGCTGGCACGACGCCAAGGTCGTGCCCTACGGCCCGTTCACGCTCGACCCCTCCACCGCGGTGTTCCACTACGGCCAGGAGATCTTCGAGGGCATGAAGGCCTACCGGCACGCCGACGGCTCGGTGTGGACCTTCCGCCCGGAGCAGAACGCCGCCCGTTTCGCCCGCTCCGCGCACCGCCTGGGCCTGCCCGAGCTGCCCGAGGCCGACTTCCTGGAGTCCATCCGTGCCATGGTCGACGTCGACCAGGTGTGGGTGCCCGAGCACGGCGGCGAGTCCTCGCTCTACCTGCGGCCGTTCATGATCGGCACGGAGTCCGGGCTGGGCGTCCGTCCCTCCATGCACGTGACCTACTGCGTCATCGCCTCCCCGGCGGGCGCGTACTTCGCCGGTGGGATCAAGCCCGTCTCGCTGTGGGTCACCCCGCAGTACACGCGGGCGGCTCCTGGTGGCACCGGCGCCGCCAAGTGCGGCGGCAACTACGCCGCGTCGCTGGCGGCCCAGCTCGAGGCCCAGTCCCAGGGATGCGACCAGGTCGTCTTCCTCGACGCGGTCGAGCGCCGCTACATCGAGGAGCTCGGCGGGATGAACCTCTTCTTCGTCAGGCGCGACGGCACCGTGATGACCCCGCAGCTCAGCGGCTCGATCCTCGAGGGCGTCACCCGCTCGTCGATCCTCGAGGTCGCCCGCGAGCTCGGCCACGAGGTCGAGGAGCGTCGCATCTCCCTCGACGAGTGGCGTGAGGGCGTCGGCTCCGGCGAGATCACCGAGGTCTTCGCCTGCGGCACCGCCGCCGTCGTCACCCCCGTCGGCCGCCTGGCGTGGCTCGACGGCGAGGTCGTCGGCAGCTCCGAGCCCGGCGAGGTCACCATGACCATCCGCAACCAGCTCCTCGACATCCAGACCGGCCGCGCCGAGGACACGCACGGCTGGCTGCACCGACTCGTCTGAGCGACAAGGGCTCTCGCGGCCCCGCCACCTCGACAGGTGGCGGGGCCGCGGTGTCTTCCGGACGTATGCCGACCAGCCCGGCGCCGGGACGCCGGCGCGTGAGGCCGCCGGTGCATCGGCACCAGTCCCTCGCCGCCTCCCAGCGGCGCGGTGCCGCCGTCAGCGGGCGGCGTCGATCAGGGCGTCGCACGCCGCGATCAGGCGCGCCCGCACCGGCGCCGCAGCCTCGGCGATCGCCCGCTGGCGGCGCACGTGCTCGGCCTTGCCCTCGGGCGTCTCCACGGCGATGTCCGGTACCCCGAGCGAGGCGGTGGCGTAGGGCGAGGAGGCCATGTCCAGGACCCGCGCCTCGCGGGCCACGTCGAAGCAGTCGAGGACCAGCTCGCCGGGGATGCCGGGAGCGAGCTTGAAGGCCCAGCGATAGAGGTCCATCGCCCCGCCGTGCAGGCAGCCGGGCTGCTCGTGGACCTGGATCGTCTCGCGGGTCGGGCGCAACGTGTTGCGGTCCACCGCGTCGGGGGTGAAGAAGCGGTAGGCGTCGAAGTGCGAGCACCGGATCTCGTGCGCCTCGACCACCTCGTCGGTGCCCCGCGCCCCGAGTCGCAGAGGGAGCGAGCGGTGCCGGACGTCGTCGGGGGAGAGGCGATAGACCATCGCCCACTCGTGCAGCCCGAAGCACCCGAAGGCCGGCGTCCGGCCGTGGATGCCGGCGAGGAGGTCCCGCACGAATCGCACGGTGGCGCCGCGCTTCTCGGCATACGCCTGGACGTCCAGCCGGGTGCGGCCCCCCTCGGTGCGGTAGTAGGGCCAGGCCTCGTGCGGGGCCGGACCCTCCAGGGTGACGCCGGGGCCCACGTGCCAGCGGGCGAGGTGGCCGGGGCGGAAGCCGTAGTACTCGAACAGGAAGTCCTCGAGCGGGTGCTTCTGCCCGCGCGCCCGTCGCTCCAGGTGCGCCGCGGTCGCCGCGGAGGCCCGCGCCCGGTGGGCGGCCTCGAGCGGCTCCCACTCGTCGCGGGCCAGCACGATCACCCGAGGATCTTAGGTCCGCCCGGGCCGGACCCGGCGCCATGATGGATGTCATGGCTGACGAGCAGACCGCTGGAGACCAGGGATCCCGCCGCGGGTGGCGCCCGCCGCCGACCTATGTCGAGTCCATCGCCGAGAAGCGCATCCGCGAGGCCCAGGAGCGCGGCGAGTTCGACAACCTCAAGGGTGCCGGCAAGCCGTTGCCGAGCCTGGACCGCCCTTACCGCGAGGACTGGTGGATCAACGGTCTCGTCGAGCGCGAGCAGCTGGACCTGACCGGGGCGATGAACCCGACGATGGCGCTGCGACGCGAGGCCCACGACATCCACGACACGGTGCGCGACGTGACCCGGGAGGAGGCGGTCCGCGAGATCGCCGAGGATCTCAACCATCGCGTCCGTCAGGACCGGCTGCGTCCGGCGAGCGGTCCGCAGATGCCACCCGTCGCACCGACGGTCGACGTCGACGAGGTCCTGGCCGTATGGCGCGAGCACCGGCGCCTGGCGGTGCGGGCGGCCGAGGAGTCGGCCGAGCGGGAGCGTGCCCGGTCCGCCAGGCTGGCCCAGGAGCGGAGGGAGAACGTCTGGTGGCGGAGGCTCGGCCGCCGGAGGTCCTGATGCCCCGCGCGCCCCGGCCCGGACCCGCCTCGGTCAGGGCGCCAGGTCGGTGACCATGGCCGCGATCTCCTCGTAGGCGCGGCGGGTGCCGGGGGCCAGCGCGCTGTAGGTGACCTGACGACCGTCGGCCACGTGCGGGTCGTGGGGCACGACCACCAGACCGCGGGTGTGCCGGCTGAGCCACCGGACGACGCGGTCCTTGGACAGCTGACCGGAGGTGCGGTCCTTGTCCGCGAGGGCGATGACCGCGTTGTCCGCGAGGTCCTCGTGCCCGTGGCGGCGCAGCCACTCGAGGGTGTCGATGGCGCGGCGGGCGCCGGTCAGGGAGTGGCTGGCGCAGACGACCGCGACGTCGGCGTTGGCGAGCACCCCGCTCATGATCGGCTGGGCGAAGCTCGTGCCGGCGTCCATCCCGATGACGGTGTAGTAGCGCTCGAGGGTGGCGACGGCAGCGTCCACGTCGTCGCGGGAGACCGTCCGTCGCGGGCTGGGATCCTCGTCGCCGGGCAGCACCGCGAGCCGCCCCTCGGTGACCACCCAGCGGCCCAGGTCGCCGCGGCGCTGCACCTCACGGCAGGACTTCGCGAAGTCGTAGATCCCCGAGAGCCGCTCGCCGAGGAGCCGCTCGGCGAGGTCTCCCGCGTCGGGGTTGAGGTCGGTGACGACGACGCCGTCGGCGCGGTTGTTGGCCATGGCGAGCATGACGCCGGCCGCGGTGGACGTCTTGCCGACACCGCCCTTGAAGCACAGGAAGGCGACGTGCAGGGGGCGGTCGAGGTGGCGCTGGATGCGGTGCACCCGCTCCAGGTCCTCGACCTCGGCGGCGCTCGGGCCGAGGTTGATCCGGCCACCGCTCAGCTCGAAGAGGAGCGCTCGCAGTCCGCTGCGGGGCGGGGCGGCGCTCTCGGCCTCCTCCACGCGCAGGGCCGGCTCGGCGAGGTCGAGGTCCTCGTCGCTGCTCTCGGGCTGCTCGTCGTGTCCCGGATGATCGCTGCCGGGCCCGTGCCGCCTGGTCCCCGGGCGTGGTCGGCTCTCCGGGCGTGGTCGGCTCTCCTGGTGCGGTCGGGGCTCCGGCCCGGGCTCGGGGGCCCGGCCCCAGGCACGCTCCCACGCGAGGTCGGGGTCGGTCTCGGGGCCGCGGCCCGGGTCCGGCTCGGTGGCGACCGGCTCGAGGGTGGGGTGCCCGTGGTCGGCGCCGGTGCGGCGCGTCAGGCGGGCGGTGGGGCGCCGCGGGTCCTCCTCGCGCTCGAAGCGGTCCTGGCGGTCGAAGCGGTCCTGGCGGTCGAAGCGGTCCTCGCGGCCGGGGCGGGAGTCCTCACGGCGGTCCACGCGGTGCTCGGCCCGCCGCTCCTCGCGGCGCCCCTCCTGCCGCCCGAAGCGATCGGCGTGCGGGAAGCGGTCGGCGCGGGTGTGGGCCTCGTGCTCCTCGGGCCGGTGCGCGGGCGCGTCCGCGGAGCGGTCCTCGTCGATCCCTTCCGGGGCGCCCCCGGCGAAGATGTCCCGGATGGAGACCGTCATGGGCTCGTCCTCGTCGGCGTCGACGGGTGACTGCTGCACCAGGTCCGTGGGGATAGGCTGGGGCGGTCCCTCGGGGGAGGGCACGGCGCGCACCGGGGTGGGCGCGCTGTATCGGCGGGTGGATGAGCTGGGCATGCTCGGACCTCCGGGGTCCATCCAGGGACGGGGGAATCGCAACGTAGCCCGACCGGGTCGAGGTCGTCACGGTATGAACCGTCCGGGCTGAGCCGGGCGGGTGGTATCAACACAGCCTGTTGCGAAGCAGGCGGTTTCCGCGTGCCCACCTTTACCCGCACGTCACGGCCTCCGAGCAGCGGAGGCCCGGACCACGGCGGTAGGTTGACACCGTGCGTATCGCGAGATTCACCCTTGGAGAAGACCCGGCCTACGGCGTCGTGGAGCGCGACGGGGACGACCTGGTGGTCGCCCAGATCGGCGGCGACCCGATCTACCAGCAGCTCGCCTTCGCTGGACCCCGCCATCCCCTCGAGGAGGTCCGGCTGCTCAGCCCGGTGATCCCGCGCAGCAAGGTCATCGGCATCGGCAAGAACTACGCCGACCACGCCGCCGAGATGGGCGGGGAGGCCCCGGCCGAGCCGCTGATGTTCCTGGTGCCCAACACCGCCGTCTCGGGCCCGGGCGACCCGGTGCCGATGCTGGCTGCCAGCAGCGACATCCACTACGAGGGCGAGCTCGCCGTCGTCATCGGCAAGATGGTGCGCAACGTCCCGCCCGAGCTCGCGCTCGCCACGGTGTTCGGCTACACCTGCGCCAACGACGTGACCGCTCGCGACCTGCAGCGGTCGGACGGGCAGTGGTCCCGGGCCAAGGGATTCGACGGGTCCAAGCCCTTGGGGCCGTGGATCGAGACCGAGCTCGACCCCTCCGACCTGCGGCTCACCACCCGGCTGGACGGCGAGGTCGTCCAGGACGGTCGCACCAGCGACATGATCCACGACGTCGCACGCCTGATCTCCTATGCCTCCCAGGCGTTCACGCTGCTGCCGGGGGACGTGATCCTCACCGGCACCCCCGCCGGGGTGGGCCAGGTCCAGGAGGGCCAGCGCGTGGAGGTCGAGGTCGAGGGCATCGGCACGCTGAGCAATCCCTTCGTCCGCTCCCGCTGACCCGGCCAGCCGGCGGCTGCTGCGTCCGTCCGGCGCCGGAGGGGTCCGCCCGTCAGGCGCCGGCGAGCGCCAGGCCGAGCAGCGCCGCCGCGAGCGACAGCACCAGGGTGGCCGCGGCGTGCAGCGTGGCCCGGCCGGGCCCGGCCGCGGGCACCAGCCGGGCGGTGTCCAGACTCGCCGTCGAGAAGGTCGTGAACCCTCCGCACAGTCCCGTGCCGAGCACGAGTCGCCAGGCGGGGTCCAGCAGCTCGCGCGACGCGAGTCCCACGACCAGGCCGAGGGCGAGCGACCCGGCGACGTTGATCAGCAGGGTGCCGAGGCCGTATGCCGACAGGCCGTATGCCGCGTCGCGGGCCGCCCGCTCGCGCACCCAGGTGTCCACGGTCAGCCGCAGGGCCGCGCCCAGCCCGCCCGCGAGGGCGACGCCGAGGAAGAGGCCAGGAGTCATGGCGCCTCCTCGGCCCCGGGGGCGTGGGGTTGCGGTGCACCCCGCCGGCCCGTTGGCCGGATGCCGAGCAGCCCCGTCCCGCAGCGGATCCCCAGGAGCGAGGCCGCGGCGCCGAGGCCCACGGTGAGGAGGGCGTAGCCGGCCGCCATACCGGCATCACCGCTGCGCAGCAGCATCGCCGTGTCCACGGCCAGGGTGGAGTAGGTCGTGAAGCCGCCCAGCACACCCGTGCCCAGCAGCAGCCGCGCGTCCCGGCGTCGGCCCTCGTCGGGGCCGGTCCCGGCCAGCCAGGTGAGCAGCACCGCCAGGGCGAAAGCGCCGACCACGTTGATCGTCAGCACGACGGCATCCCACCCGTGCGGCGGCCAGGCCAGCACCAGCGCCTGGCGCAGGCCCGCTCCGACCGCGCCGCCGAGCGCCACCGTCAGCAGGTGGCGAGGTGGGGGAGTCACCTGCTCATCGTGCCGGATCCGCCGAGCCGCCCCGACCAGGCGGGGCCGAGGGGTGGGGCCGATAGGCTGGCCCCACCATGACTGACGCCGCTCACACCCCTGCCTCCCTCACCCCGGCGCGCACCCGCGTCGCCCCCTCGCCGACCGGTGACCCGCACGTGGGGACCGCCTACATGGCGCTGTTCGACCTCGCCTGGGCCCGCAAGACGGGCGGCCGGTTCGTCCTGCGCATCGAGGACACCGACCAGGCGCGCTACGTCGAGGGCAGCGAGCAGCAGATCTTCGACACCCTGACGTGGCTCGGTCTGACCTACGACGAGGGCCCGGACGTGGGCGGCCAGCACGGTCCCTACCGCCAGTCCGAGCGGCTGGACACCTACAAGCCGTACGTCGAGCAGCTCATCGCCGACGGGCACGCGTACTACTGCTGGTGCTCCACCGAGCGCCTCGCGGCCATGCGCGAGCTGCAGCAGAAGACCAAGCAGCCCACCGGCTACGACCGCCTGTGCCACGGCAAGACCCGCGAGGAGCGTGCCCAGCTGCCGGGATTCACCGACAAGCCGGTGGTGCGCATGCTCATCCCCGACGACGTGGAGCTGCGCTTCCAGGACGTCATCCGCGGCTGGGTGAGCGCTCCCCGCCCGGACGACCAGGTGATCCTCAAGGCCGACGGCTTCCCGACCTACCACCTGGCCGTCGTGGTCGACGACCACCTGATGGGGATCACCACCGTGGTGCGTGGCGAGGAGTGGATCTCGTCCACCCCCAAGCACGTGCTGCTTCACCAGTGGCTGGGCTGGGAGCTCCCGCAGTTCGCGCACATGCCGCTGCTGCGCAACCCCGACAAGTCCAAGATCTCCAAGCGCAAGAACCCCGCCGCCCGCCTCACCTGGTTCCGCGAGGAGGGCTACCTGCCCGAGGCGCTGCTGAACTTCCTGCAGCTGGTGGGCTACCCGCCGGTGGCGGACGGCCAGGAGGTGTCCACCTTCGAGGAGTTCGTGGAGCGCTTCGACTGGACCAAGGTCAACACCGTCGGCCCGATCTTCGACATGGACAAGCTCAACTGGCTCAACGGCCACTACATCCGCGCCCTGTCGCCGGAGGACCTGGCCGGCCGGATCGTCGAGCACCTGGTGCGCCGCGGCGAGCTGCCGGGGCAGCCGACCGAGGAGCAGATGCGCCTGGTCACCGCGGCCACCCCGCTCGTGCAGGAGCGGATGCAGACCCTCGCCGAGGCGGGCCCGATGCTCGGCTTCCTGTTCGTCACCGACGACGAGCTGGCGTATGACGCCGACTCCGTGGCGGCGCTCAAGGAGGACGCCCCGCAGGTGCTGGACGCCTCCATCGAGGCGCTCACGGCCCTGGAGGACTTCACCGCCGCCCCGATCCAGGCCGCCCTGCGGGCCCGGCTGTGCGAGGACCTCGGGATCAAGCCGAAGTTCGCCTTCGCCCCCGCTCGCGTCGGGGTGACCGGGCGCCGGGTGTCGCCGCCGCTGTTCGAGTCGATGGAGATCCTGGGCAAGGACTCGACGCTGACGCGCCTGCGTCGTCTGCGCGCCCAGCTCTGAGCGCCTGACGCACGACGAGTCCCCGCCGCCCCCCCTCGAGCGGCGGGGACTCGTCGTCCTCTACCCGGTCCCGCCGAGCGCATCACCTCGCGCAGAGGTCGCGCACCCGCCCGGCCACCCATGCCAGGGACCCCAGGACCGCCACGTTGGCCGCCCACCCGACGACGGCGACGACGGTCATGTGCCCCCAGGCGGGCACCTCGCCCAGGCCCGGGATGCTCCGCAGCGGGGGGAGCAGCACGCTCCACGGCATCGTCGTCAGGAACAGGGGTACGAAGGCGAAGGATGCCCCCACCTGGTCCGGGTCGGGGAAGAGCTCGTCCCACACCCCGACGGCCCAGCACCCGGTGACGAGCAGGGTGTAGGCACCGACGAGAAGGCGGACGACGTGGCGTTCGCACCCGGGCCGGGCCGGGGGTGGCAGGTCGCTCATGGCCGGGAGCCTAGGCAGCGGCGGATGTCCGCACCTGAGTACTTCTCCTCGGTCCCTGCGCCGCGCGACCGGACGATTTGGGAGAGCGGGCGGGCTCCGGTAAAGTTCTTTCTCGGTTCGCCCACGCTTCACCGCCCCTCACCAGGCGGTCGATGAAGGGGTTGAATACCCTTGGGGTATGGTGTAATTGGCAGCACGACTGATTCTGGTTCAGTTAGTCTAGGTTCGAGTCCTGGTACCCCAGCAAGATCGTCGGTCTTCCCTCGTGGAGGGCCTCGATTTGGGAGAAGCCCACTGGTTCGAGTAAGGTTTCTCCTCGTTGCGAATCACCCGGGAGGGTGAGTGCGCATCAGTTTTGCCCCCGTTGTGTAGCGGCCTAGCACGCCGCCCTCTCACGGCGGTAGCGCCGGTTCGAATCCGGTCGGGGGTACAAACACCACGAAGGGCCCTTCCCGCGGGAAGGGCCCTTCGTGCGTCCGTGACCGGGAACACGCCCCCGGTGGTTGAAGCGTGAACGACCAGGTGCACAGTGGAAGGGTCGACCGATGCCGGTCGTCTCTCACCGCAAGGAGGCACCCCATGCGCCGCAAGACCCTCGACACCCTGCTGTCCTCCCTCGGGCTCCTGCTCGCCCTGCTGCTGCTCGTGGGGGGTGGCCTGCTGACCTGGGCCTCCTCCTTCGCCCAGGGTCAGGTCCACGACCAGCTGGCCGCCCAGAAGATCACCATGCCCTCCGGCAAGCAGCTCGAGGACCCGGCCATCAAGCCTTACCTCGAGAAGTACGCCGGCCAGGAGATGACGACCGGTGAGCAGGCCAAGGCCTTCGCCGACCACTACATCCAGGTCCACATGGACAAGCAGTCCGGCGGGCGCACCTACGAGGAGGTGTCCGGCGAGTTCATGAAGAAGTCCAAGGACCCCGCCGCGGACCAGACCGAGCTCAAGAAGCTCGGCGAGCTGCGCCAGAGCCTGTTCATGGGCAACTCGCTGCGCTCGATGCTGCTGACCGCCTACGCCTTCGCCACGATGGGCACCATCGCCAGGTTCGCCGCGATCGCGGCCTACGTCGGCTCCGCGCTGATGCTCCTGCTCGGCCTGCTCGGTCTGCGGCACGCCCGCCGGGCCGGCGACGCGACCGTCTGAGCGAGCGCACCAGCGGCACGAGCACCCTCGGCGGTCTCCGGGCCGCAGCGTCCCACCCTGGGCCCGCCTCGGCGGGCCCAGGGTGCTTGCGGGGTGACACCGGGGTGCGCTCCGACCCCGGGAGCATGAAGAGCCCACGGTCTGATCCGGCACCCGCTGGTCGTCGTGCGGGGGACTCGGGTGCGTGGTGGCGCTCCCGGCCTTCCGCCGGTGTCTGACAGGTCACATCGGCAACCAGGGGGGTCGCGTTGTCGGCTCCGCCCCGGGCCGGGAGGATGGAGCGACCCACCGGCCGCCTCGATGGAGAGTGACGATGACGACGAGCCTGACCGCCCAGGATGCTTACCGCCGCAAGCTGACGAGCGCGCACGACGCGGTCCGTCTCGTGCAGGACGGCGAGACGATCGTCGTCCCCACCGGGGTCGGTGAGCCGCCCTCGCTGCTGGAGGCCTTGTCCGAGCGGCGCCGAGAGCTCCACGGGGTCGCGGTGGAGCAGATCATCCCCTTCCGGACGTTCGACTACTACGACCCGGAGACCGTCGACCACGTGCGGCACACCGCCTACTTCTATGGCGGTCCCACGCGTCCTGGTGGGCAGGCCGGCTGGATCCCCTACCGCCCCAACTACTTCACCGAGATGCCCTCGCTGATCCGCGAGGGGCTCTTCCCCTGCGACGTGGTCTTCGCGATGGCCTCGGAGATGGACGAGCACGGCTACTTCTCCATCTCGCTCAGCACGGACTACACCATGGCCGCGATCGAGAAGGCCCGCTGCGTAGTGCTCGAGGTCAACCCGCGCGTGCCCTACGCCTACGGCGAGTGCCACGTGCACGTCGACCAGGTGGCCGCCGTCGTCGAGGACGACCGCCCGCTGACGACGGTGGGGCTGCCGGAGATCGGCCCGGTGCAGCAGGCGATCGGCGCGTACGTCGCCGACCTGATCCCCGACGGCGCCACCATCCAGATCGGCTTCGGCGCGATCCCCGACGCCGTGGTCATGCAGCTCACCGACCGCAAGGACCTGGGCGTGCACACCGAGATGATCGGCGACGGGATCCTGTCCCTGGTCGAGGCCGGCGTCGTCACCAACCGGCTCAAGAACCTCCTGCCCGGCCGCTCGGTCGCGACCTTCGCGCTCGGGTCGGAGCGGCTCTACTCCTGGATGCACCGCAACCGCGCCCTGGAGATGCACCCGGTCGACTTCACCAACGACCCCTACGTCGTCGGCGGCATCGACGACATGCACACGATCAACGCCACCGTCGAGATCGACTTCATCGGCCAGTGCTGCTCGGAGTCGATGGGGTGGATGCCCTACTCCGGCACCGGTGGCCAGAGCGACTTCGTGCGCGCGGCCAACCGCTCCAAGGGCGGCAAGTCCTTCATCGTCACCCCGTCCACGGCCAAGGGCGACACGATCTCGCGCATCGTGCCCACCCTCAAGCCGGGCGCGCACGTCTCCACCTCCAAGAACGACGTCAACTACGTCGTCACGGAGTATGGCGTGGCCCAGCTGCGCGGCAAGACCAACCAGGAGCGCTGCCGGGCGCTGATCGACATCGCCCACCCCAAGTTCCGCGAGGAGCTGGGGATCAAGGCCCAGGAGATGCGCATCCTGTGAGCCGCCCCGCCGACGGAGCCTCGCACCCGGTGTCCAGGCGCGAGGCTCCGTCGCGGGCGGGGGGTCCGGGGTGGGGCAGCCCTTGAGGTCCGGGAAGCCGTCCTCGTGCACGTCACCCGCAGGTCGGGCGCCCTCGCCCGCGTAGCCCTGCTGCTCGGCGTTGCGCAGCTCCCCCGGCGGATCTTGCCGGAGACGGTCATGGGCAGCTCTTGGCACCGGGCTCGACCGGCTGACCGGGGGAGCTGGACACCGCGAGGGTCGTCTCGGTCTGGCCGAGGCCGTCGCGCACGGTCGCGCCCCAGCCCCGCTCCACCTGCTCGATGACCGCGGGGTCGAGCGGCTCGCCGGCCCCGACGACCTTGGTCGGGGGCATGCTCGGCGAGGAGGGGTCGCCGCCACGAGCCGCGGGGTCGGGGTGGGTCAGGACGCGGAGCGCCGCAGGATCTCGGTGAGCTTGTTGGCGCCGGCGACCACGGTGGCGGCGTGGAGCCGGCCGGGCTGGCGGGAGATCCGCTCGATGGCGCCGGAGATCGACACGGCGGCGACGACCCGGCCGGAGGGACCCCGCACGGGGGCGGACACCGAGGCCACGCCGAGCTCGCGCTCGGACACCGACTGGGCCCAGCCCCGGCGCCGCACCCCGGACAAGGTGGTGGCGGTGAACTTCGCGCCCTGCAGGCCGCGGTGGAGCCGGTCGGGCTCCTCCCAGGCGAGCAGCACCTGGGCGGCCGAGCCGGCGAGCATGGACAGGGAGGCGCCGACCGGGATCGAGTCGCGCAGACCCATCGGGCGCTCGGCGGCGGCGACGCAGATGCGGTGGTCGCCCTGGCGCCGGAACAGCTGCGCGCTCTCGGAGGTGTGGTCGCGCAGGGCGTTGAGCACGGGGCCCGCCGCGGCCAGGAGCCGGTCCTCCCCGGCCGCGCTGGACAGCTCGGCGAGGCGGGGTCCGAGAACGAAGCGGCCCTGCATGTCGCGGGCCACGAGGCGGTGGTGCTCCAGGGCGACCGCGAGGCGGTGCGCGGTGGGCCGGGCCAGCCCCGTGGCGGAGACGAGCTGGGCGAGCGTGGCGGGTCCTGCCTCGAGGGCTCCGAGCACGATGGCGGCCTTGTCGAGGACGCCGACGCCCGATGTAGAGGTGTCCATAGCATGATACTGCCGTCTCGTAGCCTGAGACGCAAATCCGCTGCGTAGCCATCCTGCGACAGCCTGCCAGCAGAGAGGGCCAGCGGCCCGCCGACATACCCGACCAATCGCGCCCAGCCCATCGGAGGAGACCGTGAGCGTCAGCCCGAACCACGGCGGCACCCTTGCCGAGAAGGTGTGGGAGTCCCATGTCGTGCACCGCGCCGACGGCGAGCCCGACCTGCTCTACATCGACCTGCACCTGCTTCACGAGGTGACCAGCCCTCAGGCCTTCGACGGACTGCGCCTCGCGGGGCGCACCGTGCGCCGCCCGGACCTGACGCTCGCCACCGAGGACCACAACGTCCCCACCACACCGGGCCCGATCACCGACCCGGTGAGCCTGACCCAGGTGGAGACCTTACGCCGCAACTGCGCCGAGCTCGGCATCCCGTTGCGCCCGATGGGTGACCCCGAGCAGGGGATCGTGCACGTCGTGGGCCCGCAGCTCGGCCTCACCCAGCCGGGGATGACGGTCGTCTGCGGCGACTCCCACACCTCCACCCACGGCGCCTTCGGGGCGCTGGCCCTCGGCATCGGCACGTCCGAGGTCGAGCACGTCCTGGCCACCCAGACCCTGCCGCTCAGGCCCTTCCGGACCATGGCGGTCACCGTCGAGGGCGAGCTGCCGGCCGGGGTCACGGCCAAGGACCTGGTCCTCGCGGTCATCGCCCGGATCGGTACGGGCGGGGGGCAGGGCCACGTGATCGAGTACCGCGGCCCCGCCATCCGCTCGCTGTCGATGGAGGCGCGGATGACGGTCTGCAACATGTCGATCGAGGCCGGGGCCCGAGCGGGCATGATCGCCCCGGACCAGGTGACCTTCGACTACCTGCGGGGACGTCCGCACGCCCCCACCGGTGCGGACTGGGACGCCGCCGTCGCGGCCTGGTCGCGACTGCGCTCGGACGACGACGCGACCTTCGACCGCGAGGTCGTCATCGACGCGACGACGCTGTCCCCGCACGTCACCTGGGGCACGAACCCCGGCCAGGGGCTGCCCCTGTCGGCCGAGGTGCCGGATCCGGACGCGCTCGGGGACGACGACGCGGCGGCCGACGCGCGCCGCGCCCTCGACTACATGGGTCTGCGAGCAGGTATGCCGCTCAAGGACATCCCGGTCGACGCGGTCTTCGTCGGGTCGTGCACCAACGGCCGCATCGAGGACCTGCGGGAGGTCGCGGAGGTGCTGCGGGGCCGTGAGATCGCCGACGGGGTGCGGATGCTCGTCGTCCCCGGATCGGCCCGGGTGCAGCAGCAGGCCGAGTCCGAGGGCCTGCACGAGGTGTTCACCGCGGCCGGGGCCGAGTGGCGCCTGCCCGGGTGCTCGATGTGCCTGGCGATGAATCCGGACCGCCTCGGGCCGGGGGAGCGCTGCGCCTCCACCTCCAACCGCAACTTCGAGGGGCGGCAGGGGCCGGGCGGGCGCACCCACCTGGTCTCACCCGCCGTCGCCGCCGCCACCGCCGTGCGCGGCACGCTCGCCGGCCCGGCCGACCTGCCAGCCCGCCCTACCTCGACCGAAGGAGCGTGAGCCGTGGAGCCGTTCGTCGTCCACACCGGAGTCGGGGTGCCCCTGCGCCGCAGCAACGTCGACACCGACCAGATCATCCCGGCCGAATACCTCAAGCGGGTGTCGCGCACGGGCTTCCAGGACGGCCTGTTCGCGGGCTGGCGCTCGGACCCGGGCTTCGTGCTGGCCGATCCGGCGTATGCCGGCGGGACGATCCTCGTGGCCGGCCCCGACTTCGGCACCGGCTCCTCGCGCGAGCACGCGGTGTGGGCGCTGATGGATCACGGCTTCCGGGTGGTGATCTCGTCCCGCTTCGCCGACATCTTCCGGGGGAACTCCGGCAAGGCGGGCCTGCTGACGGCGGCCGTCGCCCAGTCCGACGTCGAGCTGCTCTGGAAGCTGCTGGAGCACGACCCGGGCACCGCGGTGACGGTGGACCTGCAGGAGCGGCAGGTCCGTTGCGGGGAGCTGGTCGCCCCCTTCGAGATCGACGACTACACCCGCTGGCGGCTCCTGGGGGGTCTGGACGACATCGGCCTGACCCTGCACCACGAGGCGGCGATCACGGCCTTCGAGGCGCGTCGGCCGGGCCGTCTCCCGAGCACGCTCACCCGATCGGCGTAGCAACACGCCGAGAGGCCGAAAGTTATTTTTCGGCGCCTCGACCCGACCTCTGGGAGCCGCCCCGAGATCCCCTGGCGCATCCGTTCGTTCGGCCCGACGGCCGGTTATCTATACGTGTTCATTCGACTACTCTGAGTGAAGTATGTTGTGTCGCAGTGCTTTCGGTCGGAGGGCCGAGAGGGGGCCCCGCCCGGACGGGATCTGCGCAGGCCAGGGGCCACGTGACCGAGGCTCGTCCCACCGGCTCCCCCCGCCCCCCAAAGTCCTTGTCGGGCAAGTGGTCCAACTTCCCGAATTCGTAGACGTGGCCCCGCCGATTACCTACCGTCGAGGACAGGTCGAGCCTTGGCAGGGCGCAGGGGTCCTTCCCTCGACCGACGCGGTGACGACCGGCAGCCTGCCGGACGCAACGGACATGTGGAGGGAATGTGAACAAGGCAGATCTGCTCGATGCCCTCGAGGGGCGCCTCGGCAGCCGCAGGGCCGCGTCGGAGGCCGTCGAGGCCATCGTCGACGTCATCATCCGCGAGGTCGCCGGCGGCGGCAGCGTGGGCATCACGGGGTTCGGCACCTTCGAGCGGGCCGCGCGCGCCGCTCGGACCGGTCGCAACCCCCGCACCGGTGAGACGGTCCGCATCGAGAAGACCAACGTGCCGAAGTTCCGCCCGGGCGCGCAGTTCAAGGACGTCGTCGCCGACCCCAGGAAGCTCCCGAAGTCGGGTATCGCCGGGGCGCGCGCCAACTCCGCCTCCGCGCTGGGCGCCCGCACCCCCGCCACCAAGGTCGCCTCGGCCGCGGTCAAGAAGGCCGCGGTCAAGAAGACCGCCGCGGCCCGGCCCGCCGCGGCCAAGACCCCGGCCCCGGTCACCAAGGCTGCCCCCAAGAAGGACGCGCCCGGCACCACGGGCACGAAGGCCGCCAAGGCCACGCCCAAGGCGTCGGGCAAGAAGAACGGCAAGAAGTAGGGCCCGCCTCGCGTCTGGATCGCCCGCCGTCTCCCTCGGAGGCGGCGGGCGATCCACGTCCCGCGGCGGTGCGGTCCGCGTCGACGCCCGCAAGGCGTGCGCCGGCCCCGCGCCGGCCTCAGTCCGGGGCGCCGAGGGACAGGACCATCGCGGTGTGCCGCCCCACCCCGAGCTGCGCGACCCGCGCCAGGTCGGCCCGGACGTCGACGTCCAGCCGCAGCCGCTCGGGAACCTCGACCAGCGTGGTGAGGTCGACCGCCTGCTCCCCGTGGCGCCCGGCGGACCCGGGCCCGAAGGCCGGGGCGAGCGCGAGACCGGGGGCGGCGGTGAGGAGCACGGTTCCCGTCCCGTCCCGGTCGGGCACGTAGCCGCGCGGCACCCCCGTCGCCGCCAGCAGCACCGATCGCAGGTCGTCCGGGTGCATCCCCGGCAGGTCGCCGAGCAGCGCGGCCACGCCGGGCTCCTCGTGCCCGGCCGTGCGGGCCGCCGTCACGGCATACGACGCACCGGCCCGCAGAGCCGCGTCCAGATCACCCCCCGGGTCGGGCAGGACCGGCACCCCCCACGAGCCCATGTGGGCCTGCAGCGCCTCGTCGCCGGTCACCACCACCAGGGCAGCGGCACCCAGGCAGTGCCGGGCGGCGTTGATGGTGTCCAGGGCGATGCTCATCGCCAGGAAGTTGCGGGAGATGCCCTCCGGGGGCACGAGACGGGACTTGCCCGTGACCGTGTCCTTGACGGGGATCACGACGCGCCAGGGGAAGGGCTGGGGTGCGGAGGAGTCGGACATCGGACCCATCCTCCCAGGTGCGCCACGCCGGGTCGCGCAGGTCGACAGGACGCAGGTGCTGCACGATCATGGCCCCTGCGGGTCAGCCGTCCGGGATCCTCCCGGCCGACCGCAGGGCGAAGGGATCACCGTGGGCCGAGCGCCGAGGATCAGGCTGCCGTGGGCATATCGGGCGTGCGTGGTGATCGCCAAGACTGCCGTGGTGCCCCTGACCCGGCGGGTATGGCGGGGGACCGAGCACCTGGACCGCCCCGGCGGGGTCGTCGTCTGCGCCAACCACCTCTCGCACGTGGACTTCCTGGTGCTCGCGCACTTCCTCTACGACAACGGGCGACCGCCGTTCTTCCTCGCCAAGGAGTCGGTGTTCCGCACACCCGTCCTCGGTCGTCTCGCCGCGCTGGCCGGCCAGATCCCCGTCTATCGCAACACCGGTCGCGCCGTCGAGGCCTATCGCGCCGCCGTGGGAGCGATCCGGGCGGGCAAGACGGTGCCGATCTACCCGGAGGGGACCATCACCCGGGACCCGCAGCTGTGGCCGATGACCGGCAAGACCGGTGCGGCCCGCATCGCCCTGGAGACCGGCTGCCCGGTGATCCCCGTGGCGCAGTGGGGACCGCAGGAGATCATGGCGCCCTACTCCGGCCGGCTGCGGCCGTTCCCACGCAAGACGGTGACCGTGCTCGCCGGCCCGCCGGTGGACCTCACGGACCTGCAGGGCCGGCCGGTCACGGGTGAGGTGGTGCGTGAGGCCACCGACCGGATCGTCGCCGACATCGTACGCCTGCTGGAGGAGCTGCGCGGTGAGCCGGCTCCCGTCGAGCGCTACGACCTGCGCCGTCAGGGCGACGGCCGCGGGCCCGGCGCCGTCGCGGGGGGTCGCGCGTGAGCCCGCGGGTGGCCGTGCTGGGCACCGGCAGCTGGGGCACGGCCTTCTCCACGGTCCTGGCGGACGCCGGGTGCACGGTGACCATGTGGGGCCGGCGCACCGAGGTCACCGACGAGATCCGCGAGCGCCACACCAACGCGCAGTACCTGCCGGGTCTGCCGCTCTCCGCGGCGATCTCGGCCACGTCCGACGTCGCCGAGGCCGTGGCCGGTGTCGAGGCCGTGGTGCTGGCGGTGCCGTCCCAGAGCCTGCGGGCCAACCTCGCCGGGTGGGCGGGCACCCTGCCGCGCGAGGCGACCTATGTCTCGCTCATGAAGGGGATCGAGCGCGGCACCGGCCGACGTATGACGGAGGTCATCAGCGAGGTCGGCGCCATCGACCCCGCGCGGGTGGCCGTCGTGACCGGTCCCAACCTCGCCAAGGAGATCGTGCGTCACGACCCCGCCGCGAGCGTCGTGGCCTCCGCCTCGCGCGAGACCGCCGAGCGGGTGGCCCACCTGTGCGCGACGCCCTACTTCCGTCCGTACACCGAGACCGACGTCGTCGGCTGCGAGCTGGGCGGGGCGACCAAGAACGTCGTGGCCCTCGCGGTCGGCATGGCCGAGGGGCTGGGGCTGGGTGACAACTCCAAGGCCTCGATCATCACGCGGGGCCTGGCCGAGACCACCCGGCTCGGGGTCCGGCTCGGGGCCGACCCGCTGACCTTCTCCGGGCTCGCGGGCGTGGGAGACCTCATCGCGACGTGCATGTCGCCGCTGTCCCGCAACCACTCCTTCGGGGTCAAGCTCGGCCAGGGCCTGTCCGTGGACGAGATCGTCGCGGAGACCCGCCAGGTTGCCGAGGGCGTGGAGTCGGCCGAGTCGATCCTGGCGCTCGCCCGTTCGGTGGCGGTGGACATGCCGATCGTCGAGCAGGTCGCGGCCGTCGTCCACGACGGGCGCGAACCGCAGGAGGTCGTGACCGCGCTGATGTCGCGGGCCCGCAAGTCCGAGCGGCGCTGACCCGACCGGACCGGCTGGCCCCGCCTGCCGTGCCCGGGTGGGCGCGGTTCAGCCGAGTCTGTCCAGGGCCTGCTCCAGGTCGCGCCACAGGTCCTCGACGTCCTCGATGCCCACGGAGAGACGCACCAGGTCCTCCGGCACCACGGTGGGCTCGTTGGCGTGCCGGCGGCGCCGCTCCAGCAGCGACTCCACCCCGCCCAGGCTGGTGGCATCGGTCCACAGCCGGGTGCCGCCCGCGAGCCGGTCGGCGGCCTCCGTGCCGCCGCGAACCTCGATCGACACGATCGCGCCGAGCCCCGGATAGCGCACCCGGGACACCGCCGGATGGGCCGCCAGCCGCTCGGCCAGCACCCGCGCCGAGGCCTGGGCCCGCTCGACCCGCAGCGCGAGCGTGCGCATCCCGCGCAGCGCGAGCCAGGTCTCGTGCGGCCCGGGCACGGCGCCGTGCAGCGTCCGGTGGGTGTGCAGCCGCTCGGTCAGGGCGGGGTCGCGGCTCACCGTGGCGCCCAGCAGCACGTCGGAGTGGCCGGCGAGGTACTTCGTGGCCGAGTGGACCACCACGTCGGCCCCGAGGTCGAGGGGTCGCTGCAGGATCGGCGTGGCGAAGGTGTTGTCGCACACCACCACCGCGTCCTGCGCCCGGGCCGCGGCGGCGATCTCGCCCAGGTCGGCGACCACGAGGAGGGGATTGGTCGGCGACTCCAGCCACACCAGGTCGGCGCCGTCCAGCGCCCGCCGCACGCTCCCGGTGTCGGCCGGGTCCACGCGCCGCACCTGTCCCAGCCGCCCTGACCGCTGGAAGGACTCGAGCAGCGACAAGGTGGTGTTGTAGGCCCCGTCCGGCACCACGACCACACCCGCGACCGGGGCCAGGTCGAGGGCCGCCGCGACAGCCGCCATACCGCTGGCGAAGGCGAGCGCCGAGCCTCCTTCGAGGGAGCCCAGGGTCTCCTCGAAGGCCGTCCAGGTGGTGTTCCCGGCTCGGGAGTAGGCGATCTCCCCACCCGTGACGAAGGTCGTGGACAGCTCCACGGGCACGTTGACGGGTGCTCCGGGTTCGCGCGGCGGGCGGCCGAGGGCGACGACGCGGGTGGCGGGGCTCCAGTCCATGACGACACGGTATGACGGGCCGCGCCCCTCACCTCGACGGGCGGCGCAGTGCGTGTCGGGCGCCGCGCGCCTCATGACCTCGGGGCCTCGCGGTAGTGGTAACGGTGGTGCACCTGCCACCCGAGAGAGGCGTAGAGCCCGCGGGCGACGGTGTTGTCCTCCAGCACCTGCAGGTAGCCGAATCGTCCGCCGCAGCGCCGGGTCTCGCGGACGGCCTCGTGGATCGCCGCGCGCCCCCACCCGCGCCCCCGCAGGTGCGGGGCGAGCACCAGGTCGGTCAGCCCGCCCCAGTCCACCACGAGCGCGACCCGGGCCCGGCCCACCGGCGTGCCCTCGTGCCCCAGCGTGAGGTAGCGCGCCCGGGAGGCCGCCATCACCGCCGCCTTCTGCGGATGGACCGGGTCGGACGCGGCCAGCCAGTCCGGATCCGGCCGGTCCGACCAGGTCACCGAGAGAGCCGCGGGCACCGGGGAGTCCGCATGCCGCCGCAGGTCGGTCACCAGCGTCAGCGAGGGCGCGCACCGGACGAGGCCTCGCTCGTCGAGGATCCGGTCCACCGGCCCGGACGAGTCGCTGTCCGGCGTCACCTGGAAGGTCGGGACGAGCCCGCGCTCGCGGTAGCGCTCCTGCGCCAGGTCGATCGCGGCCGCCACGTCGCATCCCGGATCACCCGCCACCAGGGCGGAGTTCGCCCGCCGGGTGTGCCCGCCGGCATACCGCAGCAGCCAGCCGCCCAGCCGCTCCTGCTCCAGGCCGGGCCAGCCCCGGGCCGCGAGGCGCTGCAGGTCGTCGGGGGAGGAGGTGGGGCGCACGGCGCGCGGCGGGACGGCCCGGGCGGCGCGCACCTGGCTCACCGGCACCAGGACCGGACCCCGGTCCTCGGGCAGCAGGGTCCACCGGTCCGCGTCCGCGGCGACGAGCAGGCCCACCACGTCCCGCACCTCGCCGTCCGAGTGCACGCGCACGGCATACCGCTGACCGATGACCATGGTGGGCAGGCTCATCCGTCGACCCTAGCGAGCGGGGTCGGGGCGCACCGGCCCAGGCCGGTCCGAAACAGGCCGGACCAGGCGCTCGTGCCGCCCGCGGGGGAGCGCCGCGCGCGGGGAGACCGACAGCGCCGAGGGCCCGGACCGCCGCCGCGGTCCGGGCCCTCGGGTGGGGTGCGCCGGCTCAGACGAGCGGGACCCGGACGTAGGACAGGACGTCCTGGTCGCCCAGGTGCGCCTTGGCGTTGACGGTCACCTTGAGGTAGTCGTCGGCCTTGTCGGACCCGTCCACGGTGATGCGGTGGAGCTTGGGGGCCGGGGTGGTCAGGCCGTAGCGCTGCAGCCACACCGAGCCTGCCGCGAGCGGGCTGTCGTCGTTGTAGACGTGCGAGTCGCCGTCGAACAGGTAGCTCGCACCCCGGAAGGAGTTGGACTCCTCGGTGAGGGCCTTGATGACGGGGACGAAGGAGGTGTTGTCCGTGAGCGTCCAGCCGTCGTAGCTGCCGTCGAACATGTCGGCCTGCATGGCGATCACGACGGCGTTGGCGCGCGAGGCCCGGGCCTGGGCAAAGGCCGCGTGGATCTCGGCGACGGCGGCGGCGGTGCGGTCGACGACCTCCGCGGCCTGCTCCGGCGTGGGAGCGGTCTTGCCGGTCCACGGCGCCATCGAGTTGTCGGAGCCGACCACGTGGGTGGTGGCGACGACGACGCCGGCCTGCTGCCGGCGCACGTTCTCCGGGAAGCCGATGCGGGTCTGGGCGTCGACGGCCAGCTTGCTCCTGCCCAGCGTCAGGCCCGGCTGGCCGAAGAAGGTCTTGCGGATGGTGGCCAGTCGCTCGAGGGGGTCGTAGCCGCCGTTGTTGGCCCGGTGGCAGTCGGTCCACTCGTTGTCGCCGGGGGTGTAGACGAGGGGGTCCTCGAAGCGGTCGAACTGGCCCTTGACCCACCGGAAGTACTCGTCGGAGCAGACCGTGGAGCCGTTCTTGATGTCGCCGACGTGGATGACCAGGCGGACGTCCTGGTCTGCGTTGATCTTCGCGACGTCCTGGGGGAAGCGGGCGATCTTGGCCGCGCCGTACGGCGTGTCGCCGATGACGGCGAAGGTGTAGCCCTGGTCGCGGCCCTTGTGGTGACCGTGGTCGGGACCGGCGGCGGATGCGGGGGCGGCGGTGAGAGCGAGGGCCAGGGCGGCGGAGCCGAGCCCGGCGAGGAGGCGGGTGCGCATGGGGGTTGACCTTCCGGTGGGGGTGCGCAATGTCCGGATCATCCCCCGCGCGGGTGTCTCGCGCTCGTCTCCCGGACGACGTCCAGACCAACAGGCCGTATGCCGACGCGCCTGGCCAGGGACCGGTGTCAGCGCGGCAGCAGGGCCGGCCGGTCCGGCGTCGCCAGCGTCAGCACGGCCTCCTCGACCATCTCGTGGGTCCGCAGCTCGGTGGCCAGGCGGTCCAGGACCAGGGCGACGTCGTGCTCCGCCTGGTCGCCGACGAGGTCGACGGCGGCCACGAGGAAGACCTTGTCCGGACCCACCCACTCCAGGTGCAGGTAGGTCACCCGCTCGATCTCGGGGTGCGCCAGCAGCGTTCGCAGCGCTCGGTCGCGGGTCTCGACCGACACGGCCTGCCCGGTGAGGAAGTCGCGGTTGCGGCCGATCAGGAAGACCGCGACGACACCGAGCAGCAGGCCGACGAGGATGGAGCCGATCGCGTCCCACACGGGGTTGCCCGTCAGCTGGTGCAGCAGGATCCCGGTCCCCGCGACGACCAGGCCGACCAGGGCGGCGGTGTCCTCGGCCACGACGGCCCGCAACGTCGGGTTGGGCGTCGTCCAGATGTAGCGGATGGGGGTGAGGCCGCGCTCGGCGGCCTCCCTGCGGGTCTGGCGCACGGCCTGGGCCCAGGAGACGGCCTCGAGGGCGAAGGACACCCCGAGCACGACGTAAGCCCAGAGGTAGTCGGCCTCTTCCTCCCCGTGCTGCAGGGAGGTGATGCCGTGCCAGATGGAGACCACGGCCCCGGCGGTGAACAGCCCGAAGGCCGCGAACATGGACCAGACGTAGGCCTCCCGGCCGTAGCCGAGCGGGTGCGACCTGTCCCGCGGCTGGGCGGACTTGCGCTCGGCGAGGACGAGGAAGACCTCGTTGCCGGCGTCCGCCCACGAGTGCGCGGCCTCGGCGACCATGGAGGCCGACCCGGTCATCATCGCGACCACGGACTTGGCGATCGCGATGAGGGTGTTGGCGCCGAGGGCCACCAGGACGGTGAGCATGCTCTCCCCGCCCTTGGCCTGCTCGGTGGCGGGGGAGCGTCCGTCGGTGTCGTTCACCGGCCCATTGTCACCCTGGCGCCGGGTCGGTCAGCGGCAGCGGTGCCCGTTGCCGGGCAACGTCCGCACGGCCGGCGCGAAGGCCCCCACCCGCAGCGGCGCCGGGGCGTAGCGGCGGGGGACGAGCACCTCGACGGCCGGGTCGGTCCCGTAGGACGTCAGCCGCTGGCCGTCGCTGAGGTCGCGGACCACCCAGTCCACGCCGTCGGCGGAGACGCACTGGTCCGTCGTCGGCGCGAGGGCCGGGACCCCGCACCGCGCGATCACGGCGGGCTCGCCCCAGGCCGCCGCCGCCCGGGCGCCGCCGCGGAGGTCGTCGCGCCGGGTCAGGCCGGCGACGACGTCCGGCCACCGGGCGGCGACCCGGGCGCAGGCCGCAGAGCCGTCGGCCGTGGCCGGAGCCACCTGCAGGGCGCGGGGGTGCAGCAGCCACAGCGTCACGGCCACCGCTGCGAGGGCGCAGACGGTGGCCGTGACGATCATGCGTCGGTCGACGCGAGCAGCCATGGGACGGTGCTCAGGCGTGCACGACCGTGCAGGTGAGGGTGCGGGTGATCCCCTGGATGTCCTGGATCCTGGCGATGACGAGCTGACCGAGCTCGTTGACGTTGTCGGCCTCGACGCGGGCGATCACGTCGTAGGGGCCGGTGACCTCCTCGGCCTTGACGACGCCGGGGATCGCGCCGACGGCCTCGGACACCGCGGACGACTTGCCGACCTCGGACTGGATCAGGATGTAGGCCTGGACCATGCGAATCCTCCACTCGTGCAGGGGTGCCCGCCGCGGCGTGCGGCGGGGGCGGGACCTCGGGCGGTGCCGCGTCCTCGTCACGGTAGCGTGCAGACCTCACTCGAGCGCCACGGAGGTCCGCATGTCAGATGGTCCGGTCCCGGTCGACGCGAGCCCGACGCGCCCGCTGCGGCTGCGGGACCTGTCCGAGGAGGACCTGCTCGCCCGCATCGTCCCGGTGTATGCCGCGGCCTGCGGCCGGGAGGGCGACGTGCTGCTCGGCCCCGGTGACGACGCCGCGGTGGTGGCCGCCCCCTCGGGGTCCGTCGTCGCCACCACCGACACGATGGTCCTCGGCCACGACTGGCGCGACGACTGGTCCTCGCCGCAGGACGTGGGCGACAAGCTGGTGACCCAGAACGTCGCCGACGTCGCCGCGATGGGTGCCCGCCCCACCGGGCTGCTCGTCACCCTGGCCGCGCACCAGGACCTGGAGGTCGCCTGGGTCGAGGGCTTCGCGCACGGGATCGCCCGGGCGGCCGCGGCCTACGACGTCGCCGTGGTCGGCGGGGACCTGTCGGGCGCGCCCGAGGGGGTGGTGATGGTGACCGTCACCGCGCTGGGCGACCTGGAGGGCCGGGAGCCGGTGCGCCGCAGCGGCGCCCGCCCGGGCGACCTGCTCGCGGTGCACGGCTCGCTGGGCGAGTCCGGTGCCGGGTGGTGGTTGTACGAGCACGGCTACCGTCCGGACCACGCCGGCCCGTGGTCCGGCGACGGCGAGCCGACGCCGCAGCGGCGTCGGGCGGGGGCGATGGACCACCTGATGTGGGTGCACCGGACTCCCGTCACCCATCCCGGGTCGGGTGCCCTGGCGGCCCGGGCCGGGGCCACGGCGATGATCGACCTGTCCGACGGGCTGGTGCGCGACGCCGGCCGGATCGCGCGGGCCTCGGGGGTGCGCATCGACCTGGACCGGGAGGCGCTGCAGCGCGACTTCGTGGCCGCGCTGCCGGTCTCGGTGCTGCCCGAGCAGGTCGCCTGGCAGCAGGTGCTGACGGGCGGGGAGGAGCACTCGCTGGTCGCGACCTTCCCGGCCGGATCTTCGCTGCTGCGTGACCAGGACGACCCGGACGGCCGCTGGTGGGTGATCGGCCGGGTGCTGCCCCGTGGGGAGGAGGAGCCGGCCGTCACCCTCGACGGCGCGGCGGTGTCGGGGCAGGGCTGGGACCACTTCGGCGGCTGATCACCCGCGTCGCCCACTCCAGCGGTCCCGCCGACGGCGGGTGGGGCAGCCACGCCCGCCAGGCGCCCAGGACGGCGGCGAGCACCACCACGTGCCCGGCATAGGTCGGCCACCCGGTCAGCTCGGGACGGGCTCGCAGGACCGTCTCGGTTCCCGGCAGCAGCAGGACGTGCAGGGTGTATGCCGACAGGGTCATCGACCCCAGCGCCGCCACCGACCGCACCGGCCACGACCCGCCCCACGCCGCGGAGCGACCGATCGCCAGGCACGCGGCGAGCACCAGCAGGGCGGCGCCCGCGCTGACGAGCAGGCTGGGCGTCGACGGCAGGTAGGGGCCGACCAGCAGCAGTCGCTCCGGCTCGTCCGGCAGCGGGGTGTGGTGGCGGGCCGCGGCGGCCTCCGCGTCGAGCAACCCGGGTCGTCCGGCCAGGAGCACCGCGAGGATGCCACCGACCCGGCCGACGAGCAGCAGCGTCATACCCGCCGCCAGGATCGGGCGGACGTCGGCGGGAGCGTCGGGGCGCAGCCAGGCCCGACCCGCGAGGACGCCGAGCAGGCCCAGGGCGGTCCAGGTCAGCGCCGGATAGCTGGTGGCGCACAGCAGCGTGACCAGGGCGCGACCCGGCTCGGCAAGCTCGGACCAGCCCACGTCGGGGGACCACGGCCGAGGGGCGAAGGGACGGCGGCCCAGGTGCGCCACCACCGGTCCGGCCAGGGCCAGGGCACCTCCGACGCCCGCCACCGCCGAGGTCCGGGCGCGGGCGGCCCAGGTCGCGGCGGCGCTCACCACGGCGAGAGGCACCAGGACGATTGCCGCGCGGGTGTCGAGCTGGGCCAGGGTCAGGCCCACGGCCGCCAGCACCAGGGCGCGCACGCCCCCGTCGCGGATGGTGGCACCGCGGGCGATCGCCAGCTGCGCGCCCACGCCCACCAGCACGGCGAAGAGCACCGCGTGGACGTCCCACAGCACCTGGCTGGGCAGGCCACCCACCAGGTGGTTCACCAGGATCCCCAGCAGGGCGACGCCGCGGGCGAGGTCGACCCCGACGAGGCGGGCAGGGGGCGGGGTGCCGGCCGACGAGCGTCCGCGACCGTCCCTGCCCTCGTGGGACCGGCGACGCGAGAGGGCGACACCCGTCATGGGTGCCGCCCTCTCGCGGTGGTTCGTGGGCGCGTCAGCGCTTGACCTTGCCCGCCTTGAGGCAGGAGGTGCACACGTTGAGGCGCTTGGGGGTCATGCCCGCCTCGCCGACCTTCGCCTTGACGCGCTGGATGTTAGGGGTCCAGGTGCGCTTGTTGCGACGGTGCGAGTGCGAGATGCTGTGCCCGAAGGACGGGCCCTTGCCGCAGACATCGCAGTTGGCAGCCACGGGAGTTCTCCTACGTTCGTCGACAGTCGGTTCGCGCCCCGTGGCCGCGCCGGAGGGCGCAGCTGTCCGGCGCAGGAAGGCGCCAGGCAGATGGGGCAACCGCTCTAGCGTATCCGACCTGCACCCCAGGGCCAAACCGCCTCGGCCGAGCCTCCCGACCCGGCGTCACCGGACCCCGCGACGCGGCCCGGTCCGGACGCGCCCTGCCGAGGGGTCGCCTTCCTCCCGTAGGCTCCGAGGACCTCGACCCCCCCACGGAGGTGCACGATGTCGCCACGCCGGCCCCCGGCCGCGCCCCTGGACGTGCTGGACGGGCACGCCCTCCGCCGCTGGGCCGTGCGGGCCCAGCACGCCCTGCGCGAGGAGCGCGAGGCCATCGACGCCCTCAACGTCTACCCGGTGCCCGACGGCGACACCGGCACCAACATGTTCCTCACCCTCGACTCGGCCGTCGCCCAGACCGCGGTCGCAGGCGAGGAGGAGCGACTCACGGTCTTCGCCCGGGCCGCGGTCCTGGGGGCGCGCGGCAACTCCGGGGTCATCGTGTCCCAGCTCGTGCGTGGGCTGCTCGACGTCCTCGAACGACCCGCCCGGTCCGGCGGCGCCGACGCGGGGGTGCTGGCCCGCGCCTTCCGACGCGCCTCCGACCTGGCCTACGCCGCCGTGGGCGAGCCCGCCGAGGGCACCATCCTGACCGTCGCCCGGTCCGCCGCAGAGGCCGCCGAGGCCCGGGCCCGGCAGGCCCAGGCCACCGTCGCCGCCGTGGTCGACGACGCGCTGCGCGCAGCCGAGGAGGCGTTGGAGCGCACCCCCGACCAGCTCACCCCGCTGCGCACCGCCGGCGTGGTCGACGCGGGCGCCTCGGGGCTGGTGGCCGTCCTGGGCGCGCTGCAGCAGGTCGTCCACGGCCACGCACCCCAGCAGCGACCGGGTCCCGGCGGGCCGGCGTCCGACCTGGACTACGGCGTCGCCCACGGGGAGGAGCTCCCCGCGGACTGCTCCGGGCCGCGCTACGAGGTCGTCCACGTCCTGCACGGCGGCACCGCCGACGAGCTGCGGGACCTGCGGGGCGCCCTGGGGCGTCTCGGCGACAGCGTCGTGGTGGCATCCGCGGGCGCCCTGGCCCGCGTCCACGCCCACGTCGACGACGTCGAGGAGGCCGTCCGCCTGGCCGGGGCGGTCGGGGTGGTCGGCGACCTGGTCGTCACCGACCTGCACGCCCAGGTCAGCGAGCAGCGGGGCGCGCGGCTGCGCGAGAGCGGTCCGGTCGTCCTCGTCCACGCCGAGGGTCGGGCGCTGCGCGAGCTGTATGCCGGGGAGGGCGCGGTCCTCACCGACGAGCCGCACGCCGCCGCGGCCGAGCACCCGGGCCGCGACCTGCTGCTGCTCACCGGATCTCACGAAGGGGTCGAGCCCCTGGCCGAGCTGCTGCGCCGCGAGGGCCGTCGCGCGGAGGCCGTGGACGCCGGCTCGGACCTGGCGGCGCTCGCCGCCCTGGCCGTGCTCGACCGGGAGGCGCCGCTCGCCGAGGCGGCCGAGGGCCTGCGCGAGGTGGTGGCCGCCATCCGCAGCGGCTCGGTGACGACGCGCGCCACGGACCCCGGCGCCCTCACCCCCGAGGGCGAGCTGCCCGCCCTGGTGGCGCGGGCCGAGGACGTCGAGATCGCCACGGGCGACGACCCGGTCGAGCTCGGTCTGGCCGTGATCGCGCACCTGCTGGCCTCCGGGGGCGAGCTGGTCTCGCTGCTGGGCGGCACCGTCGAGGCCGCCGCGCTGCGCACCCTCGCCGCCCGCGTCCAGGCCGAGCACCCGGGGGTCGAGGCCGTGGCCCACGAGGCTGGTTCTCCGGCATACCTCCTGCTCGTGGGGGTGGAGTAGGTGACGGGCCGGGTCAGCTGGTCCGACGGACCCGCCGAGCCGGGCGCCTCGCGCAGCACCCCCTTGCGGTCGCTGCTCGGCGACAAGACCGCGACCGTGCTGGCGCAGGTGGGGCTGGAGACGGCGGGCGACCTGCTCGGGTGGTTCCCCCGCACCTACCTCGAGCCACGCCTGTCCACGAGCCGGCTGGTCGAGGGGGAGCACCTGGTCGTCGTCGCCCGCGTGGTGCGCGCGTCGGTGCAGCCGATCCGCTCCAACCCGCGCAAGAAGCTGCTGCGCGCGACCATCACCGACGGCACCGCCGAGATCGACCTGACCTTCTTCAGCCACTGGGGGCCCGCCAAGGACCTGCAGCCCGGGGTGCTCGCGGTGTTCTCCGGCAAGGCCGGCACCTTCAACGGCCGCTGGCAGCTCGCGCACCCCGACTACCAGGTGATCGGGGAGGAGGGCGAGGCCCGCCTCGACGGGCTGCTGCCGGTCTATCGAGCTGTCGACAAGCTCAGCTCCTGGAACCTCGCCACCGCCATGGGGATCGTGCTCGACGCCGTGGGGGAGATCCCGGACCCGGTGCCGGCCGACCTGCTTGCCCGGCACGAGCTCGGCGACCTGACGAGCGCGCTGCGCGCCATCCACCAGCCCGCCGGCTGGCCCGACGTCGAGAGCGCCCGCCGCCGGCTGCGCTACGACGAGGCCCTGCTCCTGCAGACGGCCCTCGTGCAGCGCCGGCTGGCCGCCGTGGCCGACGAGGGCACCGCCCGACCCGGCCGCCCGGGTGGGCTGCTCGCGGCCTTCGACGCCGCGCTGCCGTTCGCCCTGACCGCGGGGCAGCGGCAGGTGGGGGAGGAGCTCGCCCGGGCGCTCGCCGAGCCGACGCCGATGCACCGGCTGCTGCAGGGCGACGTCGGCTCCGGCAAGACGGTGGTGGCGCTGCGGGCGATGCTGCAGGTCGTCGACTCCGGCGGCCAGGCGGCGCTGCTCGCCCCCACCGAGGTGCTCGCCGCCCAGCACGAGCGGTCGATCCGCGCCCTGCTGGGTCCGCTCGCGGAGGGCGGGTTGCTCGGCGGCGCCGAGGACGCCACCCGGGTGGTCCTGCTCACCGGGTCGATGTCCGCCGACGCCCGGCGCCGGGCGCTGTCGGAGGCGGCCTCCGGGCAGGCCGGGATCGTCATCGGCACGCATGCCCTCATCCAGGACGCCGTGTCCTTCGCCGACCTGGGTCTGGTCGTGGTCGACGAGCAGCACCGCTTCGGCGTCGAGCAGCGGGACGCCCTGCGGGCCAAGGCCGCCCGCCCACCCCACGTGCTGGTGATGACCGCGACGCCCATCCCGCGGTCGGTGGCGATGACGGTCTTCGGCGACATGGACACCGCCACCCTGCGCGAGCTTCCCGCGGGCCGCACCCCGATCACCACCCACGTCGTCAAGCAGCAGGCGGCGGCCTGGATGGACCGGGTGTGGCAGATCGTCGCCGACGAGGTGGCCGCGGGACGCCAGGCGTACGTCGTCTGCTCGCGGATCGGGGGCGACGACGCCGGGGTCGCCGACGACGCGCCGGAGGCGGCGTGGGACACGGAGGCCGACGAGGCCGGCGACTCCGAGCCGCGCCCGGTCGCCGTGAGCCTGCTGGACGCCCACCAGCGGCTCGTCGACGCCACGCCGCAGCTCGCGGACGTGCGGATCGGCCTGGTGCACGGCCGCCTGTCCGGGGAGGACAAGGACGCCGTGATGCGGCGCTTCGCGGCGGGCGAGATCGACGTGCTCGTGGCCACCACCGTCGTCGAGGTCGGGGTGGACGTGCCCAACGCCACCGTGATGGTGATCCTGGACGCCGACCGCTTCGGGATCAGCCAGCTGCACCAGCTGCGCGGCCGGGTGGGGCGGGGCGGACACCCCGGCACCTGCTTCCTCGCCACCCAGGTCGACCCGGACGCCGGGGGAGCCGCCCAGCTGCCCGGCGCACCCGCGGACGAGGGACAGCCGCTGGCCTGGCAGCGGCTGTCGGCGGTCGCCGGCACCACCGACGGCTTCGAGCTCGCCGAGCGCGACCTGGAGCTGCGCGGCGAGGGCGACGTGCTCGGCGCGGCCCAGAGCGGGCGGCGGCGCCGGGTGCGGCTGCTGCGGCTCACCCGCGACGCCGGCCTCGTCGCTCAGGCCCGGGAGGACGCCCAGGGTCTGCTGGGCGAGGATCCCGACCTCGGGGGCCACCCCGTGCTGGCGGCCTGGCTGCGGGAGACGCTCGACGACGAGAGCGCCGCCTATCTGGAGCGCGGCTGACCTAGGGTGCTGCCGTGACCCGCATCATCACCGGCAGCGCCGGAGGCCGCCGCCTCGCCACCCCCTCCGGTGCGGGCACCCGTCCGACCAGCGACCGGGTGCGCGAGGCCATCTTCAGCCGGCTCGACCACCTCGACGTCCTGCCCGGCGCCCACGTCCTCGACCTCTACGCCGGGTCCGGTGCCCTCGGGCTCGAGACCCTGTCCCGCGGCGCCGCGAGCGCCCTGCTCGTCGAGTCCGACCGCGCCGCCGCGCAGGTGATCTCGCGCAACGCCGCCGACCTCGGGCTGCGCGGTGCGACGGTGCGCCGCGACACCGTGTCCCGGGTGCTCGCCGCCGCGCCCCCGCAGCCGATGGACCTGGTGCTCGTCGACCCGCCGTACGCCGTGGACGACGACGCGCTCGCCGCCGTGCTCGCGGCACTCGTGGACCAGGGCTGGCTGGCGCCGGGTGCGGTCCTCGTCGTGGAGCGCTCCTCCCGGTCCGCGGCGCCGCGCTGGCCGGAGGGGATCGAGCCGCTGGCCGACAAGAAGTACGGCGAGACCACGATCCACTACGCCGAGCACCCCGACGACCCCGCCGCGTAGGGTCGTCCTCGTGACCACGCGACGCTGCATCTGCCCCGGGTCCTACGACCCCGTGACCCTGGGTCACGTGGACGTCGTCGAGCGCGCCAGCCGGCTCTACGACGAGGTCGTGGTGGGGGTGCTGTTCAACCCCGCCAAGGCGGACTCGGGGATGTTCCCGGTGCCGGAGCGCACCCGTCTGGTCGAGCAGTCCGTCGCGCACCTGCCCAACGTGACCGTCGGTGCCTACGGCGAGAGCCTGCTCGTCGACCTGTGCTCCCGCCTGGGGGTCACCGCGATCGTCAAGGGGCTGAGATCGGGCACCGACTTCGCCTACGAGCTGCCCATGGCGCTGATGAACAAGCACCTCACCGGGATCGAGACGGTCTTCCTGCCCGGCAACCCCGCCTTCGAGCACGTCTCGTCGTCGTTGGTCAAGGAGGTATGGCGGCTCGGCGGCTACGGGCTGGACCTGGTGCCGGAGCCGGTGGCCGCCGCGCTGCGGGAGCGCGGTCGCTGACGCATTTGGGCGGGACCACCGGGTCCGGTAGTCTTGTGCGTCGGTCTGCGTGTGTGCGTTCGCCCCGGTCTCGTGCGGGGCGCCCGGACGTGCGTCGACCGAGCAGCACGTCCTAGCCTCACCGCCATACCGTCCCTCAGACCGCCCGGTTGGAGCCATGTCCCCACTCGACCCCCGCTCGCCCTTGGTGTTCGACACCAGGGAGCTCGGGCGTCGGCCTGGGTCCATGCACACCGAGCACCGCGAGGTGCCGGCCCCCGAGGACCTCGGGACGGACGTCATCGCCGTCCCGACCGACAGCCCCGTCGACCTCGACCTGCGCTACGAGTCCGTCCTGGAGGGCGTGCTCGTGACCGGGAGCGTGACCACGACCGCGACCGGCGCGTGCGTGCGGTGCCTGGACGAGGTGAGTCTCCCCGTCGAGACCGCCTTCCAGGAGCTGTTCGCCTACGCCGACCGCGCTCGTCACCACGAGGAGGTCGCCGGTGAGGACGACGACGACCTGCGCGAGCTGGAGGGTGACCTCCTGGACCTCGAGCCGGTGCTGCGGGACGCGGTGGTGCCCACGCTGCCGTTCCAGCCGGTGTGCCGGGCCGACTGCCCGGGGCTGTGCTCCCAGTGCGGAGAGCGCCTCGCGGACGACCCGGACCACCAGCACGACGTGATCGACCCACGGTGGTCGGCACTGCAAGGCCTGACCATCAACGAAGAGAAGAGGAACTGACGTGGCTGTCCCGAAGCGGAAGATGTCGCGCTCCAACACGCGCTCGCGTCGCGCCAACTGGCGCACCACCGCCACCCCCCTCACCACGTGCCCCCAGTGCCGCTCGATGAAGCAGCCCCACGTGGCCTGCCCGTCCTGCGGCACCTACAACGGCCGGCACTACGCGGTCGCGGAGCGCACCGAGCTCCAGGGCTGAGCCGGGTCACCGAGCGCATGAGCAGCACGCCTCGCGCCGGGACCGGTTCCGACGGCACGCCGCAGCGGCCCGTCGGCGCCCTCGTCGACCACCTCGAGCAGGTGGTCGGAGAGCGCGTCGACGAGCCGCTGCTCGTGCGTGCCCTGACCCACCGGTCCTATGCCTACGAGCACGGCGGCCTCCCGCACAACGAGCGCCTGGAGTTCCTGGGCGACGCGGTGCTGGGGCTCGTCGTCACCGACACCCTCTACCGCGCCCACCCCGACGAGGCCGAGGGCCAGCTGGCCAAGCTGCGCGCCGCGGTCGTCAACATGCGGGCGCTCGCCGACGTGGCGCGCGGCCTCGACCTCGGCGCCTATCTCCTGCTCGGACGCGGGGAGGAGAGCACCGGAGGCCGGGACAAGACCTCGATCCTGGCCGACACCACGGAGGCCGTCATCGGTGCGGTCTACCTCTCCTGCGGGACGCGCCAGGCAGAGGCCCTCGTCCACCACCTGCTCGATCCCCTCATGGCCTCCAGCGCCCGCCTCGGCGCCGCGCTGGACTGGAAGACCTCCCTGCAGGAGATGACGTCGGCCCTCGGCATCGGTGTGCCGGAGTACGCGCTGACCGACGAGGGGCCCGACCACCTCAAGGTGTTCACCGCCCGTGCCGTCGTCGGCGAGGAAACCCTCGGCGAGGGCGTGGGCCGGTCCAAGAAGGAGGCCGAGCAGAAGGCCGCCGAGATCGCCTGGACCGCCCTCAGCGCCCGCGCCGTCCGACGCGGGCGAGGAGACGGCAACACCTCTCCCCAGCTCGACCAGGTGACGACCACCGACGCCGACGGCACGCCGTCCGGCGAGGTCCCCGACCGCGGCTGACCCCGTGCCCGAGCTGCCCGAGGTCGAGGTCGTCCGACGCGGACTCGCGGACCACGTCGTCGGGCGCACCCTGCAGGCCGTGGAGCTGCGGGGGACCCGGGTCGCACGTCGCCATGCGCCCGGCCCGCGGGACCTGGAGGACCGGCTCACCGGGCAAGGGGTCCTCGCGGCCGACCGCCGGGGCAAGTACCTCTGGCTGGTCGTGGGCGCCGGTGACCCCGTGCCCGAGCCCGCCGGGGCGCTCGTCATACACCTGGGGATGAGCGGGCAGCTGCTCGTGGAGCCCACCGACGCGCCGCCCGAGAAGCACCTGCACGCGACCTTCGACCTCGGGGGTGGTCGCCAGCTGCGGTTCGTCGACCAGCGGACCTTCGGCGGTCTGGCGTGGGCGGACCTGGTGCCCGACCCGGCCAGGAGCCCCACGGCGGTGCCCGGGCCGGACGGCGCGCCGACGGGGCCGGTCCATCCGCACGGGGTGCCGGGCTCGGTCGTCCACGTCGCTCCGGACCCCTTGGAGGGGGCCTACGACCAGGGGGAGGTCGTGCGCCGGCTGAAGGCCCGCCACGTCCCGGTCAAGCGCGCCCTGCTCGACCAGAGGATCGTCAGCGGGATCGGCAACATCTATGCCGACGAGGCGCTGTGGCGCGCGGAGGTCCACGGCATGCGGCTCACGTCCGCGCTGAGCAAGCCCGCCCTGGGACGGATCCTGGACCACGCCGCGACGGTGATGCGCGAGGCCCTGGCGCAGGGCGGCACGAGCTTCGACGCGTTGTACGTCAACGTGAACGGGGCGAGCGGCTACTTCGACCGGTCGCTGGCGGCCTACGGCCAGCAGGGGCGGCCCTGCCGACGGTGCGGCACCCTGATCCGCCGCGAGCCCTTCATGAACCGATCGAGCCACTACTGCCCGACGTGCCAGCCGCGACCGCGCGGCGGAACACGTCGATGAGAGCGATTCTCGCCAGACGGATGGTGGTCGCGCGGAGTTCATGCAGGGTTCAACGCGTGGGTCCTGGGGGTTGAAGGTGCAGGAGTTGGCTGGGGGCGCTGACCGGGACCGCCCCCGGCGACCCACCCCGCCCGTGCGGACGGGATGGTCCTGACACCACTGGAGGACACACCCTCATGGGTCACCACCACTCGCACGACCACTCGCACCCCCACACGCACAGCCACGACCACGACCTGCCGGTCGCCCCGGCCGAGGACCTGCGCGTCCCCGACACCGAGCTGGCGCCGGCCGACCTGGGCCGCCGCAACTTCCTGCGCGCCGCGGGGGTCCTCGGCGCCGGCGTGGCCGCCGCGGGCTTCGTCACCGAGAACGGCACCGGCACCGCAGCAGCCGCCGCGCACGAGCTGTGGCACCTCGGGCGTCCGCACGGCAAGGGCCAGCACTGGCTCGCCGGTGACCACCACATCCACACCCAGTTCTCCTCCGACGGCAAGTACCGCGTGATCGACCACGTGCAGCACGCCTCGGCATACGGCCTGGACTGGATGGTCATCACCGACCACGGCTCGGAGCAGCACGCCAAGATCGGTGTCGACAAGGTCAACCCGCTCATCAAGGCGGCCCGCCAGGAGTTCGACGACATGCTCGTCTTCCAGGGCCTGGAGTGGAACATCCCGGCAGCGGAGCACGGCACGGTCTTCGTCCACCCCGGCGCCAACGAGGTGGCGGTCCTCAAGGCCCTCGAGAACACCTTCGACGGTGCGGTCAAGAAGGCCACCGGCTCGACCCCCGCCAACGAGGCCCTGGCGCTGCAGGGCCTGGCCTACCTCGCCTCCGCGGTCGGCTCCCACCAGGTGCGCGACGCCCTGATGCTCGCCAACCACCCCGCCCGCAAGGGTCTGGACAGCCCCCACGAGATCCGCGGCTGGCGCGACGCCCCCGGCCGGATCGCGGTCGGCATGGAGGGTGCGCCCGGGCACCAGGCCGCCGGGCTGACCAAGCCGCTCGGGCCCGGCTCGGCTCGTGGCTACTACGACAACGCGCCGGGCAAGGACTCCTTCGCGGCCTACCCGCTGGAGTCCTACCGCACCTACGGCGGCTTCGACTGGATGACCGCCACCGTCGGCGGCCTCTGGGACAGCCTGCTCGCCGAGGGCAAGCCGTGGTGGATCACCGCCAACTCCGACAGCCACAGCATCTACCTCGACTCCGCGGTGCGCGGCGGTCCGGACGGCGACTTCGCCAAGCAGGGCTACTATGCCGACCCGGTCGTCGGCAAGCAGCCGGACACCGAGAGCGGCGACTACTGGCCCGGTTACTACAGCCGCACCCACGTCGGCGCGGACCGCCGCGACTACGCCTCGGTCATGCGGGACCTGCGCGACGGGCGGGTCTGGGTCGACCACGGCCGTCTCGTCAAGGACCTCGACGTCCGCGTCGCCGTCGACGGACACCAGGTGGGCCTCGGCGGTGTCATCACGGCCCGCCGCGGCGCCCGCGTCGACCTCTTCGTGCGCGTCCAGCAGCAGAACCTGCCGAGCTGGGGCGGTCTGCTGCCGCACGTCGCCAAGGTCGACCTGATCTCGGGCCCGGTCACCGGCCCCGCCAAGGACCGTGACTCCTTCGTCGCGCCGGACACCAAGGTCGTGCGCAGCTGGGACGTGTCCACCACGGCCGCCGGCCAGTGGGCCGTGCTGACCTGGACCACCACGGTGGGCGACCAGGGGCTCTACGTCCGCCTGCGCGGCTCCGACGGCAAGCGCGGGTCGCTCCCGGTCTGCGGGGGGCGGCCGTGGACCCGGCCGGACCCGCCCTCGACGTCGTCGGCGACGCCGACCCGTGGAACGACCTGTGGTTCTACACGAACCCGATCTGGGTCCTGCCGCGCGCGTGAGCGCGACGGACCCGACGGTCGAGCCCGACCCCGCCGGCGCGCCGGTGGTGGTCGGGCTCGACCCCGTGGTGGCCTCGGTGCGCGAGGCGGACCACCTCGCCGAGCTCCTGGCCGAGCGGCTCGACGCACTGCTCGGGGACCCCGCGCAGGCGGCGGTCGTGTCCACGCACCCGGTCCGGGGGCCCGTTCCGCACGTGGCGCTGGGCGTCCGGCTGGACCCGCCGATCGGCATACTGCTGCCGGACCTGCTGGACGCCCTCGCCGAGACCCTGCTGCCGCACTGCGGCGCCGAGGGGACTGGGGAGGTCGGCGTGGCGTGCGGGCCGCACCGCCGGGGGCTCGCGGCGCTCGCGTCCTGGGCCGCGGCGGTCGAGGAGGAGAGCCGCCGTGGGATGGGCGGCCGGGCCGTGGTGTATCCCGGGCGTGCCGCACTGGTGGGGACGCTGGCGGTGCGGGACCTGGTGCGGCTCAGCGCGATCGACGGGGTCGTGGGTCTGGCAGGCAGCGCCGCGGGGTCGCAGGACCAGGTGCGGACCCGGGACTTCGTCCGGCCGGTATGGCGCGACGGGCGGCTCCTGCTCCCCGTGCAGCCGGCCGACGGCGGGGTGCTCGTGCCCTACGAGACCCCCAGCCCGACGCCCTGCTGCGCCGACCACTGACGTCCTGCCGGGGGGCGGGCGGAACCGCCGGGCCTGGTCGCCCAGGCGAGTCCGCTCGCCCCGGCGGGTCTCAGGACTGCAGCCAGCGGCGGAAGGCGTCCTCGGACCGGGGCCGCTCGAGCAGGGTTTCGACCAGCTCGGCGGCGGGTCGGTGACCGCCTCGCTCGAGGACCCGCTCGCGGTAGCGCCGGGCCGGGCCGGCGGCCATCAGGTCCTGCTGCTCGAAGGAGCTGAACATGTCCTCGGCGATCACCAACGACCACATGTAGGTGTAGTAGCCCGACGAGTAGCCGTTGAGGTGACCGAAGCTCGTGTGGAAGTGCGTGTCCGCAGGGTGGGCCACCAGGTCGTAGCGCGCGGTGAGCTCGTCCTTCTGGGCGTCCAGGTCCTCCGCCGGTCGGGCGTGCATCCAGTAGGACATGGCGGCCAGGCTCATCTGCCGGCGCACGTGCAGGCCACGACCGAGGCCGTCGGCGTCGTGCATCCGCTCCACGAGCTCGCGCGGGATCGGCCTGCCCTCGTCGTCGGTGGCGAAGGTCGCGAGCACGTCCGGTTCCCAGGCCCAGTGCTCGAGCATCTGCGAGGGGGCCTCCACGAAGTCCCACTCGGTGGCCACCCCGGAGTGCCGGGCGAAGGGGCCGCGGCCGCCGAGGACGTGGTGCACGAGGTGCCCGAACTCGTGGAACAAGGTGGTCACCTGGGAGTGCTCGAGGTAGCCCTTGCTGAAGTTGCAGGCCAGGGCGCCCTGGGCCAGGGCGCCGCCGCGGACCCCCGCCACCAGCTCGAACATCGCGGCGTGGCCGAACTTGCCCTCCCGCGGGTGCAGGTCGAGGTAGATCCGTCCGATCAGGTCGCCGTCGACGTGCGCGTCGTACGTCAGCACCTCCTCGTGCCAGACCGGGGCGTCGGGCACCGGCGTCCAGTCGATGCCGAGCAGCCGGCTCGTGACGTCCAGGACGCCCGCGAGGGCCTTGTCGAAGGCGAGGTAGGAGCGCACCTCCTGCGCGTCGACGGCGTGCAGCTCCTGGGACAGCACCTGGGTGTAGTAGAGCGTGTCGGCCGTGGTGAGCCCGTCGGCGTGGGGTTCGTCCTGGCGCAGCCGCGTCAGCAGCTGCTCGCGATCGGCGAGGGCCCGGTCCTGGGCGAGCACGCTGATCCGGTCGATGAACTCGGGGATCGCGTCGCCGCGCCCGATCATCTTGACCTCGGCGTCGTACGACGGCCAGTCCGCGTAGCCCAACGTGCGCGCCAGCTCGTCCCGGGTGGACAGCAGGTCCGCCAGGGTGCGCTGGTTGTCGGGCCACCCGCGGCGCATCCAGGCCTGGGTGATGGCGGTGCGGGCGCCTCGGTCGCGGGCGAAGGTCCGCACGGGGACCAGGTCCGGGTAGTCCGTCGTCAGGGTGATCAGCCCGTCGGCGTCGGGGGTGTGCGCCTCGATCCAGTCCTGGGGCAGACCCTCGAGCTGGTCGGGACGCACCCGCACGGTGCGCACGTCGTCGCGGACCGTGCGGTCGAAGTCCTGCCCCAGCTCCACGGCCCGGCGGGCGAGCTCCTTGACCCGCTCGCGGGTCCGGTCGTCCCGGTCGACCGCGGCGCGGCGGAACTCGCGCAGCGCCCGGTCGAGCAGCACGAGGTGGTCCTCGTCGAGCCCCTCGCGGTCCAGGGCGCCGAGCAGGGCGTAGATCTCGCGGTCCTGACCGATCTCGGTGTCCAGCGCCACAACCCGGGCGGAGGCCTCCTCGCACCGGGCCCGGACCTCGGGGTCGGGGTGCACGTTGACGAAGAGCTCGGCGGGGGCGGCAGCGCCCCGCAGGTGCCCCCCGATCTCGTCCCAGAGACGCAGCACCCGGTCGCGGCCTGCGGTGTCGCCGGGGGCGGGAGCGGGCAGGGCACGCAGCTCCTCGCGCAGTCGGGCGGCATCGGTGAGATGGCCGTCGAGGAGATCTCGCACCCAGTCGGGCCAGGCGGTGGCGTCGGCGGGCAGGGTGAGGAGGGCGGAGGCGGCGATCACCCGCTCAGACTAACGGCGAGGTCGGGTAGGCCGTCGAGCCGTGAGGCTCCGTCCGGTCTTGGCGCCACGCGTGCTCGCACCTGGGACAGCGGTGGCGAGGTAGGCGGACCCGCATGATCGTCGGCCGCCGACCCAGGGGTGCGTGGGCCAGCTCACGCACGAGCGTGTCGCGCACGCGCCCTTCGCAGCCAAGACGCAGCTCGGTGAAGGTCGTCAGCTCAGGATCAGTGAGGGTAGCGCCAGGAACGTCGAGGTCTTCCAGATGGTGAGCGTCAGAACTTCCACCCTCGGAAGACCTCGACCCCCACCTCCCACCGACGCGCCGACGTCCCACCCAGTCAGGCCGAGCAGCGACCTACACCCTCATTCGGGAAGAGCCCGTCTATGCACATCTCACCCGGGCTTGAAGACCTGTCAAAATCTTGGCTAGACCTAGCACATGAGGAATTACCCAGATCGTCACGCCCTAGGTCGGATCGATGTCACCACCCTCGAAGACCTGCCTGCTCTGAGTCGAGACGTCCCCCTGGACCTTCCGAGCATCCAGGCAGGGTGGCCCGACTTCGAGCATGGCTTCGACTCTTTGAAGGGGCGGCGCATGATGGGCCTCATCTATGGCGGTTCGCAGATCTACCGTATGTGCTCGACGCGTCTGGAACGCGATGCCGACAACCCCCTCGGCCTCGACGAGACGGTGATCCCCGGTGGGGCATACCTGCGATTGCGCCTGCGAGGTGAGGCGCTGGAGGCATACGGACAAATCGGTGACGCTTTCGACGTCCTCTTCTCGCACGCGGAGCATGACTCCACGCGCCCCCAGATCGAGAGCTACCGGCGTGAAGGCGAGATCGACTGCCTCGTGCCGATCCTCGTGTAGCTCAAGCGGCCGTTTCCGTGCGACCCAGAGGCGCCCACCCACGGCGCGTGCACAGCCGACGTGCGCAACGGCGGCGCCGTGAGGTCACGCCCCCGGCGTCGTCTGCGAGACCGTCGTCGGGGCCGGGCGGCCACCTATGCTCGGCGCATGACCGAGGAGACGGTGCGCACGACCTACTTCGTGCGAGGGCGGGTGCAGGGTGTGGGTTTCCGGTGGTGGACCCGCTCGCGGGCGCTGGAGCTCGGGCTGGTCGGTCACGCCCGCAACATGGACGACGGGCGTGTGGAGGTCGTCGCCCAGGGCCCGGCCGACGCGGTCGCCGAGCTCGGACGCCGGTTGTCTCCGACCGCGGCGGTGGACCCCACGAGCCCGCGCCGCCGCCCCGGACGGGTGGAGGCGTGCGTGGCGCTGCCCGGTCAGGTGCGCCCGGACGTGACGGGCTTCGTCGAGAAGTAGTCGACGGTCCGCCCGATCCCGCAACGCGAGCCCGGCCGAGGCACCTCGGCATACCCCTGGTGGTATGCCGAGGTGCCCCGAGCAGACCCGCAAGCCTGGTTGCCTCACGATGAGTGTAATTGTCATACAAAGAATTTGATGCCGCTAGGCTGGTCAGGTGACATCGACTGACCTGGTCGAGGCCGTGCTGGCCTCGGAGCGTGCCCTCTTTCCCCGGACGACGATCCTGCAGGACCCCCATGCCGTCGGCAAGGCCCTCCTCGCCCTCGAGGAACCGGGCTGGACCCCCGCCACCACGGGCGAGCCCGGGACCCGGGTCCAGCTCACGCCGATCGTCTCCGGCGAGGACTGGGCGGCCTACTTCGACCGTCGGATGGGGGTCGCCACCGAGCTGGGCAAGGCGCAGCACCACGTCTTCTCGATGGTCGGTGTGCTGCACGAGCGCTGCACGCGGCTGGGCCTGCGGATGTACTTCGCCACGGTCGGCAGCACCCGGGTGGGAGCGGTCGGCATCTTCCGCGTCAAGGAGCAGGGGGTGACCTGTGCCCGGATCCAGGAGGTCGACATCTTCCCCGGGCACCGCGGCAAGGGGTATGGCGATCTGCTCATGGCGGGGGTGACCGCCCAGCTGCGTCAGGACGGGGTCGACACCGTGGCCGTCGGGGCCGACGAGGACGACTGGCCGGTCACGTGGTACGAGCGGCACGGCTTCCGACGCATCGCCCGGGTGGCGCTCACCCGCTGAGGCCGAGGGGCGACCTGGCCCCGGTCCGGCTCCCGCCGCCGAGCCGCGGCCGGGCGCCCCGGTGACCGAACGGGGATGGCGACTTCCGACATACGCACTCACCCAGCGTCACACGTCTGGCTGGATCGGGCCGATAGGGTGACCGCGTGTATGTCAAGCAGCTGACGATGAAGGGCTTCAAGTCCTTCGCGTCCGCGACGACCTTCCGGCTGGAGCCGGGGATCACCTGCGTGGTCGGCCCCAACGGCTCCGGCAAGTCGAACGTCGTCGACGCGCTCGCCTGGGTGATGGGGGAGCAGGGCGCCAAGACGCTGCGTGGCGGCAAGATGGAGGACGTCATCTTTGCGGGCACGGCCGGTCGGCCGCCCTTGGGGCGGGCCGAGGTCAGCCTCACCATCGACAACACCGACGGTGCCCTGCCGATCGACTACACCGAGGTGACGATCCGTCGGACGATGTTCCGCAACGGCGGGTCCGACTACGCCATCAACGGCACCCCCTGCCGGCTGCTCGACATCCAGGAGCTGCTGTCCGACAGCGGCATCGGCCGGGAGATGCACGTCATCGTCGGCCAGGGGCAGCTGGACGCGGTGCTTCGCGCGACCCCCGAGGAGCGACGCGGGTTCATCGAGGAGGCAGCAGGGGTCCTCAAGCACCGCAAGCGCAAGGAACGCGCGCTGCGCAAGCTTGACCAGATGCAGGGCAACCTCCAGCGGGTGCAGGACCTCACGGGCGAGATCCGGCGCCAGCTGGGGCCGCTCGGGCGTCAGGCCGAGACGGCCCGGCGCGCCGCGACCATCCAGGCGGATGCCCGGGACGCCCGGTTGCGGCTCCTGGCCGACGACCTCGTGCAGCTGACGAGCACGCTGGAGCAGGAGGTCGCCGACGAGACGGCGCTGCTGCGGCGGCGGTCCGAGGTCGAGGAGGCGCTCCGCCTGGCGCAGGCCGAGCTGACGACCCTCGAGGCGGGGGTCGCCGAGCTGGCGCCGCAGGTCGCCCGGGCGCAGCAGGAGTGGTTCGAGCTGAGCTCCTGGCGCGACCGGATCGGCGGGACCGGACAGCTCGCGGCCGAGCGTGCCCGGCTGCTCGCCGACGACCCCCACCAGGCGGCCCCGTCCGGACGGGACCCGCAGGCCCTGCGGGTCGAGGCCGCCGAGGCGCGTGCCACGGAGCAGGCCCTGGCCGCCGAGGTCACCCAGGCCAAGGCCGACCTCGACGAGGTCGTCGCCCGCCGAGGAGAGCTGGAGCAGCAGCACGCCCAGGAGGTGGATCGGCTCGCCCGGCTCGCGCGGGCCGCGGCCGATCGCCGCGAGGGGCTCGCCCGCCTGCAGGGGCAGGTCGCCGCTCGGCGGTCCCGGATCGAGGCGGCCGAGGGCGAGCTGTCGCGTCTGGACGAGGCCATCGCCGCCTCGCGGGCGCGGGCGGACGAGGCGGACGGGCAGTTCCGGGCCCTGGAGGTGTCCATCGCCGATGCGGAGGCGGGCGAGGAGGACCTCGACGAGGCCTACGAGCAGGCGGAGTCCGTGCGCGAGGCGGCCCAGGCCGAGGTGCGCCGGCTGCGGGAGCAGGCCCGGGCCGCCACCCAGGAGCGAGCGGCCCAGCAGGCGCGTCTGGGGGCGCTGGAGATGGGGCTGCGGCGCAAGGACGGAGCCGGGTCCCTCCTCGACGGTATGCCGGAAGGGGTCCTGGGGTCGCTCGCGTCCCTGGTGACCGTCCGGGCCGGCCGGGAGGCGCAGGTCGCCGCGGCGCTGGGCTGGGCGTCGGACGCCGTGGCCGTCGCGGGCCGGCCGCAGGCGGTGGCGGCGCTCGCCCGGCTGCGATCGCAGGACGCCGGGCAGGTCACCCTGCTCGTGGCGGACGCCGGCGCGCGGCCGAGGGCCGAGGCGGACGCCGGTGGCGACGCCGCTCTCAGCGCGGGCCCGGGCGTCGAGGTCGGCACCGAGATCGGGTCGGGCGCGGACTCCGGCGCCGCCGTGACGGGTCGACCGACCCTGCCGCCCGGCGTGGAGTGGGCCGTCGCCTGCGTCGAGCAGGTCCCTGCCGAGCTGCGGCCCGCCCTCGACCGTCTGCTCGACCGGGTGGCGCTGCTCCCGGACGACGCCTCCGACGCCCTGGTCACGCAGGTCCTGGCGCGGGGGGTCACGGCGGTCACGGCGGCGGGCGACGTGCACGGGCCGGGCTGGGCACGAGGGGGATCCGGCAGCGCCCCCAGCCAGCTGGAGATCCAGGCCGCCGTCGACGAGGCACGGGCTGCCGTGGCCACCGCGACCGCGGCAGGGGAGCGGGCGGCCTTCGCCCTCCAGGGGGCGACGGCTCGGCTGGAGCAGGCGGGTGCCGCCGTCGATGCCGCGCTGGACCGGCTCAACGACAACGACGCCCGGCTCGCCGCCGTCGCCGAGCAGCTCGGCTCGCTCGCGGCCACCGCACGCTCGGCGCGCGCCGAGGCGGAGCGCACTGCCCGCCGCGGCGGCGAGCTGCGGTCGGGCATCGAGCGGGACCAGGTCGAGCTCGCGGCGCTGGAGCAGCGGCTGGCCGACGCACGCAGCACCGCAGCCGAGGACGAGGCCGAGCCGAGCACGCACGAGCGGGACCGCCTCGCCGCCGAGGCCCAGGCCGCCCGCGCTCAGGAGACCGAGCTGCGGCTCACGCTGCGCACCACCGAGGAGCGGGTCCGGGCCCACGGCGGCCGCGCCGCCGGCCTGGAGCGGGCTGCCGCCCAGGAGGAGCTCGCCCGCCGCCAGGCTGCCGAGCGCCTGGCCCGACGTCGCCGGGAGGCCGCCGCCGCACGCGCCGTCCACGCGGGGGCGGAGCGGGCCGTGACGATCCTCGAGGGGCTCGTCGCTGCCGCGGCCGGGAGGCGACAGCAGGCGGAGCAGGCCAAGGCCGAGCGGGAGAGCGGGCTGGTCGCCATACGGGCCGACGTCGCCCGCCTCGCGGACGAGCTGCGCGTCCTCACCGACTCGGTGCACCGCGACGAGATGGCCCGCGCCCAGCAGCGGCTGCGGATCGAGCAGCTGGAGACCAAGGCGCTGGAGGAGCTGGGCGTCGACCCTGCGGTCCTGGTGGAGGAGTACGGTCCTCACCAGCCGATCCCGGTGCTCGCCCCGCCCGCCAAGGACGCCGACGACAGCACGCCCACCCAGACCCACACCGTGGCCTTCGTCCGGGAGGAGCAGGAGAAGCGCCTGCGCAAGGCCGAGCGCGGGCTCGCAGCCCTCGGCCGGGTCAATCCTCTCGCGCTGGAGGAGTTCGCGGCCCTGGAGGAGCGGCACACCTTCCTCACCGAGCAGCTGGACGACCTGCGCCGCTCCCGGCGCGACCTGCTCGACATCGTCAAGGAGGTCGACGAGCGGGTGGAGCGGGTCTTCGCCGAGGCCTTCGCGGACACCGCCCGGGAGTTCGTCGGGGTGTTCGCGCGGCTGTTCCCCGGCGGCGAGGGAAGGTTGCTGCTCACCGACCCGACCGACATGCTGACGACGGGCATCGAGGTCGAGGCCCGTCCGCCGGGCAAGAAGATCAAGCGGCTGTCGCTCCTGTCCGGAGGTGAGCGCTCGCTGGTGGCGGTGGCCCTGCTGGTGTCCATCTTCAAGGCCCGGCCGAGTCCCTTCTACATCATGGACGAGGTCGAGGCCGCGCTCGACGACGCCAACCTCGGCCGGCTGATCGCGATCTTCGAGGAGCTGCGGGACTCCTCCCAGCTGATCGTCATCACCCACCAGAAGCGCACCATGGAGGTGGCCGACGCCTTGTATGGCGTGACCATGCGTGGCGACGGAGTCACGACCGTTGTGTCGCAACGCATTCGAGATCTGGCCGATCGTGACGTCATGCCTGGTGACGACCTGATAGAGGAGACGAACGAGGCGCACCCGGTCGGAGCAATCTGATCACAGTCCTGTCGCGACGGCCGGGATCACATAGGTCTCGGGCGTCTCAACCGTCACACTGGACCCATGGTCGTCGTCATCCTCGGAATGCTCCTTGCCCTGTCCCTCGCCATCGTCATCCTCGCCCTGGTGGCCATCCCGGCCGCGCAGGACGGCGCCCTCGCCCTGACCGCCCAGGGCCAGGAGATCGCCCGGACCACACCCGCCTCCACGACCACCCTCTCCCGCCCCGCCGGCTCCGGTCGAGAGGCGATCGGCGCCAGCGCCTGACGCCCCGCCGGGCAGCGAGCCCGGCCCCAGCGACGCCGCCGAGCGGCCCTCTGCCCGTCCGGGCCGAGGGCCGCTCGGGTCGTCCCGCCGCTCTCCGGCCGGCCGCCGAGACCTCCGGACCACCCGTGCGAGGTGTGCCCGGCCCCGAGGTTTGCGAGGATGGCGACGTGCACACGCTCCAGGACTATCTGCTGCTGATCGTCGGCATCCTCGTCCTCGCCGTCGTCGCCGTCGTCGGACTCGTCCGCGGCCGCGGTGGGCGGACGAAGGAAGCCCCCAAGCCACCCGCTCCCGCACGCCCGGCGCCGCGTCGGGACGCGCCCGCCCCGACGTGGGGCGACGTGCTGGAGCCCAAGGCGCCCAGGCCTGCGCCGGCCGAGGACGCCCCCGCAGGGGCCGCGGCTGCCGGCACCGCGGACGTCACCACCGGCCCGGACACCGACGGGCAGGGGTCGGGCGGGGCCACCCGGGTGACCGGCGCCGACGCCGTGCCCGACGTGGACCCGGCAGGGCTGCGGAGCAGCACCGCAGCCACGACGGCCGGCGATCCCCTGGCCGCTGTCACCCCGCAGGCCGACGGCCTGGACGTGGGCACCGCCCGCCCGGAGTCGGCGCGCGGACGGCTCTACAAGCTCCGCAGCCGCCTGGCCCGGTCCAACACCGCCTTCGGACGCGCGCTGCTCAACCTCCTGGCGAGCGGCAAGCTCGACGAGGAGGCCTGGGAGGAGGTCGAGGACACGCTCCTCGCGTCCGACCTCGGGGTGCAGGCCACCACCGAGCTGGTGGCCCAGCTGCGCACCCACGTCAAGGTCGACGGCACCACGAGCGAGGCCGAGGCCCGCGAGTGGCTGCGCTCGGACCTGCTCACCCTCGTCGACCCGACCATGGACCGCCGCATCGCCTCGACCCGCCGCGGCGACCGCCCGGCCGTGATCATGGTCGTCGGCGTCAACGGCACCGGCAAGACCACGACCGTCGGCAAGCTCGCCCGGGTCCTCGTCGCCGAGGACCGCGAGGTGATCCTCGGCGCCGCCGACACCTTCCGCGCCGCGGCCGCCGACCAGCTCCAGACCTGGGGCGAGCGCGTCGGCGTCGCCACCGTGCGCTCCGACCGGGACGGGGCCGACCCCGCCGCGGTGGCCTTCGACGCGGTCAAGGCCGGCATCGAGCAGGAGGCCGACGTGGTCATCCTCGACACCGCCGGCCGGCTGCACAACAAGGTCGGCCTGATGGACGAGCTCGGCAAGATCAAGCGCGTGGTCGAGAAGACCTCCGAGGTCGACGAGGTCATCCTGGTCCTGGACGCCACCACCGGTCAGAACGGTCTGCGCCAGGCCGAGGCCTTCGCCCAGCAGGTCGCCATCACCGGCATCGCCCTCACCAAGCTCGACGGCACCGCCAAGGGCGGCATCGTCGTGGCCATCCAGCGCACCCTCGGCGTGCCGGTCAAGCTCGTCGGGCTCGGCGAAGGACCCGACGACCTGGCGCCCTTCGACCCGGTGGCTTTCGTCGACGCCATCGTCGCGTGAGGCCACCGCGCTGATGGTGTCCGAGCACCCCGAGCCCGCCGCCCGCCAGGGCGGTGGGCTCGCGGCATACGTCAGGGGCCGCAGGCCCACCGCCGCCGGGCTGGAGCAGGCCCGGGGGAGGGCCATCACCGACCTGCTCCCGGAGCACCTGGCCCTGCTGGTCGTCGGCATCAACCCCTCGCTGTGGTCCGCCGCCGTGGACGCGCACTACGCCCGGCCGGGCAACAGGTTCTGGCCGGCGCTGCACCGGGCCGGGCTGGCCAGACACGTCATCGACGTCAGCTGCGGGATGCGGACCGAGGACCGGGCGCTGGTCGAGGACCGCGGCATCGGTATGACGAACCTCGTGCCGCGGGCCACGGCCCGGGCCGACGAGCTGGACCCCGAGGAGCTGCGTGCCGGGGTGGAGCGCCTCGCCGCGCTCGTCGACGAGCGGCACCCTCGCGTGGTGGCCTTCGCCGGGATCTCGACCTATCGGATCGCGTTCGGCGTCAAGCAGGTCCATCGCGGCCGGCAGCCGGAGCCCTGGTACGGCGCGATCGTGCACGTGGTCCCCAACCCGAGCGGACTCAACGCGCACGACGACGTGGACTCCATCGGGCTGGCGCTGCGGGCCGCGGCCGCGGACGCCTGGCTCGTTCCCCCGATGGGCGGCCACTGGGGCTGACCTGACGGCGTCATCCAGGGTTTACGCGCGGTCGCCGGGGTTTACGCCACGGAAACACCGGGAGACCCGCCGGCGAAACACCCCTCCCGCAGGGTGGTGGCATGGACACGATCGACACCGGTGACACCGTCTGGGTGCTGGTCAGCGCCGCGCTGGTGCTGCTCATGACCCCCGCGCTCGCCTTCTTCTACGGCGGGATGGTCCGCGCCAAGAGCGTGCTCAACATGATCATGATGAGCGTCGCCGCCCTGGCGATCGTCGGGGTCCTGTGGGTGCTCGTGGGCTACTCCATGGCGTTCGGGGACTCCTTCGGCGGGCTGGTGGGCGATCCGCTGCAGTTCGCCGGGCTGCGGCACCTCCTCGACGCCTCCGCCCACGTCGGCCGCGTCCCGTCCCTGGCCTTCGCCGGCTACCAGGGGGCCTTCGCGGTCATCGCGGTCGCCCTCGTCTCCGGTGCGATCGCCGACCGCGCCCGGTTCGGGGCCTGGTGCGCCTTCGTCGCGGCGTGGTCGCTGCTCGTCTACTTCCTCGCCGCCCACTGGGTGTTCGCCGTCGACGGTCTCACCGCCACCCACGGGGGCTGGATCGTCAACGGCCTCAAGGCGGTCGACTTCGCGGGTGGCACGGCCATCCACATCGACGCCGGGGCCGCCGGACTGGCGCTCGCGCTCGTCCTCGGGCCCCGCGAGGGCTTCGGCCGGGACCCGATGCGGCCGCACAACCTGACCCTCGTGATGCTGGGCGCCGGCCTGCTGTGGTTCGGCTGGTTCGGCTTCGACGCCGGGTCGGCGCTGTCCGCCGGGCCGGTCGCCGCGCTCGCCTGGATCAACACCTTCGTGGCGCCGGCCGCCGGCATCGTCGGCTGGCTCGCCACCGAGCGGCTGCGCGACGGCCACGCGACCTCCCTGGGCGCTGCCTCAGGCATGGTCGCGGGGTTGGTGGCCATCACCCCGGCCTGCGCCGTCGTGACCCCGCTCGGCGCCGTCGTGGTCGGGCTCGTCGCGGGAGCCCTGTGTGCCCTTGCCGTCGGTCTGAAGTTCCTCGTCGGCGTGGACGACTCCCTGGACGTCGTCGGCGTGCACCTGGTCGGCGGGCTCTGGGGGACCCTGGCCGTGGGGCTCCTCGCCACCGACGAGGTCCCGGGCAGCACCGTGCGCGGGCTGCTGCACGGCGGCGGCCTGGACCAGCTGTGGCGCCAGGGGGTCGGTGCCCTCGCCGTCTTCGGCTACTCCCTGGTCGTGTCCTACGCGATCGCCCGGGTCCTCGCGGTCACCCTGGGCTTCCGGGCTCCGGCCGGCGACGAGCTGGAGGGTCTCGACCAGGCCGAGCACGCCGAGACGGCCTACGACCTCACCCCCGAGGCGGTGGGCAGCCGCACCGGCCGGCGCCCGCTGGCCGACGCGATCGGTGCCACGGCGCACTGGGGAGCGCGGACGCCCGACGAGACCACCGCGCAGCCCTCCGACCCGGCGGGGACGGACGATGTCCGGGGGCACGAGGGTCAGCCGGTAACCTTGTCCGGTGTTCACCAGCCTGTCTGACCGTCTGACCGACACCTTCAAGCACCTGCGCTCCAAGGGGCGCATCACCGAGAAGGACGTCAACTCCACGGTCCGCGACATCCGGGTCGCCCTGCTCGACGCCGACGTGGCGCTGCCCGTCGTGCGTCACTTCACCGCAGCCGTGCGCGAGCGGGCGCTCGGGGCGGAGGTGCACGAGGCGCTCAACCCCGCCCAGCAGGTCGTCAAGATCGTCAACGACGAGCTGGTCGAGATCCTCGGCGGCCAGACCCGCCGGATCGAGTTCGCCAAGCAGCCGCCGACGGTCATCATGCTGGCCGGTCTGCAGGGCGCGGGCAAGACCACGCTCGCGGGCAAGCTGGCCTACTGGCTCAAGGAGCAGGGGCACACCCCGATGCTCGTCGCGGCCGACCTCCAGCGCCCCAACGCCGTCACCCAGCTCCAGGTGGTCGGCGAGCGCGCCGGCGTGCCCGTCTATGCCCCCGAGCGGGGCAACGTCTCGGGCTACGACGCGGCGATCGAGACCGGCTCCGGCACCCGCGGCTACGGCGACCCGATCGGCGTGGCCCGCGACGGCGTCACCGAGGCCCGTCGTCAGCAGCGCGACGTGGTCATCGTCGACACCGCCGGACGCCTGGCCATCGACGAGGTGCTGATGCAGCAGGCCGCGGACATCCGGGCGGCCATCGACCCCGACGAGGTCCTCTTCGTCATCGACGCGATGATCGGCCAGGCCGCGGTCGAGACGGCCGAGGCCTTCCAGCGAGGCGTCAACTTCACCGGCGTGGTCCTGTCCAAGCTCGACGGCGACGCCCGTGGTGGCGCTGCGCTGTCCGTGGCCCACACGACCGGCAAGCCGATCATGTTCGCCTCCACGGGCGAGGGCGTGAAGGACTTCGAGGTCTTCCACCCCGACCGGATGGCCAGCCGGATCCTGGACATGGGTGACGTCCTCACCCTGATCGAGCAGGCCGAGAAGGCCTTCGACCGCCGCCAGGCCGACGAGATGGCCCGGAAGTTCCTGGCGGAGGAGGACTTCACCTTCGACGACTTCCTGCAGCAGATGTCCGCCATCAAGCGGATGGGCAACCTCAAGTCGATGCTCGGGATGATGCCGGGCATGAACCAGATGCGCGACGCCATCAACGCGCTGGACGAGCGTGAGTTCGACCGGGTCGAGGCGATCGTGCGGTCCATGACCCCCTTCGAGCGGACCCACCCCAAGCAGATCAACGGCTCTCGCCGCTCGCGCATCGCCAAGGGTTCCGGCGTCACGGTCAGCGAGGTCAACCAGCTGCTCGAGCGCTTCGGCGAGGCGCAGAAGATGATGCGTCAGCTGCGCCGCGGCGGCGGTATGCCGGGGATGCCCGGGGTCCCCGGCGGCAAGAAGGCCAAGCAGCAGCCCGCCCGCAAGAAGGCCAAGTCCGGCAACCCCGCCAAGCGCGCCGAGCAGGAGCGCGCCGCGGCCGAGAAGGCCAGAGTTGCCAAGGAGAACGCCTTCGGCTCGGCCTTCGGCGACGGGGCGATGCCCGACCCCTCCGAGCTAGACCTGTCCCAGCTGCCCAAGGGCTTCGGCGGCACGCTGGGCAGGTGAGCCCTCGACCGACCCGGCAGGTATGACGAGAGGCCCGGTGCACCCGGGCCTCTCGTCATACCTGCCGATCGCGAGGGCAGGGGACCGCGACACGGGTCAGCCGAGGCGCGGCTTGTAGATCGGGGAGCTGACTGCGGTGCGCAGCCCGCCGAGGGCCTCGGCCGAGCTCGCCACTCGCCAGTCGCGCTCCTTGTCGACGTCGAAGACCACCACAGCCTGGACGTTGCGGTAGCCGGTGCGCAGGTGGGCGAAGGTGTCCTGCCACCACAAGCCCTTGGTCTGCCCGGTCGGTGCGCTCGCCCGCACCGTCGAGACCCCCGCGCTGGCGGGGTCGGCCGAGGAGATCTCGCACAGCCAGACGGGCTTGGCGGGTGCGAGTCCCACGAGACGGGCGTACTGGGTGGCGTAGACGTCGTCGAAGGTGCGCCAGCCGAGGTTGGGGGTTGCGGTGGTGCCCCAGTTGTAGCCGTCCAGGCCGAGGACGTCGACGACGTCGTCGCCGGGGTAGAACGCCCGCACGTCGCTGGTGCCGGCGTAGGTGTCGGTGGTGGGGTTGAAGGCCCAGCGCACGTTGCTGGCCCCCTCGCGACGGAAGACGTCGACGGCGCGGCGCCAGGCGGCCCGGAACTGGTCGGGGGATCCGCCCGCGGGCTTCGGGGTGCCGGTGGTGACCTGGTGCGCCACCCAGTCGGCGTTCATCTCGGCCCAAGGGCGCAGCACCACGGGGCGTCCGTAGGCGCGCAACGTGCGGGCCTTGTCGCGCAGGACGGCGTCACCCTGGCCGGAGGCCCACCAGGCATAGCTGCCGTAGTCCTCCAGGGACCAGGCCACGAGGAGCGTCCGGCGAGTCCCGAGGGCCCGATCCGCGGGGTAGGGCCACCAGGCGTCGTCACCCTTGCCGCGGAAGACGCTCGCGATGGCCATGGGGCGGCCCAGGGCGGAGGCCGTCCGGTCCAGGACCGTGGGGTCCTTGTCCATCCCCTGGCTGTAGGCGCCCAGGGCGAGCGGAACCGAGGAGGGGGCCAGCGTGCGGGGAGCGGTCGTGGGCCGAGGTGCGGGGGAGATCGCCTCGGAGCTGCCCGCGGTGGCGGTCATCGCGGCGGCCCCGAGGGCGACGGACAGGAGGGCACGGCGGGGGAGACGCATCCCCTGACGGTACGAAGAGTGACCATCAACTACTCTCTGTATCTACATGGGTCTGCCCAGACGGACCAACGGCCGGCCCCGCGGAAGCGGGGCCGGCCGTCGACGCCGGCCGTCGACGCCGGGCGGTGAGGCCGGGAGCGCCCAGGATCAGGCGCTCTCGGAGATCATGGCAGCCCGGGCGCGGGCCGACCGGGTGCGGTAGACGGGCACCATGCGCTTGACCGCGGAGGCCGCGGCCACGAGCGCGAAGGCGCCCATCGCGTAGTAGAGGTTCTCGAACCCGGCGTAGGTCAGTCCACCGGTCACGCCGGCGGCGAAGACCGGAGCGGGGTTGTTGTACATGTCACCATTTCCTTTCGGTTCCGATGAGCGCGTCGGCGTAGGCCTTCGCGTGGGTGGCTTGCAGGAAGAAGTCGAACGGGAGCTCGTACATCGTGGCGCTGAGCGCCATCTGCCTGATCCCCTTGTCCCGGATCGTCACGAACCGTTCCAGGCAGAAGATCCCGGTCACCGCCGCCCAGAGGGGCTGGAGGGCGAAGTGGCCGAGCACGAGGGTGAGGGCGAGGTCGGACAGGTAGAGGATCGTGACTAGGACGCCCAGCATCGTCAGCAGCTGACGACCCCAGTAGGGCCGGGTCACGGCGGTGAGGCCGTACTGCACGCAGTTCTCGACGGCGCCGCGCTTCCAGCGCAGCCGCTGTTGCCACAGCTCGCGCCAGGTCGGCATCGCCTCGGTCGTCAGCAGGCAGTTCGGGGGCGCCAGGAGCTCGAAGCCCAGGTGCATGATCGCGAACGACAGCTCGTTGTCCTCGGTGAGGACCCGGGGGTCGTAGATCCCGCCCTTGCCGTCGCCTTCGGGGAGGCGGCCGTCGAGCCGCGCCCGGCTGAGGTCCTGCAGCATGGTGGCCTTGAACATGGCCGCGGTGCCGGTGACCACGAGGCACTTGCCGTCCAGGCGCCGCACGTCGCGGGCGTAGCGGGCGTACTCGTTGTCCTGCAGGTGCCGCAGGAAGCGTGAGTTGAGGTTCCAGGCCTGGCGCTGCCAGCGCTCGGTCGACGGCTCGCGGCGGCGGGTGCGCTCCCGCTGCAGGGCGGGCTGGGCGCGGAAGGTGCCGCCCACGGCGCCGAGATGGTCGTGCCGGGTGAGGTAGCGCGCGGCGTTGGCGAGGAAGTGCCGCTCCAGCGCCGAGTCCGCGTCCTGCACGAAGATGAGGTCCGACTCGCCCAGGGTCGGCAGCAGGGTGTCGAGCACCTGGTTGAGGGCGCCGGCCTTCTTGTGGGTGTTGCCGACGGTCTCGACGACCGTGACGCCCATCCCGCGGGCGATCTCGACCGTGCGGTCGCTGCAGTTGTCCGCGATGACCGTCACGGACCACGGCTGGTAGGTCTGCTCGCGCAGAGCCTCGAGGGTGTGGGCGATGCCCGCCTCCTCGTCGTGCGCCGGCACCAGGACGTGCACGCGGCCGTAGCCGGGCTCGGGGGGCAGGGGGCTCGGGGTCGCGGCGCCGTCCGGCTCATGGCCGAGGACGTCGAAGGACGTCGGCGCGAGGGTGGCTGGCATGGTGGACTCCGGGATGCGGGGGAAGGGTCGTGGGGTGGCGACGCTGCCGATGACCGGGCCTGTCGGACCCTCATGTCACATCCAGGAAACGGGCCGTCACCGGGCCTGGGGACGGCTCCGGACGCTTGTCTACCGCATCGGCCTGCCACTACTTCGTTGAGTGATTTGTCCTGGTCTCACAGTAATGAAGGAAGTGAGACTAAAATTACGAAGAGTTACAACACGCCACTGGGCCCGAACGTGATTCACGAACGGCCGCCGGGACGGTTCCGCCGCTAGGGTCGCCACCATGAGCGCCGCAGCCCTGCACCTGTCCGGTCCGGTCCTCGTCGGCCCCGAGGAGGTCCGGGACGAGCTGTGGGTGGTGGACGGCAGGGTGACCTTCCAGCGACCGACCGGCGACGTGGAGACCCTCGCCGGCTGGGTCCTGCCGGGGCTGGTCGACGCCCACTGCCACGTCGGGCTGGACGCCCATGGCGCGGTGGACGCCGAGACCGCCGAGCGCCAGATCCTGGGGGATCGCGCGGCCGGGACCCTGCTGATCCGGGACGCGGGCTCGCCTGCCGACACCCGCTGGATCGACGACCGGTCCGACCTGCCCGTGGTGATCCGCGCCGGGCGACACATCGCGCGCACCCGTCGATACCTCCGGGGCTATGCCGACGAGGTGGAGCCGGAGATGCTCGTCGCCGCCGTTCGCGAGCAGGCGGCGCGGGGAGACGGCTGGGTCAAGCTCGTCGGGGACTGGATCGACCGGGACACCGGCGACCTGGCACCCTGCTGGCCGGAGGAGGTCGTCGCCGCTGCCGTCGCCGCCGCGCACGAGGCCGGAGCCAGGGTCACCGCCCACTGCTTCGGCGAGGAGGTCCTGCCGCAGCTGGCCCGGGCCGGCATCGACTGCGTCGAGCACGCCACCGGGCTGCGCGGCTCGGTCGTCGACGACTTCGCCCGCCAGGGGATCGCGATCGTCCCGACCCTGGTCAACATCGCGACCTTCCCGCAGATCGCCGAGCCGGCCCGGACCAAGTTCCCGGCGTACCACCGGCACATGCTGGACCTGCACGCCGCCCGGCACGAGACGGTCCGGGCCGCGCACGAGGCCGGAGTGCCGGTGTACGTCGGCACCGACGCCGGGGGGGCGCTCCCGCACGGGCTCGTCGGGGCCGAGGCGAGGGAGCTGCGGGACGCCGGCCTGACGCCGCGCGAGGTGCTCGAGGCCATCAGCTGGGGCGCCCGTCGTTGGCTCGGGAGGCCTGGCCTGGAGGAGGGGGCGCCGGCGGACCTGTGCGTCTATGCCGCGGACCCGCGGGCGGATATCGACGTGCTGGCGTTCCCCCGAGCGGTGGTACTGCGCGGGAACATTCACTAGGTATGTAACTGTACGTACAAGTTGTGTTGACGCAAAACTACATTGTCTTCACTTCTTGACGACAGCGCCGCGGAGGGCCACAGTGGGCCCATGGTCAACGACGACACCTCGGTCCCCGGCCGAGCCCCGCGGGGCGCCGGGTCGCCCAGCGCACTACGAAGGGCCAACTACGAGAGGGTGATCGACGCCCTGAGGTCCCGGGGGGCGATGACCCAGGCGGCGCTCGCGAGGGCCACCGGCCTCTCGCCCGCCACCGTCTCCAACCTGGTCCGGGCGCTCGGCGACGAGGGTCTGGTGACGACGGGTCCCACCACCTCGTCCGGGCGTCGTGCGGTCCGGGTGGCCCTGGCCCGCAAGGAGCTCGCCGTCGCCGTCGGCGTCGACGTGGGGCGGCGGCACGTGCGCCTGCTCCTCGCCGCCGAGGACGGGTCGGTGCTCGCCGAGTCCTACGAAGGCATCGCGGCAGGTCATGGGCCCGAGCGCTGCATGGCGCTCGTGGATCTGATGCTCGATCGCACCCTGGCCGACGCCGGCGTGCGCAGGTCCGAGCTGGTCGGCGCGGGGGTCGGCATCCCCGGACCCATCGACTCGCGGACCGGCGTCGTGGGCCACGCCGCCGTCCTGCCGGAGTGGGTGGGGCTGGAGCTGCGTCCCGCGCTGGCCGAGCGCCTGGCCATGCCGGTCGTCGTGGACAACGACGCCAACCTCGGAGCCCTGGCCGAGCACCGCTGGGGCGCCCATGCCGGCGCCGAGCACCTGGTGTTTGTCAAGGTCGCGAGCGGGATCGGCGCCGGGCTCGTGCTCGGCGGGCAGGTGCATCGCGGACAGATCGGCATCACCGGCGAGCTCGGACACCTGCAGGTCCAGCCCTTCGGACCGGTGTGCCGCTGCGGCAACCGGGGGTGCCTGGAGACCGTCGCCGCCATACCGACGATGCTCTCCGCGCTGGCCGCCTCCAGCGGTCGCACCCCCCGGACCTCCGAGCTGCTGCAGCTCGTGCAGGCGCAGGACCTGGCTGCGCTGCGGGTGCTCGAGGACGCCGGCCTGGCCCTCGGGCAGGTCCTCGGCGGGCTGTGCAACCTGCTCAACCCCGAGGTCGTCCTGCTCGCCGGTCCGCTCACCGAGGTGGGAGGGCTGCTGCTCGCCGCCACCCGCCGGGGGCTGGAGCGCGCGACCCCTCCGGTGGTCGCGGCGTCGACCACGCTGGCCCTGGAGACCTTGGGTGCCCGGGCTGAGGCGCTGGGTGCCGCGGGGGCCGCCCACGAGGCGGCCCAGGTACCGCTGCGACACGCGGAGTAGTTGACGAATCCAGCAATCCAGAGTTCACTTCCTGAACATGAGACGGTGACGATGCCGTCAGGTCGCGAAGAAGGGACCACGATGAGCACGACCTTCAAGCCCCCGGAGGACCGGCCGGTTCTCCTGGAGATGGTCCGCATCACCAAGGAGTTTCCCGGCGTCAAGGCGCTGGACGAGGTCTCCATGTCCGTGCGCGCCGGCGAGGTCCACGCGATCTGCGGGGAGAACGGCGCCGGCAAGTCGACGCTGATGAAGGTGCTGTCCGGGGTCTACCCGCACGGCAGCTACGAGGGCCGGATCATGTATGGCGGCGCCGAGGTGGCCTTCCGGGACATCCGCGCCAGCGAGCGCGCCGGGATCGTGATCATCCACCAGGAGCTCGCCCTCATCCCCGAGCTGTCCATCGCGGAGAACATCTTCCTCGGCAACGAGGCCAGCCGCGGGGGCGTCATCGACTGGGTGCGCACCAACCAGCGGGCCCGCGAGCTGCTGGACATGGTGGGTCTGCGCGACGACCCCGAGACCCCGGTCAAGAACATCGGCGTCGGCAAGCAGCAGCTCGTCGAGATCGCCAAGGCGCTCAACAAGAACGTCCGGCTGCTGATCCTGGACGAGCCCACCGCCGCCCTCAACGAGGAGGACTCGGCCCACCTGCTCAACCTCATCCGCGGCCTGCGCGAGCGGGGCATCACGAGCATCATGATCAGCCACAAGCTCGGCGAGATCGCCGCGATCGCCGACTCGATCACCATCATCCGCGACGGTCGGTCGATCGAGACGCTCGACGTCCACGCAGGCGGGGTCGACGAGGACCGGATCATCCGTTCGATGGTCGGCCGCCCGCTGGACTCCCGCTTCCCCGAGTACACCCCGCAGATCGGCGAGACCCTGCTGGAGGTGCGCGGCTGGACCGTCGAGCACCCGCAGATCCCCGGCCGGCTCGTGTGCAAGCGCTCGAGCTTCACGGTCCGCCGGGGCGAGATCGTCGGCTTCGCCGGGCTCATGGGGGCCGGTCGGACCGAGCTGATGCGGTCGCTGTTCGGCCATTCCTACGGCATCTTCCGCGGGGGCGAGGCCTTCCTGGACGGGCGTCGGCTCAGCCTGACCAATGTCCCCACGGCCATCCGCGAGGGCCTGGGCTACGTCACCGAGGACCGCAAGTCGCTGGGGCTCAACCTGCTCGACGACATCAAGCGCACCACCGTCTCGGCCAAGCTCGGCAAGATCGCGCCCGCGGGCGTCGTCGACCGGGACAAGGAGTACGAGTGGGCCGACAGGTACCGCCTGTCGATGCGCACCAAGACCCCCTCGGTCGACGAGGGGGTGGACAAGCTGTCGGGCGGCAACCAGCAGAAGGTCGTCCTGGCCAAGTGGCTGTTCACCGACCCCGAGGTGCTTATCCTCGACGAGCCCACCCGCGGCATCGACGTCGGCGCCAAGTTCGAGATCTACGGGATCATCCAGCAGCTCGCGCTGGAGGGGAAGGGCGTCATCGTCGTCTCCTCCGAGCTGCCCGAGCTCCTCGGCCTGTCCGACCGCATCTACACCATCTGCGAGGGAGCCATCACCGGCTGCCTCGACCGTGAGGAGGCGACGCAGGAGAGTCTCATGCGTCTGATGACTCTCACGTCCTCCGTCCATGCACCGGCCGCCACGGCCTGACCTGGGAGCAGCAGCACCATGACCAAGCTCAAGAACGTCTTCGGGGGGGACCTGCGCCAGTTCGGGATGATCATCGCCCTGCTGGCCCTGATCGCCTTCTTCACCTGGCAGACCGACGGCCTGGCCCTCGACCCCACCAACGTCATCAACATCCTCCAGGGCAATGCCTATGTCCTGGTGCTCGCCATCGGCATGGTGCTGGTCATCATCGCCGGGCACATCGACCTGTCGGTGGGCTCGGTGGCCGCCGCGGTCGGCATCATCGTGGCGATCGCCATGCGGGACTGGCACCTGTCCTGGCCCCTGGCGATCCTCCTGGGCCTGGCCATCGGCGCCCTGATCGGCGCCTGGCAGGGCTTCTGGGTGGCCTACGTCGGGGTCCCGGCCTTCATCACCACGCTGGCGGGCATGCTCGTCTTCCGCGGCGTCAACCAGTGGATCGGCAAGTCGCTCACCATCCCGGTGCCCGAGGGCTTCCAGCAGATCGGCTCGGGCTACCTGCCCGAGGTCGGCCCCACGACCGGCTACAACAACCTCACCGTGCTCCTCGGCCTGCTCGCGTGCCTGGCCATCGTCGGGGGTGCCCTGCGCAACCGGGCCAACCAGCGGCGCATCGGCCTGCAGCGCGAGGACGCGCTGACCCTCGGGATCCGGCTGGCTCTCGTGTGCGCCGCCATCATGGGCGTGGCCATGCTCATGGCCTCCGGGCGCCGCGGAACGTCCTTCCCGGTCTCCGGTCTGATCCTCGTGGCGCTGGTGCTCCTCTACGGCTTCATCTCCAGCCGCACCGTCCTCGGTCGTCACGTGTATGCCGTCGGCGGCAACAAGCACGCCGCCGAGCTGTCCGGCGTCAAGGCCAAGAAGGTCAACTTCCTGGTCATGATGAACATGTCGATCCTTGCCGCCCTGGCCGGGATGATGTTCGTCGCCCGCTCCACCGCCTCCGGGCCGGCCGACGGCCTCGGCTGGGAGCTGGACGCCATCGCCGCCGTCTTCATCGGCGGGGCCGCGGTCAGCGGAGGCGTGGGCACCGTGGTCGGGTCGATCATCGGTGGTCTGGTCATGGCCGTCCTCAACAACGGACTGTCGCTGCTGGGCGTGACGGCCGAGATCACCGCCATCATCAAGGGGCTCGTCCTGCTCGCGGCCGTGGCCTTCGACGTGATCAACAAGATGCAGGGCCGCCCTTCGATCATCGGCCTGCTCACCAACCGCGCTGGTGGCGGCAACGCTGCCCCCACCACCGCGGAGCGCACCGAGACGACCGACGCCGTCGTCCGCTCCGAGGCCTGAGCCGGCGACGGCTCAGGACCCCCACCACGCGCGACGGCGACCCCGGCGTGCGCCATACGCCCCCAAGAATCAGCACAGACAGGAACACCCATGCGCAAGCTCACCACCTCCGTCGTCGCCCTCGCGGTCGTCGGCCTGGCCCTGACCGGCTGCGGTCGCGCCGAGGAGAAGACCACCACCTCGGCTACCACGTCGGCCCAGGCCTCCGGCGGTGCCGGCGCCTCGGGCTTCGCCAAGGACGCCCTGATCGGGGTCGCCCTGCCCAAGAAGACCTCGGAGAACTGGGTCCTCGCGGAGAACATCTTCAAGACCGACCTGGCCAAGGAAGGCTTCAAGGCCGACGTGCAGTTCGCCAACAACGGTGTGGCCGAGCAGCAGAACCAGATCCAGTCCATGGTCACCAAGGGCGCCAAGGTCCTGGTCGTCGGCGCCGTCGACGGCTCCCAGCTGGGCAGCCAGCTCAAGGCCGCCAAGCAGCAGGGCGTCACCGTGATCGCCTACGACCGCCTGCTGACCAACACCGACGCCGTCGACTACTACGTCGCCTTCGACAACTTCAAGGTCGGCGTGCTGCAGGGCACCGCCCTGCTCGACGGCCTCAAGGCCAAGAAGCCCAACGGTCCTTACGATGTCGAGCTCTTCGCCGGCTCGCCCGACGACGCCAACTCCAAGGTCTTCTTCGACGGCGCCATGAGCGTGCTGCAGCCCAAGATCAAGGACGGCACCCTCAAGGTCGTCTCCGGCCAGTCGACCTTCCAGCAGGCCGTCACCCAGGACTGGAAGGCCGAGAACGCCCAGAAGCGCATGGACAACCTGCTCGCGGCGAACTACGCCTCGGCCGCGCTGGACGGCGTCCTGTCGCCCAACGACACCCTGGCGCGCGCCGTCATGACCTCGGTCAAGCAGGCCGGCAAGCCGGTCCCGGTCGTCACCGGCCAGGACTCCGAGGTCGAGTCCGTCAAGTCGATCCTGGCGGGGGAGCAGTACTCCACCATCAACAAGGACACCCGCAAGCTGGTGGCTGCCGCGATCGAGATGACCAAGGCCCTGCAGGCCGGTCAGAAGCCCACCGTCAACGACGAGAAGTCATACAACAACGGTGTCAAGATCGTCCCGGCCAACCTCCTGGAGCCGGTCATCGTTACCAAGGCGAACGCCAAGGAGGCCTACGCCAACGACCCGACCCTCTCGGCCCTGGTGAAGTGACCTCGGTCTGAGCCGTCGCCGACGGCACGTGAACGCCTCCCCGCCTTGGCGGGGAGGCGTTCACGCTACTCCCGGTGACCGAGGGCGGCAGCACCCGAATATAACTACTAGTGACAATCCATCACTAGGAGTGCGCATCGTCGGGCATGATGTGCCCTGTGAGCCTGCACGATCCTCAGCAGAGCCGAGTCCGCGACGACTCGGCTCTCCTGCGTGTCGGGCTGGCGGCCAGCGACGCCGCGCTGCGGATCCGCCGGGCCGCCCGGGCGGCACGTCGCCTGGAGCGACTCACCCGCAACGACCCGGACCTCGCCCACGACGCCACGGTGCAGTGTGCCGTCGACCTCACCGCGGAGCTCGGCTACCTGGGGGAGAACGACCCAGGGTCCGCCCTCCAGGTCGCGGCGGGGGCGCTCCAGGTCGTCGACGACCTGCCCCCGGGCCCGTGGAGCCTGGTCGTGGAGGTCCAGGCCCAGGTCAGCCGCGGTGAGGCCCTGCTGGCCGTCGGGGACGTCGGCCGCGCCCGCGAGTGCGCCCAGGCCGCCCAGTCCTCGCTCGGACTGCCGCTGCCCGACCACCCGCTCGTCCGGCGCGCCCTCGCCGCGCACCATGCCCTCGAGGGACAGTGCGCAGCGACCGCGGGCGACGCCGAGGCGGCGATGCTGGCCTTCGGCGCCGGCCTGGACCTGGACCCCGACGGCGGCGTGCGCGGGCTGCTCCTCGCCCGCCTCGCCCAGCTGATGCTCACCCTGGGCAAGCCCGAGCTCGGCCTGCCCTATGTCGACCGCGCCCTCCAGACGGACGGACAACCGCGCTCCGACGCGGCCGACGCGCGCCTCCACGGCATTCGCGCCGAGCTGCTCCTCGCCGCGGGCCGCGGCGAGGAGGCCCTCGCCGAGAGCGAGCGGGCCGCGGGGCTCGGCGTCCGGGCCGGCCTCAACCCCAGCGAGCACCTGCGCCGGGTGGCCACCGTCAAGGCGACGATGGGTGACCCCGAGGCCCCCGACCAGCTGCGCCGTCTCGCCCACGACGAGGCCCGGACCGCGGGGGACCCCACCCTCGCCACCGTCCTCGCCCTGGCCACGGCCCACCTGCGCGCCGGGGACCCGCAGGCCGCCGTGCGCGCGCTCGCGCCGTACGCCCCCGCCCGGGCGCTGCCGAGCGCCCACCGCGAGGCGGTGTACGACGTGCTGACCGAGGCGGTCGAGCGCGCGGGTGACGAGCACGCCGCCCTGGCGCTGCTCAAGGAGCAGCGGGAGGCCAGGCGGGCGGAGCAGCGTGCGGAGTCTGCGGACCGGGCCCGCACGCTCGCCGAGCAGCACCAGGTCGACCTGCTGCGGGCCGACCTCGAGCGCTCCCGCCGCCGCGAGCAGGAGCTGCGGCTGCTCGTCCGCCAGCGCACCGCCGAGCTCACCTGGCGAGCCGCCCACGACGAGCTGACCGGGCTGTACTCGCGCGAGGCGCTGCTCGCCCGCCTGCGCATCCCCGTGGGCCCGGGCACCTGGCGGACCGTGCTCTACCTCGACCTGGACCGGTTCAAGGTGGTCAACGACGCGCACGGGCACGACGTCGGGGACGCGCTCCTGTCCGTGGTCGGGCGCCGGCTCGAGACGGCGGCCCTCGCCCTGTCCGGCAGCACCTGCGTGGCCCGCCTCGGAGGTGACGAGTTCTGCGTCCTGGTCGACAGCGAGGGCCAGCTCGACGCCGTCGCCCTGGCCCGCACCCTCGTCCTGGAGCTGGGCAGCCCCATCGACCTGCCCGGCGTGGGCGCGGTGCGCCCCGAGATCAGCATCGGGGTCGTCCAGACCGGCCCCGGCTCGCTGAGCAGCTCCGGGGGCACCGACCTCGACCTCCTGCGAGACGCCGACGTGGCGTTGCACCGCTCCAAGTCCGAGGGCGGGGGCGGGATCTACGTCTTCGGCCAGGCCGACCGCGAGCAGGCCCTGCGTCGCTTCGAGGTGGAGCACCGGGTCCGCCGCGGGCTGGAGGACGGGCGCATCCTCCCGGCATATGACCCGATCGTGGACCTGAGCACCGGACGGGTCGTCGGGGTCGAGGCCCTGTGCCGCCTGGAGGAGGACGGCCGGCGGGTGCGGGCCGCCGAGTTCATCGAGATCGCTGAGGAGTCCGGGCTGATCGACCAGCTCGGCCGGGTCGTCATGGCGGCGGCGATCCGCGACCTCGCGTCCAGCACACGCTCTCACTTCGTGGCCATCAACCTGGGGCCGCGCGAGCTGCGCCGTCCCGGGCTGCTGGCCGACCTGACCCGACGACTCGACGAGGCCGGCATCTCCCGGGAACGGCTGGTCGTCGAGGTGACCGAGCGGTCCTTCGTCGACGTGGCCTCCACCGAGGCCGAGGTGCTGCGCAGCCTCGCGGACGCCGGGGTGCGGCTGGCCATCGACGACTTCAGCACCGGCCACAGCTCGATGGTCCACCTGTCCTGGATGCCCGTGCAGCTGCTCAAGATCGACCGCTCCCTGGTCGTGCGCGCCGCCCGCAGCGACCCCGACCGCACCCTGGTCGCCGCCGTCATCGGCATGGCCCAGACGCTCGGCCTCCAGGTCGTGGCCGAGGGGATCGAGCAGGCCTGCGTCGGGCGGGTGCTGCGTGACCTGGGCTGCGACTACGCGCAGGGGCACCTCTTCGCCGAGTCCGAGACGATCGCGCAGATCCCCGAGTCGTTCGACCTCGAGCGGCTGCTGGCAGGACCCGACGACGGAGGTATGCCGGAGGGTGGGTGAACCCCGACGGCGGATGTCACGCCCCGGGCGCCGGTCTGGCATGATGGACCCTTGTATGCGTCGGGTGCGGACCCTCTCGCCGAGCCTGTCGTGTCCACCCGAGCCCGTCCGCGCCTGTCCCCACGGTGCCGTGAGCGGTCTCACCCACATCACATCCAAGGAGACACCACACTCGTGGCCGTCAAGATTCGCCTGAAGCGCATGGGCAAGATCCGTGCACCGTACTACCGCGTCGTCGTCATGGACTCGCGCGCCAAGCGCGACGGTCGTGCGATCGAGGAGATCGGTCTCTACCACCCGACCGAGCAGCCCTCCCGCATCGAGATCGACTCAGAGCGCGCGCAGTACTGGCTGGGCGTCGGCGCCCAGCCGACCGAGCAGGTCGCCGCGCTGCTGAAGATCACCGGTGACTGGCAGAAGTTCAAGGGCCTGCCGGGCGCCGAGGGCACCCTGCAGGTCAAGGAGCCCAAGCGGTCCAAGCAGGAGCTCTACAACGAGGCCCTCGCCAAGGCCGAGCTCGAGCCCAAGGAGGCTCCGAAGGCCAAGAAGGCCAAGGAGGAGCCCAAGGCCGAGGAGCCGAAGGCTGACGCCGCTCCGGCCAAGCCCACCACCGAGGCCCCCACCACGACCGACGCGACGGAGGCCGCCGAGGCCGCCGGTTCCGCGGAGGCCGAGGAGGTCCCGGCCGGCGAGTCCGTCGAGGGCGCGGCGACCGACGAGAAGGCCGAGGCCTGATCGTGCTCGAGGAGGCTCTCGAGCACCTCGTCAAGGGCATCGTCGACCACGATGACGACGTGGTGGTGCGCCGCAAGGAGCTCCGCCGCGGTGAGGTGCTCGAGATCCGCGTCCACCCGGACGACCTCGGGCGTGTCATCGGCCGATCGGGCCGCACGGCCAGCGCCCTGCGCACCGTGCTGGGCGCGCTGGCCGGTGGCAAGCAGGTCCGCGTCGACATCGTCGACACCGACCGCGTGCGCTGAGCACGCAACAGCACTGACGAGGGGCGTGTGCCGGTTCCGGCACACGCCCCTCGCGGTCTGTCCGCACCCGGGCAGGCCACAGCACCGACTGCAGGAGGACCCCATGGACGTCGTCGTCGCCCGCATCGGCAAGGCCCACGGCCTGCGCGGTGAGGTCACCGTGGAGAGCCGCACCGATGACCCGCGCTCGCGCTTCGTGCCCGGGGTGCGCTTCGCCACCGAGGCCCGTCCCGGCTCCGGGGTGCCGCGCGAGCTGACCCTGCGGTCGGCGCGCCTGCACAACGGCGTCTGGCTCCTGGCCTTCGAGGAGATCCCGGACCGCACCGGCGCCGAGTCCTTGCGCGGCACCCTGCTCGTGCTCTCCACCGACGCCATCGCGCCTGCGGACGACGAGGACGGCGAGGACGGCTACTACGAGAGCGATCTCGTGGGTCTGCGGGTCGAGGACCCGCAGGGACAGGTCGTCGGCGAGGTCGTCGGGCTCGACACCCGCGCGGTGCAGGACCTGCTGGAGGTCCGGCTGAGCGACGGGCGTGAGGCTCTGGTCCCCTTCGTCGAGGCCATCGTGCCCGTCGTCGACGTGCCGGGAGGCCGGATCGTCATGGATGCGCCGGCGGGGTTGTTCGACCTCGCGCAGGGGTGACCGTGCGCCTCGACGTCGTCTCGATCTTTCCCGACTACCTCACGCCCCTGGACCTGTCGTTGATCGGCAAGGCACGCCGGGAGGGCCTGCTGGACCTGCACGTCCACGACCTGCGGGGCTGGACGACCGACCGCCACCGCACCGTCGACGACACCCCCTACGGCGGGGGCGCCGGGATGGTCATGACGCCCGAGCCGTGGGCGCGCGCGATCGACCACCTCGCCGAGGTGGGGGACGAGAGCTATGCCGGGCGCCGGCCCCTGCTCGTCGTGCCCGGTCCTGGGGGACAGCGCTTCTCCCAGCCCATGGCCCACGAGCTCGCCGAGGAGCCCTGGCTCGCGTTCGCGTGCGGGCGGTACGAAGGGATCGACGAGCGCGTCTACGACTACGCGGCCGAGCGACTCGACGGGCGGGTGCGGATCGTCTCCCTGGGTGACTACGTCCTCAACGGCGGCGAGGTCGCGGTGCTGACCATCACCGAGGCGGTGGCCCGGCTGCTGCCGGGCGTGGTCGGCAATGCCGAGTCCCTCGTGGAGGAGTCCCACGAGGACGGCCTGCTCGAGTACCCGGTCTACACCAAGCCCGCCTCCTGGCGCGGCCGAGAGGTCCCCTCGGTGCTGCTGTCGGGCGACCACGGTGCCATCGCGTCGTGGCGGCACCAGCAGCGGCTGGAGCGGACTGCGGCCCGTCGCCCCGACCTGCTGCCGCCCGCCGCCGCGCTGACCGGCACCGACGCCGTCCCCGAGCCGGCCGTGGCAGCCGACGCGGCGGAGCTGTGGGTGCTCCGCGCCGCCGCCCGAGGGGCCCGCGACGGCGACCTGGCCGAGGGTGCCGCGTCGGCAGGTGAGCGGGCGCGGCTCGACGGCTGGCAGACCTGGGTGGTCCGCGTGGGGGGCCGCCTGGTGGCGTCGGTCGCGGGTCGCGCGCTCGACGCCGAGACCTGGCAGGTCGGCCGCCTGGTGGTCGCCCCCGACCTGACCGGACGCGGGCTCGGCCGGGCGCTGCTGGGGTATGCCGAGACCGCCGCTCCCACCGGGACCCGTCACCTCGTCGCAGACCTCGCCGACGCGGACGAGCGGGCCCGGCGCGTCGCCCGCAAGGCCGGCTATCGGCCGGCCCGGCGTCGGCGCCTGCCCGAGGGAGCCGACGAGCACGCCCATCCGGCGCCTGCAGCCCCACCGCGGACCGCCCCGGGCGGCCGCTGAGCGACCCGCTCCCCCCGGGCGGCGTGGGCCTGCCGGGGCCGCGTGCGACGACCTTTTGAGGTCAGCCCCTCGGGTCTGGCACAATTGCTCCTTGCGTTCCCGACAGACATCACGCCCCTGCCACAGGGGGAGTGGCCACCGCTGCGCGGTGGGCACGTGGCGGTCGGGGACGTCATACCGCCCACGCCCTCCTCGCCCCGGCGAGGCTGACGGCAGGACGACCTGTGGCGCCCTGCGAGAAATGGAACTCTCATGAAGAAGCTGGCCGAGTTCGACTCCGCGAGCCTGCGCTCCGACGTCCCCGACTTCCGCGCGGGGGACACCCTCAAGGTCCACGTCAAGGTCATCGAGGGCACCCGCTCGCGTGTCCAGGTCTTCCAGGGCGTCGTCATCCGCAAGTCCGGCGGCGGCATCGGCGAGACCTTCACGGTCCGCAAGATCTCCTTCGGCGTCGGTGTCGAGCGCACCTTCCCGCTGCACACCCCGGTCATCGACCGGATCGAGGTCATGACCCGTGGTGACGTCCGCCGCGCCAAGCTGTACTACCTGCGCAACCTGCGTGGCAAGGCCGCCAAGATCCGCGAGAAGCGCGAGAACATCCCCAGCAAGTGATCGCGGCCGCTGCTCCCAGGCGGGGCCGCTAGGCTTCCCTGGTGCAGCCCCAGGACCACGACAGGACCCCGGCCGACAGCACGTCGGCCGGGGTCCTGTCGTCCCGGCGCACCCGGCACCTCCTGGCGGCGGTCCTGGTCGCCTGGCTCGCCCTCGTGCTCGCCCGCACCCTCCTCGTCGACTGGTTCGCGGTGCCCAGCGCCTCCATGGAGCCCACCCTGCGGCCGGGCGAGGTGATCCTCGTCGACAAGCGGCCCGCCGCGGTCCGTCCGGGCGACGTGGTGGTCGTGGACGGCCAGAGCTTCGGCCTGGAGGACCGACGCCCCTGGGCGCGTCGGCTGCTGGGCCGGATCGCCGGGGAGTCACCGGGGCAGCACCTGGTCAAGAGAGTGATCGCCACGGCCGGGCAGCAGGTCCGGTGCTGCGACGCACAGGGGCGTCTGTTGCTGGACGGCGTCCCGCTGCGCGAGGAGTATGTCGCGAGGGGGGACACGCCCAGCGAGGTCGCGTTCTCCGTCACCGTCCCAACGGGCACACTGTGGCTGATGGGTGATCACCGCAGTCGTTCGGCCGATTCCCGGTCCCGGCTCGGCCGACCCGGCGGCGGCTTCCTGCCCGCGCGGGACGTCACCGGCCACGTGGTCCAGGTGATCTGGCCGCCCGGGCACCGCCGTGAGCTGTCCGCCCTACCCACCCCCACCCTCGGAGGAGATCGATGAGCGACGACCTGACGCCCCCGCGCAGGGACGCCGGTGAGCCGGACGAGGTCCGCAGCTCGCGAGAGCGCGGCCGGGTGACGGCCCCGGCACCCGACGAGGCGCGGCCGGGTGCCACTCGTGCCGAAGCCCAGGCCGGGCGCCGGCCAGGCCAGGACATCCTGCACGCCCTGCGGGAGTTCGTCGTCGTCGTGGTCCTCGCCATGGTGCTGTCGCTCGCGGTCAAGACCTGGCTGATGCAGGCCTTCTACATCCCCTCCGGCTCGATGGAGGACACGCTCGTGCGGGGCGACCGGGTCGTCGTGTCCAAGCTGACGCCCTCGCCCTTCTCCCTGGAGCGCGGCGACATCGTCGTCTTCGAGGACCCGGACCACTGGCTGTCGACGCTCCCCCCGACGGAACGCACCGGGATGTCCAAGGCCGTCCACGACACCCTGGTCTTCGTGGGCCTCATGCCCAACGACTCGGACAACCACCTGATCAAGCGGGTGATCGGGCTGCCCGGCGACAAGGTCAAGTGCTGCACCCCCGACGGCAAGCTCTCCATCAACGGCACTGCCGTCACCGAGCCCTACCTCAAGCCCGGCGACGCCCCCAGCAACCAGCCCTTCGACATCACGGTGCCCCCGGGCAGGCTGTGGCTGATGGGCGACCACCGCAGCGACTCGGGCGACTCCCGCCTGCACGACCCCCAGCACGACGGCTCGCAGGGCTCCGTGCCCGTCAGCAAGGTCGTCGGGCGCGCCGTGACCGTGGTCTGGCCGCTGTCGGACCTGACCTGGCTCGGTCAGCCCAGCGAGGTCTTCGCCTCGGTCCCCGACCCCAGGTGACCGGCACCGGCGCCGCTCCGCTCGCCCACCCGCCCCGTCGGGTCACGGCGGGAGCGACGACGACCCGGCCGACGCTGCGGCTGGAACGCTCTCTGCTGCGCGAGCTTCCCGAGGGGCGCCGGGTGATCGCCGCGGTGGACGAGGTGGGCCGGGGCGCGCTCGCCGGGCCCGTGAGCGTCGGGGTCGTCCTGGTCCACGAGCAGGTCGGCGCCGCGCCGACCGGCGTGCGGGACTCCAAGCTCCTGACGGCCGCCGCCCGCGAGCGCCTCGTGCCCCGGCTGCGGCGCTGGGCGCCGGCATACGGCGTGGGCCATGCCTCGCCGGCCGAGATCGACGAGCACGGGATCATGGCCGGGCTCCGCCTTGCTGCGAGGCGCGCGCTCGACCGCACCACGGCTGCGGGGCTGATACCCACGCTGGTCCTGCTGGACGGCAACCACGACTGGTTCACCGAGCCGGACCGGGTGGGCCTGCTGGGTGCCTGGGACGACGAGGTCCTCCCGGTCCGGACGATGGTCAAGGCGGACGTGCGGTGCTCGTCGGTGGCCGCCGCGAGTGTGCTGGCCAAGGTCGAGCGGGACGCGATCATGGTCGGTCTCGCGGCGTCCGGGGACGTGGCCGAGGACTACGGCTTCGCCGACAACAAGGGCTACGCCGCCCCCGGGCACCTGGACGCGCTGTCGCGGCTGGGGCCCACCGTGCACCACCGGCGCTCCTGGCGGCTGCCGGGCGTGCTGCCGCAGGGTGGTGTGATGGAGGATGATGGGGGGCCGGCCCGCGTGCCGGACGTCGACGACGAGGAAGAGCAGGGGCGATGAGCGCAGAGGACCTGGAGCGCTACGAGACCGAGATGGAGCTGGCGCTGTATCGCGAGTATCGCGACGTCGTCGGCCTCTTCTCGCACGTCGTGGAGACCGAGCGGCGGTTCTACCTGTGCAACTCGGTGGACGTGCGGGTCCGTTCGGACGGCGGCGAGGTCTACTTCGACGTCACCATGTCCGACGCCTGGGTGTGGGACGTCTACCGCCCGGCCCGGTTCGTCAAGAACGTGCGGGTCGTGACCTTCAAGGACGTCAACGTCGAGGAGCTCGCCAAGTCCGAGCTGGACCTCGCCAAGGACCCCGGCTTCCCGCGCTGAGCCCCGGAACCCCCCTCCGGCGGGGCTTTGTCCCCAGCTCGTCGCGGTCCCCCGGGACTGTCCACAGGCGCGATGGGACGTCCGTCCCGACGGTGCGGGCCGCGTCACCCTGGAGCCCCCGGTCATGGTGGCCGGGCGGAGGTCGAGGTGGACGATGGGTGCTGGGACGGGGCCTGCGCGGCATCGCGCGGTCGGTGAGTATGGCGAGAAGGTGGCGGCGCGCCACCTGGAGGCGTGCGGCCTGCGGGTGGTGGACCGCAACTGGCGGTGCGACCTGGGCGAGGTCGACATCGTGGCGGTGGCCCCCGGCGAGCCGCCGACCCTGGTGGTGTGCGAGGTCAAGACCCGCACGTCGACAGCCTTCGGCGGGCCGCTCGACCAGGTGACCCTGCGCAAGGCCGCCCGCCTGCGGCGGCTCGCCGTCCGCTGGCTGCAGGCGCATCCCGAGGTCACGTCTCCGCACGTGCGCGTGGACGTGGTCGGGGTGACGGTGCCTCGGACGGGTGCGGCGCAGGTCGAGCACCTCGAGGCGGTGCTGTCGTGAGCATCGGCCTGACCCGCGGAGTCACGCTGGACGGGCTGGAGGGGCTGGTCGTCGACGTCGAGGCGGACGCCAGCCCGGGGCTGCCCGCCCTGACGGTGACCGGGCTGGCCGACGCGACCGTCGGCGAGGCCAAGGACCGGATCCGCGCGGCCACCGCCAACGCCGGCGTGCCGCTCCCCAGCCGGCGGCTCACCGTCAACCTGTCTCCGGCCTGGCGACCGAAGGCCGGCTCCTCGCTCGACCTGCCCATGGCCATCGCCCTGCTGGCGGCCGACGGCCAGGTCCCGCGTCGGGTGACCGAGACCGTGCACCTGGGCGAGCTGTCGCTGGACGGCAGCATCAAGGCCGTCCGAGGCGTGCTGCCGGCGGTGCGGGCTGCGGTGTCCGAGGGCCGCACCCGGGTCGTCGTGCCGGCGGCGAACCTGAGGGAGGCGGCGCTCGTGGAGGGTGCCGACGTGCGTGGTGCCTGGCACCTGGCCGAGGTGGTGGCCTTCCACCGGGGGCAGGGGACCCTGACGACCGGGGCGGACGAGGAGGAGCCGATGCCGAACGAAGCGCCGGACCTCGCCGACGTCGTGGGGCAGACCCAGGCGCGGTTCGCCCTCGAGGTCGCAGCCGCCGGGGGTCATCACCTGCTCCTGTGCGGGCCGCCGGGAGCCGGGAAGACCATGCTCGCCGAGCGCCTCCCGGGGCTCCTGCCACTCCTCCCCGACGACCACGCCCTCGAGGTCACCGCCATCCAGTCGGTCATGAGCGCGGACGCGGCCCCGCTGGGGCTGGTGCGCCGGCCGCCCTACCGTGCCGTCCATCACGGAGCCTCGATGGCCTCGCTCGTGGGGGGCGGGATGGGGCACCCGGTGCCGGGGGCGGTCACGGCGGCGCACCGTGGGGTGCTCTTCCTGGACGAGGCCCCCGAGTTCGCGACCAATGTCCTCAACGGCCTGCGCCAGCCGCTGGAGGCGGGGTGCGTGACGGTGGGTCGGGCACGCCGCACCACCACCTTCCCGGCACGCTTCCAGCTCGTCCTCGCCGCCAATCCCTGCCCCTGCGGCCGGGCCGTCGGCAAGGGTCTGGCCTGCGACTGCACGCCGCTGCAGCGACGCACCTATCTGTCGCGCCTGTCCGGGCCCCTGCTGGACCGCATCGACCTGCGGCTCACGGTGCCGGCGGTGACCAGCCTGCACCGGGTCGACACCGAGCCGGAGCCGAGCGCCGCCGTCGCGGGGCGGGTCGCCCGGGCACGGGCGGCTGCCGCGGACCGCGCGGCCGGCGAGCCCTGGCGCACCAACGGCGAGGTGCCCGGGCGAGCCCTGCAGCACGGTGCCTGGCAGATCCCGGGGCCGGCGCTGCGCTCCCTGGACGCCGCCCTCGAGCGGGGGGCGCTGACCTTGCGGGGCTACGACCGGATGCGGCGCGTGGCGTGGACCATCGCGGACCTCGCCGGTCACGACGTGCCCACCCGCGACGACGTGGACCAGGCCCTGACCCTGCGCCAGGCCGAGGGGATGGCGGCATGACCCCGGGTCGGCTCCCGCAGGACGACCGGGCCGCGCGGGCGCTGTGGAGCCGCGTGGCCGAGCCCTGTGACCGCCGCGTGCTCGCGCTGCTCGACTCCTGCCGCGGGGATCACGCCGATGCGCTGGAGGCGCTGGCTGCCAGCCGGGACGCGCGCCACCAGCCCCTGCAGGCCAGGCTGCGCGACGCCGACCCGGCGCGCGACCTCGACCTCGCCGAGCGGTGCGGGGCCCGACTCGTCGTCCCCGGCGACGCCGAGTGGCCCTCGGGGCTGGACGACCTGGGGCGGCTCGCCCCCGCCTGCCTGTGGGTGCGGGGTCCCGCCCCGCTGCACCTGGCGCTGCGCCGGTCGGTGGCGCTCGTCGGGTCGCGGGCGGCCACGGCGTACGGCGAGCACGTGGCGCGCGAGCTGGCCGTGGGCCTGGTGGGGAGGGCCTTCGGCGTGGTGTCGGGTGCAGCCTTCGGCATCGACGCGGCGGCCCACCGCGGCGCCCTCGGGTCGGACGGGACGACGGTGGCGGTGCTGGCCGGCGGAGTCGACCGGCCCTATCCGGCGGCCCATGCCCGGCTGCTCGAGCTGGTGGCCGAGACCGGCGCGGTGGTCAGCGAGGTGCCCCCGGCGTGCGCCCCGACCCGCTCGCGGTTCTTGCAGCGCAACCGGCTCATCGCGGCCCTGACCGACGGCGCCGTCGTGATCGAGGCGGGTTATCGCAGCGGCGCCTTGAGCACCCTGCGCCACGCGGTCTCGCTGGGGCGACCCGTCGGTGCCGTGCCGGGCCCGGTCACCTCCGCGGCGAGCGCCGGGTGCCACCAGGCGATCCGGGACGGAGCCGCCCTGCTCGTGACCGACGCGGCCGAGGTCGCGGAGCTGTGCGGGCGGATGGGGGAGGACCTGGCTCCCGAGCCTCGCGGGCCGGAGTCCGAGCGGGACCAGCTGGCTCCTGTCGACCAGGCCCTCCTGGATGCCCTGCCGTACGCCCGGGGCAGGGCGCTGGAGGGCGTGGCCCGGCGAGCCGGTCTGCCGCTCGCCGAGGCTCGGGCCGCCTTCGGTCGGCTCGTGATGCGCGACCTCGCCGAGACCGACGAGGGCCTGTGCCGGCTGAGCGGCCGGGTGCGGTCCGAGCGGCTGCAGGCGGGCCGGCGCCGCCGTGAGCTCGTCGAGGCCCGGGCCGCGGACGGCGAGGTCGACGCGCCTCGCCTGGACCTCGCCCCCTGATCGAGGGGGCGACCCGGACCTGACGGACCAGCCGGCGGCGCGTCGGCGGCCGGGTGCGCGCGGGCCCCAGGCGGTCTTGGGAGGGTGGCTCCATGGCGCCCGACCCCCTGGACGAGTTCGCCCGGCACCTGCTCGTGGAGCGCGCCCGCTCGGAGCACACCGTGCGGGCCTATGTCGCAGACCTGCGGCACCTGGACGGCTATGCCCGGGAGGTGGGGGCCGGCGGTCTGCTCGCGCTCGCGCTGCCGGACCTGCGCGCCTGGCTCGCCCGGCACGCCGAGGCGGGCGCGGCGCGCTCCACGGTCGCCCGTCGTGCGGCGGCGGCGCGGTCCTTCTACGCCTGGGCCACCCGCCGCGGGCTCGTCACCGAGGACCCGGCCGCTCGGCTCGCGGCGCCTCGTCGTCGGCGAACCCTCCCGGAGGTGCTCGACCGGGGTCACGCGCAGGCCATGCTCGACGCGGCGGCCGCGCCCCGGGAGCAGCCCGACGACCCGCTCCGGCTCCGGGACCTGGCGATGCTGGAGCTGCTCTACGCCACCGGGGTCCGCGTGAGCGAGCTCGTCGGCCTGGACGTCGACGACGTCGACCCCGCGTCCCGGACCGCCCGGGTCCTGGGAAAGGGTGCCAAGGAGCGCACGGTGCCCTACGGGGTCCCCGCCGAGCGGTCGCTGGCGGCCTGGCTCGAGCGGGGCCGCCCACAGCTGGTGACTGACGCGAGCGGGCCGGCGTTGTTCCTCGGGCGCCGGGGCCGCCGGGTGGATCCGCGCCAGGTCCGGGAGGTGGTGCACCGGGCGGTCGCCCAGGTGGAAGGCGCGGGCGACCTGGGCCCGCACGGCCTGCGGCACAGCGCTGCCACCCACCTGCTCGACGGGGGGGCGGACCTGCGGGTCGTGCAGGAGCTGCTGGGCCATGCGAACCTGTCGACCACGCAGATCTACACGCACGTGTCCGTCGATCGGCTGCGACGGGCCTACCAGCAGGCGCACCCCCGCGCCTGAGGCCCTCACCGCAGGGGGAGCAGCACGATCTCCGGCGGCGCCAGCAGGCTCATCGGGTCGAGATAGTTCTCGCCCTGGAGCGCACCCCAGTGCAGGCACCCCTGCGGGCAGTGCCCGGGCCCGGCCAGCGTGCCGAGGAGCTCTCCGGCCGCCACGGTCCGTCCGACCGACACCACCGGCCGGACGGACTCGTAGGTCGTCCGGATCCCGGTGTGGTCCACCGCCACCACCGGACGGCCCGCCACCTTCCCCGCGAAGGCCACGACGCCGGCTCCCGCCGCACGCACCTGCCCGTCGACCGGCAGGGCCAGGTCGACGCCACGATGACCGGGCGACCACCGGTGCGCCGGGGCGACGAAGGGGTGGAGCACCACCGGCGGCGTCACCGGTGACACCCATCTCGTCCGAGCCACCGGGGGCGCGGGGGCGGTGGCGGCCACCGGCGGCGTCGGCAAGGAAGTGCCCGGGTCGGCGGTGCGGGCGGGCGCTACCAGCGGAGCCAGCCCGAGGACGAGGGGGAGGATCGTGAGCAGGGGAGCGGGGATCGGCATACCCCTGAGCCTGGACCCCGGACGCCGGGACCGTCCTGGTGCCGGCGCCTCCTGTGGACGAGCACGTCCGGACCGTGGGTGTTCCTTCTCGTCTGGGGACGAAGCCCCTTCCACCGGAGAGGAGTACGCAGGAGCGTCGCCTAGGGTGTGGGCGTGCGCGAGTCTCGACATCAGGTGCCCAGCCACGGCCGGCACGAGGGGCTCCCGCCGGTCCACCGGTCCGGTCGGCGGTGGAGCACCCGCCGGCGCCGCCGCTTCCTGCGAACCCTGGCGGTCACGCTCGTCCTGCTCGTCGGCGTGCTGGGGGCATGGACCCTGCGGCCTCGCCCGGCGAACCAGGCAGCCGCTCCCGCCCCGAGCACCTCGTCGCCCGTCCCCGCACCACCGTCTCCCACGACCGCGTCCTCCCGGGCCACCCCCGCTCCCTCGACCCCGACCCCGACCAAGGGCGCCGACGACGACCAGGGCGGCTCCCACGGGGTGTATGGCGACATCTCGCCCCACGTCCCGCAGCACGGCCGGGGCACGTTCACGACGCTGGCGAGCCGCAGCGCACCGTCGACCGCTCCGGGGCGCGTCGTGACCTACTCGATCGCCGTGGAGGACGGGCTGCCGCAGGACGCCGAGGCGTTCGCGACCGCGGTGGCCGCCACCCTGCTGGACCCGCGGGGATGGCAGGGGGCCGACCACGTGCGGTGGGTCGGTCTGTCCCCCCAGCAGGTGGCAGCCGGGATCCGGCCGCAGATCCGCGTGGCCCTCGCCAGCCCGGGGACCGTGGACGCGGGCTGTCGACCGCTGCGGACGAACAGCGTCGTCTCGTGCTTCAACGACGGAACGGCCTGGATCAACGCCCAGCGCTGGGTGACAGGGGCCTACACCTACGGCAAGGACCTCGCGCGCTACCGCATCTATCTCATCAACCACGAGGTGGGGCACGGCCTGGGCCACGGGCACGTCGGCTGTCCGGGCCCGGGACGGCCGGCGCCGGTGATGCTGCAGCAGACCAAGACCCTGCAGGGCTGCGTGGCCTGGCCCTATCCCTGAGCCGGCAGCAGCTCGCGGGCGCCCGGCCCTCGTCGGGTGAGGCGGCGCACCGCCTCCTGCAGGACCGGCTCCTGCTTGCAGAAGGCGAACCTGGCGAGGGTCCGGGCCTCGTGGTCGTCGCTGTGGAAGACCGCCACCGGGATGCCCACGACGCCGAGGTCCTGCGCCATCGTGCGGGCGTCCCGGGCGGCGTCGCGCCAGCCGAGCGGGGCGAGGTCGGCCACCACGAAGTAGGTCCCCGCAGGCATGCTGACGGGCAGGCCCGCGTCGCGCAGCCCGGTGACCAGCAGGTCCCGGCGCCGCTGCAGACGGGAGGCGACCTCCTGGACGCGCTCGTCGGGCAGGGCGAGGGCGGCGGCGACGCCCAGCTGGAAGGGCGCGGCGTGGGCGAAGGTGAGGAACTGCTTGACCTGGCGGATGCCGGCGACGGCGTCGGGGGGCCCGGTGAGCCAGCCGACCTTCCACCCGGTGGCGGAGAAGGTCTTGCCCGCCGACGAGATGGTGATGGTCCGTCGTGCCATGCCGGGCAGGGTGGTGATCGGGACGTGATCGACACCGTCGAAGGTGAGGTGCTCGTAGACCTCGTCGGAGACGACCCAGGCGTCGTGCTCCTGCGCGAGGTCGGCGATCGCCTGCAGCTCGGTGGTGTCCAGGACCCGCCCGGTGGGGTTGTGCGGGGAGTTCACGAGCACGACGCGGGTGCGGGACGTGAAGGCCGCGCGCAGCTCCTGCGGGTCCAGCCGGAAGTCGGGGAAGCGCAGCGTCACCGGGCGCGCCACCCCGCCGGCCAGGGCGATGCAGGCGGCGTAGGAGTCGTAGGCCGGCTCGATGACGACCACCTCGTCGCCCGGGCGGACCAGCGTGAGCAGGCAGACGGCGACCGCCTCGGTGGCCCCGACCGTGACCTGCACCTGGTCGGTCGGGTCGAGGTCCAGCCCGTACCACCGTCGTTGGTGCTCGGCGATCGCCTCCCGCAGCACCGGCAGACCGGCCGCGGGCGGGTACTGGTTGGCCCCCTCGTGGATGGCGCGGGCGGCGGCCTCGAGCATCTCGCCAGGACCGTCCTCGTCCCGGAAGCCCTGACCGAGGTTGACGGCGTCGTGCTCCTGGGCGAGGCCCGTCATCTCGGCGAAGATCGTGGTGCCGAAGGATGCGAGGGCCGGGTGCTGGGGGAGCGGCATACCGCGGAATGTAGCGCGGCGGCCGGCGAACGCCACCCATCCGTCCAGGGACGATCCGGTATGACGATTAGGAGGGCCCCGGTCGGAGCCGTACCATGGCAGGACGGGAGATGTGCCTGCGCGCACGCTCCCGAATTCGCGCGCCTTCTCGCCGGAGGTCACCCGTTGGGGTGAGCACCGGGGCGCACCACGGCAGTCCGGGGACACCCGGCGGGGTGCGTACGCAGGCGCCAGGCACGGCCGCGGCACCCGTCGTCGGTCGTGGGTAACTGACAACGACAAGAGAGCGAGACCTCGGCATGGCCGTCGTCACCATGCGCCAGCTCCTCGAGAGCGGCGTCCACTTCGGGCACCAGACCCGTCGCTGGAACCCCAAGATGAAGCGCTTCATCCTCACCGAGCGCAACGGCATCTACATCATCGACCTGCAGCAGTCGCTGACCTACATCAACGACGCCTTCGAGTTCGTCAAGGCCACCGTCGCCCACGGCGGCACGGTGCTCTTCGTCGGCACCAAGAAGCAGGCCCAGGAGCCGGTCGCCGAGCAGGCCACCCGCGTGGGGATGCCCTACGTCAACCACCGTTGGCTCGGCGGCATGCTGACCAACTTCCAGACGGTCTCCAAGCGCCTCACGCGCCTCAAGGAGCTCGAGGAGATCGACTTCGACGACGTGGCCGGCTCCGGTCGCACCAAGAAGGAGCTCCTCGTCCTCAAGCGCGAGAAGGACAAGCTCGAGAAGACCCTCGGCGGCATCCGGAACATGGCCAAGGTCCCCTCGGCCGTGTGGATCGTCGACACCAAGAAGGAGCACCTCGCCGTCGACGAGGCGCGCAAGCTGGGCCTGCCGGTCATCGCGATCCTGGACACCAACTGCGACCCCGACGAGGTCGACTACAAGATCCCGGGCAACGACGACGCCATCCGCTCGGTCACCCTGCTGACCCGCGTGATCGCCGACGCCGTCGCCGAGGGCCTGGTCGCCCGCTCCTCCGGCCGCTCGTCGAGCGAGGAGTCCACCGGCGCCGAGCCGCTGGCCGAGTGGGAGCGCGAGCTCTACGCCGAGGCCGCCGCCGAGCAGCCCGCAGCACCCGCCGAGGCCCCCGCCGAGCAGGCCACCACCGAGGCCGACGCGACTCCGGCCCCGCAGGCCTGAGCCCCAGCAGTCACCGCACGCGTACACCCACCACCTGCGTAGAAAGTAGCTACGAACATGGCTAACTACACCGCTGCTGACATCAAGGCGCTCCGCGAGAAGACCGGCGCCGGCATGCTCGACGTCAAGAAGGCCCTGGACGAGGCCGACGGCGACCAGGCTCGCGCCACCGAGATCCTGCGCGTCAAGGGCCTCAAGGGCGTCACCAAGCGCGAGGGTCGCGCGACCTCCAACGGTCTGGTCCGCGCCCACGTCGACGGTGGCGTCGGCACCCTGGTCGAGGTCCTCTGCGAGACCGACTTCGTCGCCAAGGGCGACAAGTTCGGCCAGCTGGCCGACACCGTCCTGCAGGCCGCCGTGGACGCCAAGGCCGCGGACGCCGCGACCCTGCTCGCCCACACCGTCGACGGCAAGACCGTCAAGGAGCTGCTGGACGAGGCCAACGCCACCATCGGCGAGAAGATCGAGGTCAAGCGGGTCGCCCGCCTCGAGGGCGAGAAGGTCACGTCCTACCTGCACAAGACCAGCCCCGACCTGCCCGCGCAGATCGGTGTCCTGCTGGTGACCGAGGGCGGCGACGAGTCCGTGGCCCACGACGTGGCGCTGCACATCGCCGCGTTCTCCCCGAACGTCCTGTCCCGCGAGGACATCGACGCCGAGACGGTCGCCAACGAGCGCCGCATCGCCGAGGAGACGGCGAAGGAGGAGGGCAAGCCCGAGGCGGCCCTGCCCAAGATCGTCGAGGGCCGCGTCAACGGCTTCTTCAAGGAAAACGTCCTGCTCGAGCAGGCCTTCGCCAAGGACGCCAAGAAGACCGTCGGCAAGGTCCTGGAGGAGGGCGGCGCCACGGCGAAGTCCTTCGTCCGCTACCGCGTCGGCAGCTGATCCACACCGGCGACCACCGTCGTCGAGCACCCCGGGCCCGGCCCACCCTCGTGGTGGGCCGGGCCCGGTCGCAGTATGAAACACTGAACCCTGGCCGACGATCCGGCCACGAGCCCGTGACGAGGAGCCGACATGACCGCAGCCACCACCCGCCCCGAGCCCCAGGCGCCCGACGGGAACCGCGGCTATCAGCGCGTCCTGCTCAAGCTCTCGGGCGAGGTCTTCGGCGGCGGCAAGGTCGGTCTGGACCCGGACGTCGTGCGTGGCATCGCCCGACAGATCGCCGAGGCCGTGCGCAGCGGCGTGCAGGTCTGCGTGGTCATCGGCGGCGGCAACTTCTTCCGCGGCGCCCAGCTGCAGGAGAAGGGCATGGACCGCTCCCGCGCCGACTACATCGGCATGCTGGGCACCGTGATGAACTGCCTGGCGCTGCAGGACTTCCTGGAGAAGGAAGGCATCGAGACGCGGGTCCAGAGCGCGATCGAGATGACCCAGGTCGCCGAGCCTTACATCCCGCGCCGCGCGATGCGACACCTGGACAAGGGCCGGGTCGTGATCTTCGGCGCCGGCGCCGGCATGCCGTACTTCTCCACCGACACGGTCAGCGCCCAGCGGGCCCTGGAGACCCGGTGCGACGCCGTCCTGATCGCCAAGAACGGCGTCGACGGGGTGTACGACGCCGACCCGCGCACCACGCCGACGGCCAAGCGCTATGACACGCTGTCCTACGCCGAGGCGCTCTCGCGCAACCTCAAGGTCGTCGACGCGGCGGCCTTCAGCCTGTGCATGGACAACAAGCTGCCGATGATCGTCTTCGGGATGGAGGGCGCGGGCAACGTCGCCGCCGCCGTCCGCGGGGACCGCATCGGCACGCTCGTCACCGCCTGAGACACCCGCGGGTCTGCGGGTGACCCCGTGCGGCCCGGAGCCAGATCTGCCCCGTATTTTTCTTCGCCATACCGAAAGACGCTGGAGGACACCATGATCGACGACATCATGCTCGAGGCCGAGGACAAGATGGACAAGGCCGTCGAGGTCGCCAAGGAGGACTTCGCGGCGATCCGCACCGGCCGGGCCAACCCCGCCCTGTTCCAGAAGATCATGGTCGACTACTACGGCGCCCCGACCCCGCTGCAGCAGCTCGCCTCGATCCAGGTCCCCGAGGCCCGCATGGTCCTGATCACCCCCTTCGACAAGGGTGCGGTCCGCGACGTGGAGAAGGCCCTGCGCGCGTCCAGCCTGGGGTTGAACCCCTCCGAGGACGGCGGTGTCCTGCGGATCAACCTCCCGGAGCTGACCCAGGAGCGCCGCAAGGAGTACATCAAGATCGCCCGCGAGAAGGGCGAGCACGCCAAGGTCTCGATCCGCAACGTGCGTCGTCACGCCAAGGACCAGCTCGACAAGCTCGTCAAGGACGGCGAGGTCGGCGAGGACGACGGCAGCCGCGCCGAGAAGGAGCTCGACGGCCTGACGAAGAAGTACACCGACCAGGTCGACGTGCTGCTCAAGGGCAAGGAGTCCGAGCTGCTCGAGGTCTGAGCCAGCTGGTGCGGACGACCATGACGACGCCCGACCTCCCGCACGCCCGCGAGGGCTCGCGCCTGCAGCGCAGGATCCAGCGAGCCCTCGCGGACGCGCGTCGAGCCCGCACGCCCGGCAAGGCGGGCCGAGACCTGCCCGCCGCCATCGGCGTCGGCGTGGCCCTGGCGGCCGCCATCGTGGGGACCCTGGTGTGGGACCCACGGGCCTTCCTGGCCCTGGTGGCCGTGGCCATCGTCATCGGCATGACCGAGGTCGTCCGGGCCGTGCGCAACGGCCACGTGCGGGTCCCGGTGATCCCCACCGTCGTGGGCGGGCTCGCGATGCTCCTCAGCGCGTATGCCGGTGGGCCCCGCGCCCTCACCCTCGCCTTCACCGTGACCCTGGCCGTGGTGGTCGTTTGGCGGACCCTGCTGGGAATCCGGGACGCGATGCGCGACGTCGGGGGAGCGGCGCTGACGCTGGCCTACGTCCCGCTCCTCGCGAGCTTCTGCATCATGCTGCTCGCCCAGCCCTCGGGCGAGCTCAAGGTGGTGACCTTCATCGCCGTGACGGTGTTCAGCGACATCGGCGGCTATGCCGTGGGCGTGCTCAAGGGAAGGCACCCGATGGCGCCGTCGGTCTCGCCGAAGAAGTCCTGGGAGGGCTTCGCCGGGTCCATGGTGACCTGCATGGTCGTGGGGGCCGTCTGCGTGGGGTGGCTGCTCCAGGCGCCCTGGTGGGCGGGACTGCTGCTCGGGGCGGGCGCCTGCGTGACGGCGACCGTGGGCGACCTGTGCGAGTCCGTCATCAAGCGCGACCTCGGCATCAAGGACATGGGAGACATCCTTCCCGGCCACGGCGGGATCATGGACCGGCTGGACTCGCTGCTGCTGACGGCGCCGATGTGCTGGCTGGTCATCACCTATCTGGTGTGAGGGCTGCGACAATGGGGGGGCGATGAGTGACTCCCAGCCGCAGGACCTGCCCACGCCGACGACCCGACCCGAGCCGGGCCGGCTGACTTTCGACGCCCCGCGCCGCGGCAAGCCTCCGGTCCACCTGGCCGACCTCGCCCCGGCCGACCGCAAGGCCTGGCTCACCGAGCTGGGGCACCAGGGCTTCCGGGCCCGGCAGCTGAGCGTGCACTACTTCGACCGGTTGGTGACCGACCCGGCGGACATGCCGGACCTGCCCAAGGCGCAGCGGGAGGACCTGGTCGCCCAGGCCCTGCCCCGGCTGCTCACCCCGGTGACGACCCGCGTCGCCGACGGCGGCCTGACCCACAAGAAGGTCTGGCGGCTGCACGACGGCGCGCTCGTGGAGTCCGTGGTCATGCGCTATCCGGGCCGGGCGACGATCTGCATCTCCAGCCAGGCCGGCTGCGGGATGAGCTGCCCCTTCTGCGCGACCGGCCAGGGCGGGCTGCAGCGCAACATGAGCACCGCGGAGATCGTCGAGCAGGTCGTCGGCGCCGCCCGGGCGCTGCGGGCGGGAGAGCTCGGACCGATGCCCGAGGGGGACGAGGGGCCCTTGCGGGTCTCCAACGTCGTGTTCATGGGGATGGGGGAGGCGCTGGCCAACTACCGGCCGGCGGTCGACGCCATCCGCCGTCTCGTCGACCCGACCCCGGACGGCCTGGGCATGAGCGCTCGGGGCATCACCATGTCGACGGTCGGGCTGGTCCCGGGCATCGACCGCCTGGCGGGGGAGGGGATCCCGGTCACCCTCGCGCTGTCGCTGCACGCCCCCGACGACGAGCTGCGCGACGAGCTGGTGCCGATCAACACCCGGTGGAAGGTCGACGAGGCCCTGGACGCGGCCCGGCGCTACTTCGAGGCCACCGGGCGACGCGTCTCGATCGAGTACGCCCTGATCAAGGACGTCAACGACCAGGCCTGGCGGGCCGAGCTGCTCGCCGACAAGCTCGTCGCCCTTGGCGGGACGGGCTGGGTGCACGTCAACCCGATCCCGCTCAACCCCACGCCGGGCAGCCGGTGGACGGCGAGCCGCAAGGGGGTCGAGCAGCAGTTCGTCGAGCGGCTGCGCGGGCGCGGCATCTCCACGACGGTCCGCGACACCCGGGGCCAGGACATCGACGGCGCCTGCGGGCAGCTCGCGGCCGCGACCGCCTGACGCGCACCACCGGGCCCGGGCCCGGGCCGCGCCGGACCGACAGGCGGCACCGGCCGCGGCGCCACGCTGCCGCGGTGGGTGGAGCGGAGCCCGCGCCAGGCGTCGCGTCAGGCGTCGCGTCGGTCTGCCCGTCGTGCCCCCAGCCGCTGCCAGACCCACCGAGCGACGAGGACGACGAAGAAGGCCACCAGGGCGTGCTGGAACCACCCCGCCCACCGCTCGATCCGAGACCACTGGGTGCCCAGGGCATAGCCCCCCACGATCAGCGCGGAGTTCCACACCAGCGAGCCGGCGGTCGTCAGCAGGCAGAACAGCACCAGCGGCATCCGCTCCACCCCGGCGGGGACGGAGACCATCGAGCGCACCATCGGCACCATCCGCCCGAAGAAGGTCACGGTGCGCCCGTGCCGCTCGAACCACGCGAAAGCCCGGTCGATGTCGTGCACGTCCACCAGCGGGATCCGTCGGGCGACCGAGGTCAGTCGGGCCCGGCCCAGCGCGGCGCCGGCCCAGTAGAGCAGCAGCGCGCCGATCAGCGACCCCAGCGTGCTCCAGCCGATCGCGGCCCACAGGGTCATCCCGCCGCGATGGGCGGTGAAGCCCGCGAGGGGCAGGATCAGCTCGCTCGGGATCGGTGGGAAGACGCTGTCCAGGACGGTGGCGATCATGGCCCCGGGCCCGCCCAGGGTCTCCATGAGCCCCACGGCCCAGTCGGTGACGGTCGACCCGCCGCCGGCTGCGGGGCCGGCTGCGGGGCCGGTGGCGGGTGCGCCGGCGAGGGTGGGTGCGCTCGGCAGGACGGTGGTGACGGTGGTCAGGGCGATCTCCTCGGGTCGTGGTCTCCCTGGGGTGACGTCCGGGGGACCCGGGATGTTCCGGATCCGGCCGGCGGCGGCTCCGGGGACGGCGCCAGCAGCGGGGCGACCTCGTCGACGTGGTCGACCAGGCGGATCTGCCCGCCCATCTCCCGGCCCGCGCCGAGGGCCTGCAGCAGCGGCCAGACGGGCAGCGTGTCGGTCCACTGCGCCCGGTCGACGAGCACCAGCGGCAGGGTGGCCCCGGCGGGGGCGTAGTAGAGCCGGGTCGACAGCTGGAAGACCTCCTGGACGGTGCCGGCGGCGCCCGGGAGCACCACGACGCCGTCGGTGCAGCGGGCGAGCAGCAGGTCCTCCCGCAGCGCGTTGGAGAAGAACTTCGCGACCTGCTGGGCGAAGACGTTGGGCGGCTCGTGCCCGTAGAACCAGGTGGGGATGCCTACGCTCGACATCACGGTCGCGGGTGGCCAGGACTGCCGTATGCCGAGAGCCAGGCGGGCCCAGTCGGACACGGACGGCTGGAAGCCCGGCACCCGGCCCAGCCGGCCCAGCGCCGCGTCGAGAGCCGCCGCGTCGGGGGCGGCCGCGCCGAGGTTGGCGGCCTCCATGGCCCCGGGGCCGCCACCGGTGAGGACCACCGTCCCGGACCGGGCCAGGGCGTGGCCGAGCCGCGCCGCGTCGGCATACTCCGGGGTGCCTCGCGAGACCCCGTGGCCGCCCATGACCCCGACGATCCGCCGATCCTCGAGCAGCTCGTCGAGGGCGTCCTCCATGGCGTCGTCGTGCAGCGAGCGCAGGACGGCGACGTAGGGGTCGCCCGCGAGCGCCGCGTCCTGGGACCAGGCATAGGCCAGGGCGTCGGGCGTCCGGTCGTAGCCCGCGTCGAGCCCGGCGTAGAGCTCCTCGGGGGTGTAGAGCGCGGAGCGGTAGACGTCGACGGGTGCATCGGCGACGGTGGGGAAGACCACCGCCCCGGCCCGGACGAGGTGCTCGGTGAGGGCCTCGGTGCGGGCGCCGCCGAGCACCACGAGCCCGCTGAGATCGTCGCGTCGCATGAGGGATTCGCTGCAGCGAGTAAGATCGACCGACTGCAGCCGGACACCCTGGAGCGGCAGGCCCTGGTCGAGGAGCATGGTCAGTCTGCGCGTATCAGAGATCTCCACCAGGTCATCATGTCCGACCACACGGGTGATGTTGCCGTCGGTCCTGCCACCCGGGGGCAGACGGATGCGCTCCCGCAGTGATGTAGTGGCTCCGTCGCCTCCTCGTCCGGTCTGCAAAGGAATATCTCTATGCCTCGTCGCTCCACCCTCGTGGCCGCCGCCGCTTCCTCGCTCCTCGCCATGAGCGTGGGCCTGTCCGGTCACGCCACTGCCTCGTCCGCCGCGCCGACCCGCACCGTCGCCGCCGTGCGCCAGGTTCCCGTCTCCCGCGCGACGGTGTCCAAGATCTACTGGGCCATCGCCACCGACCGCTCCATGCGTGGGTGGAAGCGCGCCGACTGGCGCGTGCAGCGCGTCCAGGTCGTCTCCGGCGGCTGGGCCCGCGCCACCGTCCACGCCACCAAGGGCCAGACCGACGACGCGGTCGTCGTGCTGCGCATGGTCAACGGCCGCTGGACCGTGGCCGACCTCGGCACCGCGCAGGTGGGCTGCGGCATCGCTCCCGCCGCGGTGCTCAAGGCTCTGCACCTGGGCGGCTGCTGACCGCTCGCCGCACCCAGCGGTCCGACGACCGCACCAACGCCGTGTCCCGGTGGCCCAGGCCACCGGGACACGTGTTGTATGTATCCATGAGCAAGGGTGCTTACGCAGCGGCGTACGACAAGAGCAGGCAGGACCCCACGGCCTTCTGGGCCGAGGCGGCCGCGGACATCGACTGGATCACCACACCGTCGGAGGTGCTGGACGACTCGAGGGCGCCGTTCTACACCTGGTTCCCGGACGGGCGCCTCAACGTCTGCTACAACGCGCTGGACCGTCACGTCGTCAAGGGCCGCGCGGACCAGCCTGCGCTGCACCACGACTCGCCCGTCACCGGGACGAGGCGCACCTACACCTACGCCGAGCTGCTCGACGAGGTCGCCCGCTTCGCGGGGGTGCTGCGGGACCTGGGCGTCACCAAGGGCGACCGGGTGGTGGTCTACATGCCGATGGTTCCGGAGGCGGTGATCGCCATGCTGGCGTGCGCGCGCATCGGCGCGATCCACTCGGTGGTCTTCGGCGGCTTCGCCCCGCAGGAGCTCGCCGCCCGCATCGACGACGCGGCGCCCAAGGTCGTCGTCAGCGCCAGCTGCGGCATCGAGCCCAAGCGCGTGGTGAAGTACAAGCCCTATCTCGACGAGGCCATCCGCCGGGCCGAGCACAAGCCCGAGCACTGCGTCATCCTGCAGCGCGAGCAGGAGCCCGCGCAGATGGGGGAGCGGGACCTGGACTGGGCCGAGGTGATGCGCCCGGGCGTGGTGCAGCCGGCCGAGTGCGTGCCCGTCGAGTCCGCGCACCCGCTCTACATCCTCTACACCTCCGGGACGACCGGGAAGCCCAAGGGCATCGTCCGCGACTCCGGCGGCTATGCCGTGGCACTGCGGTGGTCGATGCCCCACCTCTACGGCGTGAACCCGGGCGACACCATGTTCACCGCGTCCGACGTCGGGTGGGTGGTCGGCCACTCCTACATCGTCTATGCCCCGCTGCTGACCGGCGCCACGACGATCGTCTACGAGGGCAAGCCCGTGGGCACCCCCGACGCCGGGGCCTTCTGGCGGATCGTGCAGGACTATGGCGCGAGCGCGCTCTTCACGGCACCGACGGCCTTCCGGGCGATCAAGAAGGACGACCCGGAGGCGATGCTGCTCGCGGACTACGACATCTCCTCGCTGCGGACCGTCTTCCTGGCCGGCGAGCGGCTCGACCCGGACACCTACCACTGGGCCCACGACAAGACGGGCAAGCCGGTGGTGGACAACTGGTGGCAGACCGAGACCGGCTGGCCGATCGCGTCGAACCCGCGCGGCATCGAGGACCTGCCCGTGAAGCCGGGTTCGCCCTCGACCGCGGTGTGCGGCTACGACGTGCAGGTGCTCGACGACCAGGGCCGGCCGGTGCCGCCGGGCACCGAGGGCGCGATCGTCATCAAGCTGCCCATGCCGCCCGGCACGCTGCCGACGCTGTGGCAGGACGACGAGCGCTATGTGTCCAGCTACCTGTCGGCCTTCGACGGCTACTACCTCACCGGTGACGGCGGCTACATCGACGAGGACGGCTACATCTACGTCATGGGCCGCACCGACGACGTCCTCAACGTCGCCGGCCACCGCCTGTCCACGGGGGCCATCGAGGCGGCCCTGGCGGGCCACCCCTCGGTTGCCGAGTGCGCGGTCATCGGCGTCGCCGACTCCTTCAAGGGGCAGATCCCGCGGGCTCTGGTGATGCTCAAGTCCGGGGTGGACGCCTCGACCGAGCAGGCCCAGGAGCAGCTGCGCAAGGAGCTGGTGCAGCGGGTGCGCGAAGAGGTCGGCGCCGTGGCCGCGCTCAACCGCGTGGACATCGTGGACGGGCTGCCCAAGACGCGATCCGGCAAGATCCTGCGCAAGACCATGCGGCAGATCGCCGACGGCCAGGAGGCCCAGGTGCCCTCCACGATCGAGGACCGCGGCGTCCTCGACGCGCTCACGGCGGTGCTCCAGCGCAAGCAGTGACGCGGACCTGGGCCGTCACCAGCAGTCATCACCGATCGTGGAGAGACGTCACGATCAGGCGCGGGGCCGATCGCCATACGGGTGGTCGGCCCCGCCGCTGAGGCGACCCCGGGCGGACCGGCAGGCCAGGTCCGCGACACGCTGCTAGCCTCTGGCAGGTTGCCTGGCGGTCGGACCGACGACGGCCGGGCCGACGTGTCTTAGCCCGGCGCCCGCCCGGGCCCAGTCGGAGGTCCTTTATTGCGCGCTCGCCCCCACCCGGCCGTGGCCGGCAGCCCGACCCACCAGCACCGCACCCGCCCCTCGATCACCCGGCGGGGACTTCTGGGATCGGCCGCAGGGGCAGCCCTCCTCGCCGCGTGCGCCCCGCCAGAGCCGCCCGCGTCCGTCCGCACCACCCGGGCCCTGCCCGCCGACCGCTCGGCCACCGACCGGGTCGTGCGCTTCGCGAACTGGACGCAGTACCTCGACCAGGACGAACGGACCAGGCGTTTCCCGACCCTGGACGCCTTCGTCAGAGCCACCGGGATCCGCGCGACGTACGTGGAGGAGATCGACGACAACGACCTCTACGTCAACAAGATCGCCCCCCAGGTCCGCGCCGGCCAGGACATCGGCCGTGACCTGGTCGTGCTCTCGGACTGGATGGTCAACCGGGTGATCGCCCAGGACCTGGTCCAGCCGCTCGAGCTGATCCGGATGCCCCACGCCGGCAACGTCCTGCCCGCCCTGATGGACGCCCCCTTCGACCCCGGCCGCCAGCACTCGCTGCCGTGGCAGTCGGGTCTGACCGGCATCGGCTACGACGCCAGCAAGGTCCGGCCCCTCGAGGCGGTGGCCGACCTCTGGCGCCCCGACCTCAAGGGCAAGGTGGTCGCCCTGTCCGAGTGGCGCGACACCCTCGGGCTGATCATGCGGGCCCAAGGCGTCGACCCGGCCAAGGCCTTCGGCCACGACCAGGTCACCGCCGCCGTCGAGGTCGTCGACCGGCAGCTGAGCAGCGGCCAGATCCGCCGGGTCAAGGGCAACTCGTACGTCGAGGACCTCAAGAGCGGCAACGCCCTCGCCGGGATGGTGTGGAGCGGCGACATCGCCACCCTGCGCGCCGAGACCGGCAACGAGCACTGGACCTTCGTCGTGCCCGACTCGGGCGGGATGCTGTGGAGCGACAACGCCATCATCCCGGCCACCAGCCCGCACCGCCGCAACGCCCAGCGGCTCCTGGACTGGTACTACCAGCCGGAGATCGCCGCCCAGGTGGCCGCCTGGGTGAGCTACATCTGCCCCGTCGCAGGCGCCCAGAAGGCCATGGAGAAGGTCGACCCCGAGCTCGTGGCGGACCCGCTGATCTTCCCGACCGCGGACTTCCTCGCCACGCAGACCAGCGTGTTCCGCGCGCTGGACCCCCAGGAAGAGGCGGACTACGCCGCGATGTGGACCAAGGTGGTGGGCCAGTGATGCTCCGACGCACCCGACAGCCGGAGGCGGCCGCCCCCCGCGGCGAGGACGGCCCGACCGGCGACCTGCGCCTGGTGGGGCTGACCCGACGCTTCGGGCGGCACACCGCCGTCGACGGGCTGGACCTGGTCGTCCCGCAGGGCACCTTCTTCGCCCTCGTCGGCCCCTCCGGCTGCGGCAAGACCACCACCTTGCGCATGGTCGCGGGCCTGGAGCAGCCGGACGAGGGAAGGGTGCTCATCGGCGAGCGCGACGTCACCGCGCTGCGTCCCCACCGACGGCCCGTCAACACCGTCTTCCAGTCGTACGCGCTCTTCCCGCACCTGTCCGTCGCCGACAACGTGGCCTTCGGACCGCGCCGGCGCCGGCTGCCGCGCGAGGTCGTCGCCGAGCAGGTGCGCGAGGCCCTCGCCCTGGTCGAGATGGGTGGTATGGCGGACCGACGCCCCGCCCAGCTGTCCGGCGGCCAGCAGCAGCGGGTCGCCGTGGCCCGAGCCGTCGTCAACCGTCCCGAGGTGCTGCTCCTCGACGAGCCGCTCGGCGCGCTCGACCTCAAGCTGCGCCGCCAGATGCAGGTCGAGCTCAAACGGCTGCAGTCGGCCACCGGGCTGACCTTCGTCCACGTGACGCACGACCAGGAGGAGGCCATGAGCATGGCCGACTCGGTGGCGGTCATGCGCGACGGGCAGATCGAGCAGCTGGGCGCCCCCGCCGAGCTCTACGACCTGCCGCGGACGAGCTTCGTCGCCAACTTCCTCGGCCAGTCCAACCTCGCCCCGGCCAGGGTCGTCGGCGCCGAGGGCGACCTGCTCGTCCTCGAGCTCGCCGGCCAGCGGGTGCGGGTGCTGCGCTCGCGCACCGCGGCGCAGGACGCCCGTCGCGTGCTGCTCGGCGTCCGCCCGGAGAAGGTCCGCGTGGTGGCCGCGGGCGACAAGGTCCGCAAGAAGTCCGTCGCCAACGCCCTCACCCGCGCCACCGTCCGCGACGTGTCCTTCACCGGGGTCGCCACGCAGTACCTCGTCGACGTGCCCGGCGCCGGCGCGTGGACGGTCTACGAGCAGAACGTCGACGTCGAGAGCACCGCGCGACCCGGCGACCAGGTGACCATCGCGTGGGACCTGCGGCACAGCTTCACGCTGCCCGGGGACGACGACCCGCTGGCCGGCCTGTCCGCCGACGTCGTCGACCTCGCCGAGATCGCCGCCGAGGAACGAGCGTCGTCCGACCTCGGGGCCGGCCCCGGCGGGGCCACGGTGGGCGTCGCGCCGCGCGGCGCGGGGGACCCGCGCTCGTGAGCAGGCGCTCGGCATACCTGCTGGTCCTGCCCGGGATCCTGTGGCTGGCGGTGTTCTTCGTCGCCCCACTGGTCCAGCTCGCGAGCGTCAGCCTGCAGTCGGACTACCCGGGCCACCCGGGGTACTACTACCGGGACGTCAACGTGGGCAACTATGCCCACGCCCTGACGACCTTCGCCCCCCAGCTCGGCCGGTCCTTCCTGCACGCGGCGCTGGCGACCCTGCTGTGCCTGGTCCTGGCCTTCCCGCTCGCCTGGACCATGGTCTTCCGGGCCGGTCGGTGGCGGGGCCTGCTCATGGTGCTCGTGGTGGCGCCCTTCTTCACGTCGTTCATCCTGCGCACCGTGGCCTGGCGGCAGATCCTCGCCGACGACGCGCCGCTCGCCCGGGGACTGCGGGCGCTGCACCTGCTGCCCGGCGGGCACCTCACCGAGACCTGGGTGGCCGTCGTGCTGGGGCTGACCTACACCTTCCTGCCGTTCATGCTGCTGCCGCTCTACGCCTCCCTGGAGCGCGTCGACCCGGCCCTGATCGCCGCCGGGGGCGACCTCTACGCCACCCCGTGGCAGACCTTCCGGCTGGTCACGGTCCCGCTCGCGATGCCCGGCATCGTCGCCGGGACGCTGCTGACCTTCATCCCGGCGGCGGGCGACTACGTCAACGTCGACCTGCTCGGCGCGGATCGCGGCACCTCGATGGTCGGCAACGCCATCAACGCGGAGTTCTTCCGCGTCATCGGCGGCTATCCCACCGCCGCGGCACTGTCGTTCACGCTCATGGCGCTGATCCTGGCGCTCGTCACCGGCTACGTGCGGCGCTACGGCACCCAGGAGCTGGTATGAGCCCCGCGCCCCGCCCACGCCCGGGGAGCGCGACCCGCACCCCGCGCCGCGCCGCCGACCTGGTGGTGCCGGCCGTGGCCGGGCTGGTGCTCGCCTACCTCTTCCTGCCGATCGCCTACACCTTCGTGTTCTCGTTCAACTCCTACACGAAGTCCAACATCTCCTGGTCCGGTCGACCCACCCTCGACCACTGGCGCGACCCCTGCGGCGCACCGGGCGTGTGCGAGGCCCTCGGCACCTCGGTGCAGGTCGGGCTGGTCGCCACGGCCGTCGCCACCGTGCTCGGCACCATGCTCGCGCTCGCACTGGCCCGAGGCCGGTTCCGCGGGCGCGGGCTCGTCGAGCTGCTCGTGCTGCTGCCGATGGCCACGCCCGAGGTCGTGCTGGGGGCCTCGCTGCTGACGATCTTCGTCCAGGGCTTCGCGCGCGCGGGGCTCCAGCTGGGCTGGTGGACGGTGGTCCTCAGCCACGTGATGTTCTGCCTGAGCTTCGTGGTCGTCACGGTGCGGGCGCGGCTGCAGTCGCTCGACCCGCGGCTGGAGGAGGCGGCCGCCGACCTGTATGCCGGGCCGTGGGCGACCTTCGCCCGGGTGACGCTGCCGACGATCCTGCCCGGGGTCGCCGGGGCGGCGCTGCTGTCCTTCGCGCTGAGCTTCGACGACGTGATCATCACGACCTTCGTGTCGGGGGAGGTGCAGACCTTCCCCACGTACGTCTACACGGCCTACCTGCGCGGGATCCCCGCCGAGGCCAACGTCATCGGGATCGCGATGTTCCTGCTCGCCGTGGTCTGCGTGGTCGGGGCGCAGACGCTGGGGCGCCGCCGCGGCTGAGCCGACACGGCCTACCTCCGCCTCGCGGAGCGCCCCGGCCACGCGCCAGCCCCGATCGCTCGACACCCGCCCCGAGCCGCCCATCCGGTCACACCCCGGCCTCTTCCCGCCCCGCTCAGCTCGACCCCGCGCGGCTCGACCCCGCTCAGCTCCTCGGGGCCAGGCTGGCCCCGGAAGGTACGTTATGCGGCCTCTTTGAACGTGCCACGGGGCCTGCCTGGCCCCAGGTGGCCGGGTGGCCGGGTGAGGGGGGAGCCGGGTGGCCGGGTGGGGGGGGAGCCGGGTGGCCGGGTGACGGGGGAGCCGGGTGGGGTGGACGCCCGGCATACGACCGGCGGAGCTGGGGTAACCGGGAAGGCATGACCGACAACACCGCTCCCACCCTGACCGACGAGCAGCGCGAGCAGATCCGCAACGGCGCGTTCGGTGCCATCGCGCTGGTGTCCAAGGCCGACCCGGGCTTCCTGTCGATGTTCCGCGAGTCCATGGCGGGCTCCCAGGAGCTCGCCGCCGCTCCCGCCGACGTGCGCGAGCTGCTGGCCGGCACCGGCGGTCTGCCCAAGCCGCCCACCGGTTCCCCGGAGGAGGTCGAGGCCCGGGTGCTCGCCGACCTGCAGGCGGCGATGACCGCTCTGAGCACCGCCGCGCCGGCCCAGGCGCAGGGTTACCGCCAGGTCGTCCTCGCCGCCTGCGCCAAGGTCGCCGATGCCGCCGACGGCGTGGCCCCCGCGGAGCAGGCCGTGATCGACAAGATCGGCGCGGCGCTGCAGGCCTGACGCCCGGCCGCTGAACAAGCCGCTGCCGCCGGCACCACGGACGAACCCTGGGCGAGAGCCCGGTCGATCCTGGTGCCGGCGGCAGCAGTCGTGCGCGTGGCCGGCGGCGGCCCGTCGACGACCCGCGTCAGCCCTTGGGGGTGGTGCCGGCCGCCGCGTGCGCCGCGGCCACCTTGCGCCGGCGCTCCCTGATCAGGTTGTCCTTGGGGTCGTTGTCCGGGTCGAGCTGCGCGGGACCGAAGACCGACACCCCCAGGTAGCGAAGCTGCCACATGATGCGGTAACCGAGGCTGAGCCCGGTGTTGTCCTTGGCCATGGTCGGGAGGACCTTCTCTCTGGGTCGATGGCGTGCTCGTGAACCACGCACCACCCTAGTCCGCCCTGCTGTCCCGATGATGGACACTGGCCCCGTGACGCAGACCTCATCGAGCCCCCACGTCCTGCCCGAGGGCCACCGCACCGTGGCGCTGCTCGGCTCGACCGGCTCCATCGGCACCCAGGCGATCGACATCGTCACCCGCAACCCGGACCGCTTCACGGTGACCGCGCTCTCCGCGGGAGGCGGGCAGCTCGACCTGCTCGCCCGGCAGGCGGTGCTGCTGCGGGCCGAGCTGGTCGGCGTCGCCCGCGGGGACGCCGACCAGGTGCGGGCCGCGCTGCGGTCCGCGGCCGATGAGGCGGGCCTTCCGGCATACGACCCGCAGGTCGTGGTGGGCGAGCACGCCTCCACCGAGGTGGCCGCGCACGGCGCCGACGTGGTGCTGAACGGGATCACCGGCTCCATCGGGCTGCGGCCCACGCTGGCGGCCCTGGAGGCGGGCAGCACCCTGGCCCTGGCCAACAAGGAGTCGCTGATCGTCGGCGGCCCGGTCGTCACCCGGGCCGCGGCACCCGGCCAGATCGTGCCCGTCGACTCCGAGCACAGCGCCCTGGCCCAGTGCCTGCGCGGCGGGCGCGCCGAGGAGGCCCGGCGGCTCGTGGTGACGGCGAGCGGCGGTCCCTTCCGCGGTATGCCGAGGGCGGTGCTGGCGCAGGTCACGCCCGAGCAGGCCCTGGCCCACCCGACCTGGGACATGGGCCGCGTCGTCACCACCAACTCCGCCACCTTGGTCAACAAGGGGCTCGAGGTGATCGAGGCGCACCTGCTCTTCGGGATCGGCTTCGACCGGATCGAGGTCGTGGTGCACCCGACCAGCGACGTGCACTCCATGGTGGAGTTCACCGACGGGTCCACGCTGCTGCAGGCGAGCCCGCCCACCATGCTCATCCCGATCGCGCTGGGGCTCGCCTGGCCGGACCGGGTGCCCGGCGCCGCGCCGGCCTACGACTGGAGCGTGCCGCGAACCTTCGAGTTCCAGCCCCTGGACCGCGAGGCCTTCCGGGCCGTGCCGCTGGCCTACCGCGTGGGGGAGGCGGGGGGCACCTATCCCGCGGTCTACAACGCGGCCAACGAGGAGTGCGTGGAGGCCTTCCACGACCGGCGGATCGGCTTCCTGGACATCGTGGACACCGTGGAGCGGGTCGTGGACGAGCACAACGCGGGCGACGAGACGGTCGGCAATCTCGGGAACAACCCGGTCGATCTGGACGTTGTGGCTGTGCTGCGGGCCGAGCGCTGGGCGCGCACCCGCACCCGCGAGATCCTGGGGCTCGCGCCGCACCACGGCTGCCCCGACCCGACCGGCAAGGAAACCGCATGACCGTGCTCTCGACGATCCTCGGCATCCTCTTCGTCGCTGTCGGCGTCGGAGCCTCGATCGCCCTGCACGAGATCGGGCACCTGCTGCCTGCCAAGACCTTCGGCGTCAAGTGCCCGCAGTACATGATCGGCTTCGGGCCGACCGTGTGGGCCCGGCGGCGCGGCGAGACGGAGTACGGCCTCAAGGCGATCCCGCTCGGCGGCTACGTCAAGATGATCGGCATGTTCCCGCCCAAGCGAGCCGGGGAGGACGAGCGCCACCTGCGGCCCTCGGGCACCGGGCGGGTCGGCGCCCTCATCGACGACGCCCGCGCCCAGTCGATGGAGGAGATCCAGCCGGGCGACGAGAACCGCGTGTTCTACAAGCTGCGCACCTGGCAGAAGATCCTGGTGATGACCGGCGGCCCGCTGATGAACCTGCTGATCGCCACCGTCCTCGTCGGCGGGGTGATGGTGGGCTACGGCATCCCCGTGGACCGCGGCGCTCGCGTCGGGTCGATCCAGCAATGCGTGCGCCCGGCGGGTGCCGACACCACCACCCCGTGCACCGACCAGGACCGGCCGACCCCGGCGGTCCAGGCCGGCATCGAGCCCGGTGACCGGCTGCTCTCGGTGGCGGGCAGGCCGATCGAGCGCT